>JAEEJP010000026.1 GCA_016281925.1 Methanomassiliicoccaceae archaeon
CTGCACCTCCCTCTCCTCCGTAGACATCCCGGACTCGGTCACCAGCATCGAGCGTTCGGCGTTCTCCGGCTGCATCTCCCTCTCCTCCGTAGACATCCCGGACTCGGTCACCAGCATCGGAGAAGAAGCGTTCTACAACTGTGATTCCCTCGTTTCCGTATCCATCCCGGACTCGGTCACCAGCATCGGGGAGACTGCGTTCCGTGGATGCGACTCCCTCGTTTCCGTATCCATCCCGGACTCGGTCACCAGCATTAAACCGCATACGTTCCAAAACTGTAACTCCCTTGTTTCCGTATCCATCCCGGACTCGGTCACCAGCATTGGAGTGTATGCGTTTGGCTATTGCGCGTCCCTTGTTTCCGTATCCATCCCGGACTCGGTCACTGTTATCGGGAGCCAAGCGTTCTCCAACTGTACATCCCTCGTTTCCGTATCCATCCCGGACTCGGTCACCAGCATTGGATCTTACGCGTTCTTCGGCTGCACCTCTCTGGCTTCTATCAGCATATCGGCTTCAATCGATTACATAGGCGAGGGGTCATTCTCCGGGCAGACCTTCCTCGGTCTCGACGGGACGGAATTGCGCCACACGCCCGAGTCCCTTGCCGGCTACTATTTTGAGGGATCCGGAAATGGAACCTTGATTATGGTTGTTGAGCCTTTGAACGTTGACAGCAGGTTCTCTGCTGACGGACTTATCTATGAAAAGATTTCTCAGTGCCCCTCATCCGTTTCCCTGGTCGGATGCGAAGGATCCCAGTCATCTGTCGTTGTGCCCGTTTCCGTGGCCAATTTCGGCTTTGAGTACGCGGTCGTGTCAATCGGCGCGAGGGCGTTCTTCGGGTGCGAGGGGTTGAGGTCCGTTTCTTTACCCGACTCGGTCAAGACAATAGATAACTATGCGTTTCAGGGGTGCTCCTCCCTTGACTCTATCACTATCCCAAATTCGGTCGAGAGCATCGGAGGCTATGCTTTCAACCGTTGCTCCTCTCTTTCCTCTGTGTCCATCCCTGGATCGGTCGAGAGCATCGGAGGCTATGCTTTCAACCGCTGCACTTTCCTGAATTCCTTGGTCATAGGCGATGGGGTACAGAGCATCGGGGGATACGCATTCCGTGGATGCACCCTCCTGGCCTCCGTGTCCATCCCTGGATCGGTCGGGAGCATCGGGGAATGGGCGTTCTCCGAATGCACATCCCTGGCCTCCGTGTCCATAGGAGACGGCGTTGGAAGCATCGGAGCCTGTGCGTTCCAAGACTGCCCTTCCTTGGCCTCCGTGTCCATCCCTGGATCGGTCGAAAGCATCGGAGCCTGTGCGTTCCAAGACTGCCCTTCCCTGGCCTTCGTGTCCATAGGAGACGGCGTTGGAAGCATCGGAGGATACGCATTCCGTAGATGCACCCCCCTGGCCTCCGTGTTCATCCCCGGATCGGTCGGGAGCATCGGGGAATGGGCGTTCTCCGAATGCACATCCCTGGCCTCCGTGTCCATAGGAGACGGCGTTGGAAGCATCGGAGCCTTTGCGTTCCAAGACTGCCCTTCCCTGGCCTTCGTGTCCATCCCGGTCTCGGTAAAAACAATCGGCGACGACGCGTTCAACGGGTATATCCTCCTCGGCTATGAGGGAGAGACGCTGAGCTATACGCCCGAGGCCCTCTCCGGCCATTCTTTTGTCGGTTCCGGCGACCATATCCTGAAGATGGTCCCTGAGCCATCGGAAGTCGGAGAGAGGTTCTTCTCTGGCGGGCTCACCTACGAGGTAGTCTCCCAGGGTCCCGCATCCGTCTCCCTGGTAGGTTACGAAGGGTCCCCGTCCGCGGTCTCAATACCTGCCTCTGTTGTTTACAGGGGCTACGAATACGCGGTCGAGTCGGTCGGCGACAAGGCCTTCTACGGGTGCTCCTCCCTGTCCGCCCTCGATCTCGGATCAGTCTCTTCCGTTGGCCTCAAGGCGTTCGCGAATTGCTCCGCGCTCGGGTCGGTCAAAATCCCGGGCACCCTGGGGCTGGTCGGCGCCTACGCCTTCTATAAGAGTGGGATAAGCTCGCTTGATATCGCGGGGAACGGGACCAGGCTGGGTGCGTACGCATTCGGCGCCTGCAATGGCCTGTCCAATGTAGTCTTCCGCGGGGACGGCCTCTCCATCGGCGCGGGCGCGTTCTCTGGCCTGGTCTTCCTCGGCCCGGACGGGAAGGCGCTCGAACATGCCCCCGATGCTCTCGCTGGCCGCCGCTTCGCCGGATCCGGCAGCGGCGTCCTGGCGTTCGCCGGCTCCTCTTCTGCGGTCGCGTCCGGCGAGTGCGGCGACGGCGTCTCTTGGGACCTGGACGCCGGCGGCGCCCTCACAATATTCGGCGCGGGACACATGCGCGACTTCAACTACAATTCCGCCCTTTGGAGAGGCTATGACGTCAAGGTGGCGACCATATGCGAGGGCGTTCTGTCCATCGGGGAGTTTGCATTCTACGGTTGCAGGTCTCTCATATCTGTCTCCATACCCGACTCGGTCGCGAGCATCGGGAGTGACGCGTTCTCCGGATGCTCCTCTCTAACCTCCGTCTCCATACCCGGATCGGTCGCCAGCATCGGGGAGTATGCGTTCTACGGCTGCTCTTCACTTGCCTCCGCTACCATACCGGATTCGGTCACGAGCATCGGCAGGTACGCATTTTATGAATGCACTTCCCTCACGACCGTGTCAATCGGCGGGGTCCAGAGCATAGGGGAAGGTGCATTCACCGACTGCTCCAATCTCGTCTCGGTCTACATGCCTTCGGTCACGTCCATCGGTGAGGGCACGTTCGTCAGATGCTCCTCACTTACTTCGGTTTCCATCCCGTCTTCGGTAACATACATCGGGCTAGCCGCGTTCGTTGGGTGCGTGTCTCTGAGCGGTTTTTCGGGAGAGTACCCCGGAATAGTGGATGGTATCATGCTCGTGAGCGGATCCGAGATTGTCGCCTATGCTACCGGCTCCGGGGTGACGTCGGTATCCATCCCGTCCACGGCGACGTCCATCGGGAGCTATGTGTTCGCTTTAAGCACTTCCCTTTCCTCCGTCACCATCCCGGATTCGGTCACGAGCATCGGCGAGTACGCATTCTACGAATGCACTTCCCTCACGTCCGTATCCATCGGCGATGGGGTCCAGACCATAGGGGACTATGCGTTTGCCTATTGCTCAGCCCTCATGTCCGTATCCATCGGCGATGGGGTCCAGACCATAGGTAATCTTGCGTTTGCCTATTGCTCATCCCTCACGTCCGTGGACATTCCGGATTCTGTGGTCTCCATTGGCAATGGGGCATTCGGATTGTGTGAATCTCTAGCCTCCGTCACCATCCCGGACTCAGTCAACAGCATCGATGACAGCGCGTTCTACGGCTGCACCTCCCTCTTCTCCGTCATCATCCCCGGCTCAGTCACGAGCATTGGGATGAACGCGTTCTACGGCTGCACCTCCCTCTCCTTCGTTTCCATCCCGGACTCGGTCACGTCCATCGGGATGAGTGCGTTCACCGGGTGCCAATCGCTCAACGGGTTCTCCGGGACCTACGGCGGGATTGTCGACGGGGTCATGCTGGTCAGCGGGACGATTCTGGTATCTTGCGCCGCAGGCCCGGAGGTGACAGCTGTCACCATACCGGATTCTGTGACCGGCATCGGCCACTATGTGTTCATTGGGTGCACATCTTTGGCTTCCGTGGTCATGCCGGATTCTGTCACAGCCATCGGATACTCTGCGTTCTCCGGGTGCGTTGCTCTGTCCTCCATCAATATCTCTTCCGCGATCGATTACATCGCCGTCGATGCGTTTTCCGGCCTGGCCTTCCTCGGCCCCGACGGGGAGGCATTGCGCATCACGCCCGGGGACCTGGCCGGCCGCTACTTCGAGGGCTCCGGCGACGGAATCTTGAAGATGGCGGCCCCCAGGGCCCTGGACGTCGGGGAGAGGTTCGCCTCCGGCGGGCTCGTCTACGAGGTTACTTCTCAGAACCCTGCATCAGTCTCCCTCGTCGGGTACGAGGGCTCTCCGTCCTCTGTCGCCGTGCCCGCCTCCGTTTCCTACCTGGGATTCGGATATGTTGTCGTCTCCGTCGGCCCCAAGGCGTTTTACGAGTGCGCGGGGCTGAGGTCGGTCTCTCTGCCGGACACGGTGAAGACTGTGGGCAACTACGCGTTCTTCAGGTGCACGTCTCTGGAGTCCGTCGGTCTGGGGTCGGTGGAATCCGTCGGGCTGAAATCGTTCTCCTACTGCGGATCCCTCACGGAAATATCCATACCTGCGACCCTCACGAAGATTGGCGGCTACGCGTTCTTCAGCTGCGGCCTGACTTCGGTCGAAATACCAGGGGATGATGTCATCCTAGAGGCCAGCGCTTTCAGCGCATGCAAGAACATGTCCGACATCCGTTTCACCGGGACCGGGGCGGTCATCGGGAGGAACGCCTTCTACAACAACAACGGCGTGTCCAGCGTGGATCTCTCCACGGTGGCCTCCGTGGGCTTCAAGGCGTTCCCGTACTGCAACGGTCTGAAGTCCGTCACCATACCCGGCCACATCTCCGTCGTCGGCGAGTACGCGTTCTTCAACTGCGCCAACCTGAAGGAGATCACCGTCGAGGATGGCGTCAGGAAGATCGGGAAGAGCGCCTTCAGCGGGTGCAAGGTCCTGGAGATGGTCGATCTCCCGAAGACCCTGGTGTACATAGGCCCGAACGCCTTCTACGGCGTCAAGTTCCTGGACCTTGACGGCAACACGATGGAGCCCACGCTGAAGCTCCGCGGCCACACCTATTTCGGCTCTGGGAAGGTCCTCCGCATGGCCGGGGACATAGAGGACGGGGAGAGGTTCTCCGCCGGCGGGATCGAATATTCAGTGTCCTCCGCGGGCTCCCGCGGGGCGGCCGCCGTCGGCTTCTCCGGCGCAGCGGAATCCGTCCCCGCCGAGGTGTCTTACAAGGGATGGATCCTGAAGGTCGCCACCGTCGCGGACAAGGCCTTCTACGGATGCTCCACCTTGAAATCGGCTGACCTGACCAACGTCAGGTCGATAGGCATGAAGGCCTTCGCGAACTGCGCCTCGCTGGAGGAAGTGTCGTTCGGGGAGAGCCTGGAATCCGTCAGGGCCTACGCCTTCTACGGCCTGGCGCTCTACGACGGGAAGGCAAGGATTCAGCCGGCCACCGAGGCTCTGGCAGGGCATTCCTTCTCCGGATCGGGCGCGAAGCTGTATCTTGTATCCTGAACTAAACTGGGGCTGCGGCCCCCTCCTTTCGCCTCGAAGGCAGATTGCCCAGGGCGGCCCTCATTATTTAATTGTTAGAGCCATCGGTTCTCGCGTACAGCAGAATGTCCGCAGAGAACTTAGGGTATCCGGCTCATCATCTGGATGACCTCTTATAGGCTTGCGCTTCCCCGCAATACTTAATATTGAATTGCGCTTAACCTAAATGCAAGGATACGTGAAGCGTATGTCTGCAGAAAAAGTCACAGTCTCAGTGATCAAGGCGGATGTTGGATCCGTCGTAGGTCACTCCAGGCCCCACCCTTCTATGCTGGAGGCCAGCAAGGGAATTCTCGCCGACGCTCAGAAACAGGGGATCATCGAGGATTTCTATGTCACCCGCGTCGGAGACGACATCAACCTCTACATGACCCACTACAAAGGCAAGGGCAACAAAGACGTCCATGGAGCCGCCTGGGAATGCTTCCAGAAGGCCGCGAAAATCGCCAAATCCATGAAGCTTTACGCGGCCGGGCAGGACATCCTCACCGATGCCTTCTCCGGAAACGTCAAAGGGGCTGGGCCGGGTTCCGCAGAGATGTCGTTCGAAGAGAGAGGTTCCGAGCCTCTCCTGTTCTTCATGGCCGACAAGACCGAGCCTTCCGCATATTCCCTGCCTCTCAGCAAGATTTTCCTCGATCCTTTCACGACCACCGGCCTCGTCGTCGATGCCAGGGCCAAGAAAGGGTTCTGCGTCGAGATCCAGGATGTCATCGACAACAAGAAGGTCGTCATGAAATCCCCCGAAGAGACCCTGAGCATTCTTTCGCTTCTGGGCGACACCTCCAGATACGCCATCAAGAGGATCTGCTCCAGGGCCGGAATCGGACCCGCATGCGTCGTATCCACCGACAAGCTCAACCTGACCGCCGGGAAGTACATCGGAAAGGACGATCCCGTCTGCATCTGCCGCGCTCAGAGCGGACTTCCTTCCGTCGGAGAGTACCTGCAGCCTTTCATCAACCCCATGCTCGTCGCGGGATGGATGAGGGGATCCCACTACGGAGCTTTCTACCCCTGCTCTCCCGAGGATTCCGATCCCGTCTATTTCGACGGCCCCCCAAGAATCTGCTGCCTCGGGTTCCAGCTGAACGAAGGCAAGCTCCAGGGCCTCGAACCGCTGGGAACCAAGAACGGAGAGCACATACCCGTTGACTTCTTCAAGAGCGACACCTGGGATTTGGCCCGCGCCAACGCCGTCAAAGCCAGCAGGTTCATCAGGAGCCAGGGCCCGTTCATGCCCTCCATCCTGGGTCCCGAGGAGATGGAGTACACCTCCAGGCCTGAAGTCCTCAAAGAGCTCACCTCGAGGTTCGAACGCCTTGACTGACCTCAGATACCCTGCGGTGATCGTCAACTTCAAAGTCTACAGCCAGGTGGAGGGTCAGGGCGCCCTCCGTCTGGCCAAGATCTGCGGGAAGGTCGCCGAGGAGACAGGGGCATCCATTGCGGTATGCCCGCCCATCGCTGAGCTGTCCTATGTGGCATCGCAGGTTTCCGTGCCTGTACTCTCCCAGAACGTGGACCCGAGGAAGCCCGGCTCCGGCACCGGATATACGACGCCGTCTGCCGTCAAATCCGCCGGCGCTTCCGGCACCCTGATAAACCACTCCGAGAACAGGAAACCGGCGGAAGACGTCGGAGCATGTGTCTCGATGTGCAGGGAATTGGGGCTCATCTCCTGCGTCTGCGCCGAGAGCATCGCGAAAGCCGGGGAGCTGGCCGCTTTCTCGCCGGATATGATCGCCGTCGAGCCTCCCGAGCTCATCGGAGGGGACATCTCCGTCACGTCGGCCGATCCCGGCATAGTCCGCGGCACGGTGGCGGCCGTCGAATCCGTGGACAGGAGGATCTCCGTGCTCTGCGGAGCCGGAGTGAAGACCGGCGAAGATGTGAAGGCGGCGCTGGAGCTGGGCGCGAAAGGCGTCCTTCTTGCTTCCGGCGTAGTCAAAGCATCCGATCCTGAGGCCGTTCTCCGCGATCTCATCAGGTACATATGAAACATTTCCCGCAGGCCGTATCCGGCTTGCGGGCATTTTTCCGGTAAAAATCGATTGAACGGCCATTCAACTTTTAATAGTTGAACAGATATTCAACTATCATGAAAGTAGTGCTCAAGCTCGAAGGATTGGATTGCGCCAACTGCGCGGCCAAGATAGAGAACAGCGTATCCAAGATGGAAGGCGTCAGCGACGTCAACGTCACCTTCATGACCCAGAAGATGTCGTTCACCACCGAGAGGGAGGATGTGGACGCTCTCGTCGAGGCCGTATCCAAAGAGGCCATGAGAGTCGCCGACGACGTCAGATCCGTGAGAAGGATAAAGTGAAGATATCTCTCGCCCGGAGGATAATCATCGCTCTGGCGGTATTCGCCGCGGGGATGGTCCTCCATCATACCCATTCCATTCCGGAATCTGCGGAGCTGCCGATCTTTCTGGCGGCTTATCTCATCGTAGGGTATGATGTTCTAATAGCCGCCGTACGCAACATCCTCCGCGGGAATTTCCTCGACGAGAAATTCCTGATGATGATAGCCAGCGTCGGCGCTTTCATCATCGGATCCTACGAGGAAGGGACCGCGGTCATGCTGTTCTTCCAGGTGGGGGAATGGTTCGAGGACAGGGCCGTCAATTCCACCAGGAAATCCATAGCCGACCTCATGGACATCCAGCCGGAATACGCCAATCTCGTCACCGAAAGCGGCGTCGAGCGCGTGGACCCGGAGGAAGTCGTGATAGGGGATATCATAGAGGTTCTTCCCGGCGAGAAGATCCCTCTGGACGGAAGCGTCATCGAAGGTTCGTCGTCCCTGGATACCAGCGCTCTGACGGGCGAATCGGTCCCGAGAAGCGTGTCCGCAGGCGACGAGGTCTTCAGCGGCTCGGTCAACATCAATGCCAAGCTGAGGGTCTGCGTCACAAAAGAATATGCGGATTCGACCGTCTCGAAAGTTCTGGAGTTGGTGGAGGATTCCATCTCAAGGAAGGCTCCGGTCGAGAAGTTCATAACCAAATTCGCCAGATACTACACTCCCGCGGTGATAGCGGGCGCCATCTTCGTGGCGGTCATCCCGATATTGCTCGGCCAGGATCCGAAAACCTGGATCTACAGGGCTCTGACCTTTCTGGTCGTATCCTGCCCGTGCGCGGTCGTCATCTCGGTTCCGCTGGGTTATTTCTGCGGGATCGGAGCGGCATCCAAGCTGGGCATCCTTGTCAAAGGCGGGAATTACTTGGAGGCGCTGGCACATGCTTCCGCGGCAGTATTCGATAAGACCGGGACTCTGACCGAAGGGAAATTCGGCATCGACAAGATAGAAGCCGTAGGATGCTCGGAGGGGGATCTCCTCAAGCTGGCCGCCATGGCGGAGTCCGGATCGAACCATCCCATCGCGGTTTCGCTCAGGAGGTCGTGCTCGGAAGGTTTCGATTACAGCCGCATAGGCTCGTCGGAGGACCGCTCCGGTATGGGAATAGCCACTTCTATAGACGGGAAGACCGTCCTCGCCGGCAACAGGAAGCTGATGGAATCCGAGGGGATCCGCGTGGGCGCCGATGAGAGCGCATTCACGACCGTATATCTGGCCAGGGACGGGGAATATCTCGGGCGCATCATCCTGTCCGACATGGTCAAAGAGGGGGCGAAGGAGATGGTCGAGGAGCTGGAATCCATCGGCATAAGCAGGACTGTGATGCTTACCGGGGATTCGAAGGCCATCGGGGAGGACGTCGCATCCAAGGTGGGGATAGGCGAGGCTCATTGCGAGCTGCTCCCCGCCGATAAGATAAGCCATCTCGAGGAGATCATCAGATCCAAGCCCGAGAATACCAACGTGGTCTATGTCGGGGACGGGATAAACGATGCCCCGTCCATCTCCCGCGCAGACATCGGAGTAGCCATGGGCGGCCTGGGATCCGATGCGGCCATCGAGGCCGCGGACGTCGTGATCATGGACGACAATCCCGGGAAAGTGGCTACCACCATCAGGATCGCCAGGCGCACCAACGGCATCGTCAAGCAGAACATAGTCTTCGCGCTGGGTGTCAAGTTCGCCATACTGGCGCTTTCCGTCGTGGGTATAGCCAACATGTGGCTCGCGGTCATCGGGGACGTCGGCGTCGCGATGATAGCCATCCTCAACTCCATGAGGTGCATGCGCACTTCCATATACGGAAAGAAATGAGGGATGAGGTTCCGGCCGGCTTTTTCCGTCCGGGACTCATTCCAGCCCTTTGAGCGGATATCCGTCCCTGCGGAGGGCGGCCCAGCACACCAGATAGATCAGGCAGCAGATCCCGAGGACCGCCGCTATGCCTTTCACAAAGAGTTCCGGCGGGAAGGAGGACGCGATGACCATGCCGAAGAAAGCGGCTATGAACCCGGTGAAATTGAGGGCGGAAGATACCGAGCCGTTGTCGCCTTCGCTCTGCCCCATCAGTATCCCGAATCCGAACGAGCGCGTCAAGGTGGATACGGAGCAGCACGGGATTATCGCCAGCAGAAGCGCTGCCCAGTGCATGTCGCCTATCGTCAGCATGAGCACGAAGCTGGACATCCCCAGCAGAGAGATCGCCGCGATGTTCTTTCTGGCAGGCAATCCGAGGCGGCTTATGGCGGAGGCAAGAACCAGGCCGAATATGCAGGATGCCGCTAGGACGAGGCTGTATTCGGTCGTTCCCAGGCCGAAGCTGCTTTCGAAAACATAGGCCGAGACCGCGATGTAAGCCAGCTGGCCCGCCATGAACACGCACATCATCAGCATGAACAGAATGAAATCCCTGTTTCCGGCGGCGGCTCTGAGACGAGAAAGGGCGCCGGCCACCGAGCCTTCGTAGCGGTCCTCGGGAAGATTCCCGGGCAGGAGGCTTCCCATGGCCAAGCACAGGATAGAGACCGCCGTGAGGGCCCAGAAAGTGGATTTCCATCCGGCGATGTTTATCAGGACGGTGCCTATGACCGGAGCCAGGATTGGCCCCAGAATGCCCAGGGCAGCCGTTATCGACAGGGCGGACCTCATCTCCTTCCCGGAGAAGCAGTCCTTTATCAGAGCGAACGAGGTGCACATCGCGCCTCCGCCTCCGATGGCCTGGATGATCCTGAACGCGATGAATGCCCAGACATTGCCGGTGAAGCAGCATGCGACGCTGGCGGCCGCATAGATGGCCATGGTAACCGTCAGAACCTTTCTTCTGCCGTATTTGTCGCTGAGAGGCCCTAAAATGAGGATGCTCACGGAGAATGCCAGCATGAACAGGTACAGCGACATGTTCATGACGCTCTCGGACGTGCCGAAATCCGTGATCATCTTCGGCAGACCGGACAGATACATGTCGGTGGAAAGAGGGCCGAACATGCTGAGAACCAATATCAGAAACAGCAGCGGACGGCGTCCCATCCTATCGAAGGGCATATCGCCTGGTAATTCGGTTGTCATATAAAACTATCCGAACAGTCATAAACCGGCGGATGGGGTCTGTCAGGCCGCAGCCCCAATGTTTTAGCAATCTTAGGGAAGGACGCAACCGCTTATGTCCCTATCCCGGGATCGGATGGCATGGATACGAAGATGGCCTTGATGCTGTCCCTGACCCTTGCAATGGCGATCATCATCGTAGCCGGAAATTCGGACGCCGCTCCGTCATCTCCGGAGATCCGCGCTTTCGATCCCTACGGAGAAGCCATCGCCGTATCCAATCCGGGTCCCGGCTCCGTGGATCTTTCTGGATTTTCCCTCACGGACGGCGAAGGGACCTGGATATTCAAGGAATCGTTCATGATCCCGGCGGGTTCTTCCGTCGCATTCTCTTCCGATCCTGATTGCAGATCCTTCGGCGGCAGATACCATATCGTGGCGCTCGGCGAGAACGGATTTTCGAAAGCCAAAGGCTCCCTCGTCCTGAACAACACCGGCGATGAGATCTTCCTGATGAAAGACGGGGCCGTCATAGATGCCGTCTGCTATGGGAGCAAGAAGATCGACGGGCCGGACTGGTCGGGGCCTCCTGCGGCGATAAAAAGGGGGTATTATACGCTGAGGATCGGGGGTGACACCGATACCGCGGAGGATTGGGCCGTCCGCCGCCCGGGAGTGACCGAGATGGATTTCGATCCGGGAAGGTCGTATCCGGCCGAGGTCACGCCTTTCCTTTTCCCGGACAGCGGAGGCGTCCCGGTTTACAGGGCGCTGGAGGCCGCCGAGGAAAGGGTGGACATCGCGCTTTATCTTCTCAGCAGCAAGAACATCTATTCCCTTCTGTGCGATCTGGAAGACAGAGGCGTCGAAGTCACCCTTCTTCTGGAGGCATATCCGCTGGGGATGGACATGATCGCATATATGCCGCTGATGAAAGCGCTGGTCAACCACGGGGGAGAGATATATCTCATAGGGGGAGACGGCGAGCGCTTCCCTTACATGCACGCGAAATATGCGGTCGTAGACGGCCGCACGACAATCCTGACGACAGAGAATTGGACGTCAGACAATATGAACGGGAACATCCGTCCGTGCTCATACGGGGACGATACGGGCAACAGGGGATGGGGCGCGGCCATAGAGAGCGCGGATTTCGCTTTCCTCATGGAGCAGATATTTGCCAACGACATCTGCCAGGATTACGGGGATGTGAGGTCATTCGCGGAAACCTATCCCAATGCGAGGGCGGCAGGGAATCTCAGCTATTCATCGCCCGAAGGGGAATACGGGAAGCCGTATCAGGCATCGGTGGTACCTTTTTTCTCTCCGGACGGCTCATTCGAAGCCGAATCTTACTATATGGAGAACGCTGTTGAAAGGGTCTATTCCCAGCAGCAAAGCATAGGGTCGTCCATGAGGGATGTCGCGGAAGGGTCGCCCGTCTGGTGCATGGCCCAGGCCGCTTCCAGAGGCGTAGATTCGAGGCTGATAATCTGCGAATCATCCGCCGGAAGCTATGCGGACGAGCTGTGCGCCGGGACCGGGATCAAAGCCGCTTCGATGAGGTTTCCGTATGTCCACAACAAGGGGCTGATTTGCGATGACATCTCGATAGTCGCTTCGGTCAATTGGACCGACAACTCGTTCTCCCTGAACAGGGAATGCGGAGCGGCGATAGAATCAGCGGATATAGCGGCCTTCTTCGCTGAAGCTTTCCTCAGGGATCACGCCAGATGCTATCTGTACGAGGGATTCACCGCTGAAATAATCGAGATGAAAGCCAGATATCGCGCCGGCGAGGAGGCCGTGTTCTCGGTGTCGGTGTCTGCGGCCGGGGATTATTCATTCGAATGGGATCTGGGGGACGGCAGGACAAGGTCCACTTCGGTCCCGCGCATGTCCTTCTGGCCTGCTGAAGGCGAGCATACGATGACGGTCACAGTATCTGACGGCTCCGGGTTCTCATGCAAAGCATCTGCGGAATATTCGTCAGAAAAAGATCCCTCCGCCATCGGCTGGATCGCCGGGCGGTTGGATGCTATGGGGCCGGCTTCATACATCATATTCCCGGCGGCGGCGATAGCTTCGGCTTTCGCTTATGCTATGGCGAGGCGTTCCAGGGGAAGCCGACGGCGAAATAGGTAATAATCCAGTCCAGCAATCAGGATGCATGGATGCGAGGAAGATTCTGACCCTCACAGCTGCGCTGATTGCGGCGCTCTGCGCGGCCCAGGTCTGCGCGCCGGATTCGGACGCGGCCGGCCTCGACGGAGTGCTCATCAGCGAATTCAATCCCTTCGACTGGGAAGGGGTCACACTGGCCAATTACGGCGGGAAAGCCGTAGATCTGAACGGATGGTACCTCACCGACGGGGAAGGCAAATGCGCTTTCTCCTATTACAGGCTCGAAGCCGGAAAATCGGTGACCATCGTCCGGCCCGACGAGAATCCGAAGAGCTCTTTCGCCGATCGCGAGGGGGTGATCGACGTTTCCAACGCCATCCTGAGCGTCGATAACAATTATCTGTTTGCGAACGGCGGAGACCAGGTATATCTCTACGATTCCTGGGGGACCTGCGTCGATGCATTATGCTACGGCAGCAAAACCATAAGCGACGCTTCCCTGTGGAGCGGGAGCCCTCTGTCGATCTCCGGGAGCGGGATATACGCCGTAAGGAGCGGCTCTGCGGACACCGATTCCGCTTCCGATTGGAGGATTTCGGCCGGGGGATCTGCCGGCCATGATTTCGATCCGAATCTCAGGTTCCAGGCCAGAGTCACTCCCTTCGTGTTCCCCGACAGCGGCGGAGTCCCGATCTACGATGCGATAAGCTCCGCCAAGAAATCCATCCATATAGAGATGTACCAGCTCACCAGCAAGAACATGTACGCGCTTCTGTGCGATCAGGCGAAGAAAGGGGTGGAAGTCGTTCTCCTGCTGGAATCTAACCCGTACAAATCCGACCAGTCGGGGGTCGCCTCCAGCCTGAAGGCCTTGGTGAACGCCGGCGGGGAAGTGAAACTGATCGGCGGCGACATCCCTGGGGACCGCTTCAATCTGGTCCACGCCAAATACGCCGTCATAGACGGGAAGACAGCTGTTGTCACATCCGAGAACTGGACCGTGGACAATCTGAACGGAAAGATCAGGGACGGCACTTACGCCGATGACTACGGCAACCGCGGCTGGGGTGCAATAATCGAGAGCGAGGGTTATGCCTCCTACATGGAAGGCGTCTTCGCCGGAGATTTAGGCGGGAAAGATGTCAGGGATTTCTCCGAGATGAGATATTCCGGGGTTTCCCCGGCCGATCTTTGGTATCAGAAGCCATCTTCCGGAAGCTTCAGAACCTATTCCGCGGAAGTATGCCCCATCCTTTCTCCCGATAATTCCTGGGAAAGCGAGATGCATTGGATCGACGCGGCGACCGAGCGCGTTTACGTCCAGCAGCAATCCCTCGACGATTTCTACCGCGACTGGACCGAATCCGGGTCTCCTCTGTACCACATGAATTCCAGGGCGGCGGCCGGAGCGGACGTGAGGTTCATCCTGAATTCCGGGAACGAGAGCGAGAGGATCTATGCGGAGGATTACGCCGAGAGGATCAACGAGGGAAGCATGATCGACGCCGCCGCCATGGATAAGCCCTATGTCCACAACAAGGGCCTGGTATGCGACGACGTTGCGGTCGTAGCTTCTGTGAACTGGACGTCCCCGTCGTTCAAGACCAACAGGGAGGCAGGCGTATCGATTATCTCCTCGGCGGTCGCCGACTATTTCGCGGGCGTGTTCGAGAGGGATTTCAGCAGATACTATTCCTATGAGGGCATTTCCGTGACGATCATGACCACGGAAAAGACGTACGAGCTGGGCGAGACCGTTACGTTCAGAGTCAGCGCGGAGCCTTCCGGAACGTACACATACGAATGGGACTTCGGGGACGGCCAGACCAGGACCACCAAGGTCCCCAGAGTCGAAGTCGTGCCCAAACAGGGGGCTCACGTCCTCAAGGTGACAGTGAAGAACGGATCCGGCGGTTCCGCCTCCGCTTCCATGGATTATGTGGTCGTCGAACCTGCTGGCTCTGTAAGTTTGACCATAACGACAACCGCCAAGACATACAAAGCGGGCGATTCCGTCACGTTCAAAGTGAGCGCAAAGCCTTCCGGGACGTACACATACGTCTGGGACTTCGGGGACGGCCAGACCAAGACCACCAAAGAGCCCAGCGCCGCGGTCACGGTGACCGAAGGTACCCACACCCTGAAGGTCACGGCATCCGATCCGTCGGGCGATTCCGCCGCCGCTTCCATGGATTACACTGTGAAGTCCGGGTCGGATCCCGGGCCGGAAGACAGCGGCGGTTCCGGAGGCTGGATGAAATACGCCGCCATAGGGGCTGTCATCCTGATCATAGCTCTGATCGGGCTGTCCAGGATAAAGAGATGATCTGATGATCGTCAGACAGGCGGGCGAGAAGGATTTCGAGAAGATCTGCTCCATAGTGAACGGGAATCTCGACGATTATTTCTCGCCCGATGTCATAGCTTTCTTCATGTCGCAGTGGCCCCAGGGCCAATTCATCGCCGAGGATGTCTTCGGCAATGCGGTCGGGGCGCTCTGCGGCTCGAAGCTGGACGGCGGGAGGGCTTCCATATCCCTCTTCGCCGTCGAAGCTCCTTTCCGCGGGGAAGGGATTGGCGGGATGCTTCTGGACGCTTTCCGCAGGAGATGCTTCATGGACGGCTGCGGCACGATACAGCTCGAGGTCCGCACCACGAACGGGCCTGCCATATCGTTCTACAGGAAACGCGGATTCGAATTCTCCGAGAATCTGCCCCATTTCTACGGCGACGGCGGGGACGCATACCGCATGGTCGCTTTCTCTTCGGGCTGCAGGGCATCATGAAAAAAGCCTCCCCGAAGGGAGGAAAATGTTTCGCGATCACGAGAACATGCTGTCGTCCACGTGGTCGGTCTGGTAATAGTATCCGGATCTTTCCTTCTGCGCGGAGGAGACGTCCTTCGAAAGGCCCGAGGTGTACGATCCGTACCTCTCGCGGATCTGATCCTCGACGGGGCGGGATCTTCTGAGGGCCCTGCGTATGTGCTCCGCGGTGATGAGCTCCGCGCCCTCCATGACGGCTATGTCCCCGGCGGATCTTATCAGGCCGCCGAGCTCCCTGAGCCTGAGGGTGAGCGAATTGGGCTGGTTGTCGTCCCTGGCGCGGCGTTTGCCCTCGTCGATGATGAGCTTGACCGCCTCGATGTCCGCATGGGGTATGTGGCCGTCCAGGTTGACTTCCTGGGCCACGAACTGGGCGTATTTGGCCCTGTTGCGGTCGTTGTCCGGCATCGCGATGTCCACCAGTATCTCGTATCCGTTCCCTATGATCCTGGATCTGAGCGGTGACAGGATATTCTCGATGTCCTGCATGTTGCATGCGGCCACGAGGATGAAGTCGCACGGCACCTCCTCCACTTTGACGCTCGCTCCTGCGGATTGGGGGTTCCTTCCCATGATCGGGAACGATTTCTCCTGCATCGCTGTGAGTATGTATCTCTGGAGGTCCCCGAGGTGGGAGATCTCGTCCACGAAAAGCACTCCTTCGTGGGCTTCGTGGATGGATCCGGCGATGACCCTCTCGTATGCGGGGGTCCCGAGCTTCTCGTGCCCGCCGTAAGGGTCGTGCCTGACGTCTCCGAGCAGTTCGGTCTCCGACGCGCCAGTGGCGAGGACGAACGGGTTCCTGTTCAGCTTCACCAGGGTCTTCTCGTTGGATGTGCGGGAGATCTCGCTTCTTTTGTCGATTGCGGCCTCGTCGAGCATGCGTATCTTATCGCCGGCGCGCTCGAATATCACGGTCTCCTCGAATCCGTTGATCGTGCGGGTGGTGCGGACCTTCTCTTTTCCGGCGGTCAGCTGGCCCACGGATTCTCCGAGCAGGCCTCCGATGTTGCCCATCAGGTCCTGGAAGGGGTTGCCTTTTCCCCCTCCGCTCATCTTGCTGTAGTTGCAGAAGGGGCAGCTGAGGTCGGTAGGCTGGGAGATCTTCCCGCAGTTCTTGCATCTGTATCCCAGATGCTCGGCCACGCTGGGAGGGGCGTCTTCGGGATTCTCCAGCACCCCTATGGGCTCGCTTTTGAGCGCCTCTTCCTTCTCTACCTCTTCTCTGTCGAGGATCTCGACGAAAGGCCTCTCGGCGTTCTCCGGATTCTCCACCACCCTCACTTCGTGGGAGGGGGCGGGGAGGTTCATGGACAGGGCGCGGGCGATCATGGATTTCCCGGTGCCCGGCGGCCCGACCAGAAGCAGATGCCTGCGCTGGCGGGCGGCTATCTTCGCGAGCTCGATCGCCTCTTCCTGCCCGAGGACCCTGTCGAGGGGATCGGACGGGATGAGGATCTCTTCTGTGGAGCGCATCTTCTCGACGTCGCTCCAGGTTTCCGCTGCTATTTTCTCGGTCATTTCGATCATTTCAGTAGAGGTCCTCTTTGGTGAGGATGGTTATTTCCGCGGGCATCTTGGATATGTTGCCTTTGCGGGTTCCGATTACGGTGTATATGCCTTTCTCTGCCGAGATGTCGAGGATCCTCTGGGAGATCACGCCGTCGAATACGATTGCGATGGCCCCTCCGGAATCCTCTTTGAGGGAGTTGACGAGGTTTTTAACTGCCACCTCTCTGATCAGGGCGTTCCCTTCGCCGAGGATCTTCGCGTTGTGGGTGGTCGAGAGGTCCAGAAGCATGTCGCGGAACTCGGTCTGCTCCGGGGTCAGGACTTTGTCCGAGCTCTTCTTTCCGCGGAGGGTCCTCCTGGTTTTGGGCTTGGCCTCGGCGGGCTTCTCCTCTTCGGCTGGGACTTCCTTGGCGGGTTCCGCGATCATCGAGGGGGTTTCCGCGGCTTCGATGAGGATCTTCTCTTCGGCGGCGCCGATCATGGCCGGAGTCTCCGGCCCCTCGATCATGGTGAGGGGTTCGCTCTCGTCCTTCTTTTTCTTGTATTTGTCGATGGCCGAGTCGTCGAAGCGGGGCTTCTTGCGGTCCTCGTCCTCGTCGCGGTCCTCGTATCTCTCGCGCCTGTCCTTCCTGTCCCTGCGGTCGCGCCTCTCGTCGTCGCGGTCCTCGTATCTCTCGCGCCTATCTTTCTTTTCGCGTCTGTCCCTGCGGTCGCGCCTCTCGTCGTCGCGGTCCTCGTATCTCTCGCGCCTCTCTTTGCGCTCGCGGTATTCCTGCTCGAACTCGGGCTCTTCCTGTTCCTCGTCCAGAGCGCTCTCCTCGGTGACGAGGCCGTTCATCTCCATGTACTGGTCGCCCGGGATCTTGTTGCGGAGGCATTTGATGATCTGTTTGGAAGTGAGCTCTTCGACCTCGTGGGCGCGGGGCGCGCGGGCGATGAAATCGACTTCCGCGACCTGGAAAAGCTCCCTGAGAATCAGCTCCCCGCCTCTGTCTCCGTCGACGAATGCCGTGGAGACCCTCTCTCTGGAAAGGTCTTGGACGGTCTTGGGGATGTTGGTCCCTTCGACGGCGATGGCGTTCTTTATTCCCGCTTTGAGGAGATTCAGGACATCAGATCTGCCCTCGACTATGATGATGGGCGTGTCGGAGTTCTTCACATCTGGTCCCGCCGGGCATCTGTCCTTTCCGTAGGAGGTGATCTCCTCCACCTGGACGCTCTGCCTGACGCTGTCCATGAGGTCGTAGCTGGATCCTTTGGACTGTTTGATGAGCTCGTTGAGAAGCTCTTTGGCGCGCTCGACGACTTTCTCCCTCTTGGTGACTCTGACATCTTCGATGCCGAGGACGCGGATTCCGGCTTTGCACGGCCCGACGCGGTCGACGGTCTCGAGCGCTGATGCGAGGATAACCGTCTCGATCTGGTCCAGACTGGAAGACATGTAGATGATTCCGTCGGATTTGCCTCCTTTCGAGACGACTTCTACCTCGATCCTGCCGATTCTTCCGGATTTCTGGAGGTCCCTGAGGTCGAGTTCGTCGCCGAGGAGCCCTTCTGTCTGACCGAAGATCGCGCCGACTACGTCGGGTTTCTCTATGATGCCGTCTGCTGTGATCTTCGCTTTGACCATGTATTTCGTAGTATTCGGATCGATATTCATGTGAACACTCCTTTGGGGTGTAGGAAAAAATCTGTCCTGCCTGCACTATCCAATGCGCCGTCATGGCATATTCCGGCTTCCTGCCGGCGGATGGTTTGGCCTGAGGGATTCGCTGTCGTGGGTGCGTTCTTCAGCTCCCGGATCCCGGCCGGCCTGGGGGCGCTCTGCCCCGTGATGATCGTGATATGGTGAACAGGAAAGATTGCTTTCCTTGCCGGCGCCATCGTTGAACTCATTTATAAAGTTGCGTGGGGAATTCCTTCGCGGTGAGGCATCCCCATGTTGAAGATGGCTGCCCCGTTCATGGAGGAGAATATCTCTTTGGTCTCGCGGTCGCATGTGAAAACGATTATCTGGAGTTTCCTCGCGGCGCTGCGGACGGCTCTGCATGCGCCCGATTTGCTTTCAGAATCGAGCCCCGCGAACGGTTCGTCGAGGATCACCGGAATCTCGCATGCGGAGGGGGCTTCGGCTACGGCCAGCTTCAGGGCAAGCGATGCCAGTGTATGCATTCCGCTTCCTGCGGCTTCCAGCGGCCGGGGAGGGCCGCCGTCTGCGAGGCGGAATCCCCCGTCCCATGATATTTCGCACTCTCTTCCGGCCATTTCAGAAAGGTATTCGCTTGCCGCGTCGAGATCCGGCTGGTTTCCCTCGGACATCCCGCTCCTGATTCTGTTCGCGATCGCGCACGCGAATGCCGACGACACTCCCCTGCGGATGACGGCTTCCCGCTCGGCTTTCAGGGCGGCTTTCCTGTCGAGCAGAGACTCCAGCTTCCCGGAGGACAGTATCGCGGACATCTTCTCTTCGAGGTAGGACAGCCTTTTCTTCAGGTTGTCGACGTTCCCCGCCGCTCCGAGGTATTCCGTGGCGCAGATGGTTTCGTCCGGGTTCAGGCCCGCTTCGCTGAGTATTTTCCTTATCTCGGAAGTCTCCTCGTCGATGGCGCGCGCTTCCCCCGTCTTTTTCCCGCATTCAGCGAATCCGTCCTCGCCGCCGAAGCGCTCCAGGAATCTGGATAGGGCGCTCTTCGCCTTTTCCAGCCTGGCTTTGGAATCGTTCAGGGCGTCCCCGTGCTCGGTGAGTATGTCAGCCGCGTTCTTCATGCGGACCATCTCGGCCACAGCCTGCTCGGTATCCGGCATCATTATCCCGAGGGCGAACGAGACGCTGGTCGCCGATTCCTCATACGACTCCGTCATGCGGGTGAGGCTGTCTATGCGCCTGGTGAGGGCGGAGATGTCCATGCTTTCCTCTCTGCTTCCGCTTCCGCGTCCGAACAGCGGCGCTTTCTTTTTGGGGGCGCCCATCTTGGCGTCGGCCAGCTCCGCTATCCTGTCGCGGAGCTCCTTGGAATTTCTGGCGTAAGCTTCTCTCCCTTCCGCGAGTTTTTTGATCTCGCCGGCATGGGCGTAGACGTCGTTGGGTTCGATGCTTCCAAGCTCCGTCAGAGGGCCGTACATCATCTCGTCCATGGATTCGGCGGCTTCCGAGGCCTCTCTGAGCTCTTCGACCATCCCTTCGTATGCGAGTATGTCGCTCCCGCCCACCCATTCGAAGCTTTCGAGGGCTCTGCGGGAAGCCGCCAGATCGGACAGGCGGTCATAATACGGCCGGTAGGCTTCGCGGAGGTTGGTGTGCTGCCTCAGCTCTTCCGCCTCCGGCGAATCCTCGGTTTCCATGCGGATCATTTTCCTGATGGCTTCGGCCTGAGAATCATATTCCCCGTAGCGGTTGGCTTCTTCCTCGAGGCCTTCGGCCTCCGATTCCGTCTCGGCTATCAGAGCGTCGATTTCATTGAGATCATGGCCCAGCGCCTGTTCCGCGGATTCCCTGGCCTTCTCGGACGCCGTGATCAGGCCAGGATGCGCCGAAGATTCCGTCTCGGAGAACGCGTCCTCCAATGCGGACAGGTCATCCACCGACCCCCTGCCGATGAAGTAGACTCCCCTGTAATAATCCGGGCGCATGCCAAGAAGGCAGTCCGGGACGCGCCCGATGCGGTACAGGCCTCTGATTCTGATGGACGTCTCCGTCCCGTCCTCGTCGGCCACAATGCCCCCGGAATCGTCTTTCCCGCGCTCGGGAGAGGTCTTTCCGGCGGAAGGCACAAGGCATGCGGCCAGAAACTCTGCCAGAGCGGTCTTTCCGCAGCCGTTCGGCCCGGAGAAGACGTTCAGGCCCGATGCGAATTTGAACGTGCGGTCTTTCAGCGGCCCGAATGAATCCACGTCGGCGCGGATTATCTTCATTTCCGGCCTCCGTTTCTCTCATCAGATATGCGGCCGCGTCTTTCGCCGCCATGATCAGCTCCTTCTCGGTCATGGATGCGACAGCGTCCTTATGGGATCCCAGAAGCCCGGCATCGTCTAGCGCCTCTTCAAGAGCCTGGCGCCCCCCGGAAGCAAGGGCATCCGCCGCATCGGCTATCAATTCCGGCATGCCGTCCCCGACCGTCCTGGAGCATCCGCCGCATGATATCCCGTAGAGCTTCGTGCCCAAGGATCTCTCAAGTTCTTCGGAGAATGATTCCGGATCGGCGCAGATGCGGTCGGCGAGGGCTCCCGATCCCCTGAACGAAATGGACAGTATGTCCCCTGGCGAGAACACCTTTGACAGGGCAGACGTCAGCTCGCCCATCCCCATGTCGGTCACATCCGCCCTCAGGTTCCTCCATTGGATGCTCTGGGTCTCCGCGAAAGTCATTTTGGACACCTTCCCGCCAGAGACTTCCACCAGATAGGCGCCCTTGGGACCGGTTTCCTTGGAGTTCCTGCCCTGGATGTTGCCGGGATACACTACATAAGGATTCTCTCTGACTACCATGCGTCTGTGGACATGCCCCAGCGCCCAATAGTCGACGTTCTTGCCCAGGAAATCCTGCATGCGGCAGATGGCGTTGGGATTCCCTTCGTCGACCTCTTCGATATAGCAGTGGACGCAGGCCACGGTGAATTTCCCGGGGGTTCCGGCCAGCATCGAAACCAGATTGCGGCTTTCGCGCTTCCCTGCGAAGCTGATCCCTACGATCTCTATCTCAGTGCCGTCGGCGTTCAGAGCGATCGATTCCCCTTCCGGCGGGAACGTTCTGACGTTTTCAGGGTACGGCATCGCGGAATCCCAGGGCCTTTCGGCGTCGTGGTTGCCTTTGGAGATGAAAACCGGCATCCCGGCGCGCGCCGCTTCTTCGCAGAAGAACCTGCGGTCCGAAGGCAGCGAGCCCTTTTCGAATATGTCCCCGGATATGACTATGAAAGAGGCCTTCTCCGAGACGGCGAGATCCACGATTCTGCTGAACGATTCCGCCGGCGCTTTCCTCATCCTCAGCATCTCTCCGGCATCCCCGGTGCGCACTCCCTTGAAGCGCGAGCCGAGATGGATGTCGGCGCAGTGGATGAATCTGAAGTCGCCCATGACTGACCCGATATCGGCTCGATAGTTAAAACCAGCACTATGCGCGCATGCGGATATGTGCGGGTTCACGGCGGGCGGGCGTCCGCTCCATTTATTATTGCGCATGGGCTTACTCGGTGCGATCATATGAAAATCATCGGCAAGAAGGTGAACGAGGAGATCGAAAGGGGTTATCTGGGCCCCAATCTCGAATGCGATTACCATCCCAGCCATTTCACCGGCCAGGACTGCACCTTCTGCTACTGCCCTTTCTATCCCTGCGGCGACGGGGATCTCGGGTGGGAACTTGACGGGAAAAGAGGCAGGAAAGTATGGAACTGCTCGGACTGCCTTTTCATCCACAGGCCGGAAGTTGCTTCCCACATCATGTCGGAGATAAAGCGCATGGGAATCACGGATTATTCCGACGTCCGTTTAAGAGGGGTATTCGAGGAGACGAAAAAGAACTATTGGCATATGGGCAAGGCTCTGATGGTGGTCGGCGCCACCTCGGACGCCGGGAAATCGATCACGGTGGCCGCATTGTGCAGGGTCCTCCACAGGAAAGGGTATCTCGTCGCGCCTTTCAAATCGCAGAACATGAGCCTGAATTCCAAGGTCACCCGCGGAGGCGCCGAGATCGCCATGATCCAGACCCTCCAGGCACAGGCGGCCGGGCTCACCAATCCGGACGCGCACATGAATCCCATCCTTCTGAAGCCCAAGGGAGACGACATCTCCCAGGTCATCGTATGCGGGAAGCCTTTCGCCGATTACAGGGTCAAAGAGTATTACAGCGAATTCGTCCCGGGGCCCGGCATAGAGATAGTCAGGGAACATGTGGATTTCATGAGGAAACGGTACGATTTCGTCATAATGGAAGGCGCCGGATCCCCGGCCGAGATCAACATCTACGACAAGGACATCGCAAACATGAAAGCCGCCGAAATCGCCGATGCCAGCGTGATCCTCGTGGTGAACGTGGAATGGGGCGGAGCGTACGCATATGCCCTCGGAACGGTGGAGCTGATCCCGGAGAAAGACAGGAAAAGGATCAAAGGGATAATCCTGAACAACGTCCGCGGAGACCCTGAGAAAATGCGTTCCGGAGCGGATAAGCTCAGCGAAATGGTCGGGATCCCCGTGATAGGGATCATCCCCCATGTCGATGTGGCCCTGCCGTCCGAGGATTCCGAGGCCCTGAGGGGAGCGAAAGGCAAGGGCGAGGGGAAAATACGCGTGGGCGTCGTCAAATTCCCGCGCATAGCCAATTTCACCGACATCGATCCGCTCGTGCTGGACGGGATCCAGGTCGTATACGTGGAATCGCCGAAGGATCTGGACGGCGTCAGCGCGGTCATCCTGCCGGGAACGAAGAACACCGTGATGGATTACAGGTGGATGCGCGAGAAAGGCATCGCCGGCAGGCTCGCAGAGCTCAGAGGAAAGCTGCCGATCCTCGGGATATGCGGAGGATACCAAATGATGGGCGCGATTCTGGACGATTCGATGGGGATAGAGGGCGGAAAGAAGGAGGTCATAGACGGCCTCGGGTTCTTCGGCAACAGGACCGTTTTCGCAGAGTACAAGAAAACGGTGGCCAACCGCGATGCGGCATTGCTTAAGGGAGACGGCGGAAATCTGACGGGATACGAGCTCCATATGGGGCAGACGGAGGTATCCGAGGAGCCGCTGTTCAGGATAGACAGCATGTTCGCGCCCTCCTGGAACGAAGGTTCTGTCAGGGAGGACGAGAAGCTGTTCGGAACCTATCTCCACGGATGCTTCGACGCCCAGCCTTTCAGGAGATATTTCCTGTCGTTTCTGGGGGATGCCGCGGCCGACATGCCGATGAAGAGCTACGGCGAATCCCTGGAAGAAAGCCTGGATGCGCTGGCGGACGCCTTCGAGAGCAGTCTGGATATGGGGAAGCTCATGGAAATACTGGAGGGAAAAGCATGAGGGTTCTCGTTCTCGGGACTTCCTCCGCGGCCGGGAAGACTACGCTCTGCGCCATGCTCTGCAGGCATTACATGAGGGAAGGCAAGGATCCCGTCCCGTTCAAGGCCTCCAATCTGTCTCTGAACTCTTACGCGACCAAGGACGGGGGAGAGATCGGCATGGGCCAGGCTTTCCAGGCCTGGTCCGCGGGGCTGGAGCCGGTCACGGACATGAATCCTGTCCTCCTCAAGCCCAGCGGCGGAGGGATGATGCAGGCGGTTGTCAACGGGAAGCCGTACATGGACTACGGGAAAGGCAAGGAGCTGGACAGGGAGGCCGTAATGCGCGAGGCGCTCAAAGCATACGGAAGGCTCGCCGAGAATCACGGCTTCATCATCTGCGAGGGTTCCGGCTCACCTGCCGAGATCAATCTCATGGACAGAGATCTGGCGAACACCGGCCTGATGGAGAGGACCGACATCCCGGCGATCATAGTCGGGGACATCGAGAGGGGCGGCGTGTTCGCGGCGATATACGGAACCTGGAGGCTGATCCCCGACGATCTGAAGCCGCGGATCAAAGGGTTCGTGATCAACAGGTTCAGGGGAGACGCGTCGATACTTAAGGACGGCCTGGACAGGATCGAAGAGCTGACCGGGATGAAATGCCTCGGGGTTCTGCCATACGTCTATCTGAGGTTCCCGGAGGAGGATTCCTGCTCCGATTCGGATGGGAAGCTGGAGGGCGCCACCGTACGCGAGGCTTATCTCAGGAACGTGGATGAGCTCACCGATACGGCGGAAGCCTCAGGATTCGATTTCGGGCTGCTGGAAGAGATCGCCCGCTCCCGATCGTCCTCCTGAGGCGACCCTCATCGCGACGATCTCGGCTCCGGACGGGACCTCCGAATCCATGGGGACGGGCTTCCCGCCGATGAGGAATATGTATGCGTTGGGGCGCAGGCCGGCGGATGCCGCGGCGGATTCGACTGTGGTTCCCTCCGGGATTTCCACGGCCTCGCCTTTGATGATCATTCTGGGCATGGGAGATTATCTTCCGTCCGACGGTTAATCCTTTCTCCCGTTCTCTTGCCGATACAGTCGGGCTCCTGCGTTCATGCCGGCGGACGGGGTCCGAAGTTCTTTGTGAACTTTTATTTAACCATAGCGTCGTTAGCCGTACGTTTGATTGCCACCACCGGCAAAAGACAAGGAGCCAGAAAAATGGACAGAAAAGCATTGATCGTTGCGGCTGCGATAGCGATCATCGCCATAGCTGCGGTCGGAGCTTATGTGCTGCTGAACAACGGCGGCGGGGAGAGCGAAAAGCACTCCCTCACCATTTCGTCCGAGAACACCTCGTTCACCGTGAACGGAGGGGAATCCAGGACGGAATACAGCGGGAATTTCAAGGAAGGCGAATCGATAACCATCGTTTCGATTCCGAATCAGGGATATGAATTCTCAGGATATTACAAGGGGAGCTCTCTGCTCTCTTCAGATTCCAATTATACATTCAAAATGGGCGCTTCCAGCGTTCTGATCAGGGCCGTCTCGGCCGCGGCGCCCAAGGTCGTCCCCGTCACCGGGATAACCCTCGACAAGCAGAGCGCCGAGCTGGATGTCGGCGCTTCCGTCACGGTCACGGCGGTCATCGCGCCGTCCGATGCCACCAACAAAAACGTCTTCTGGTCGTCCAGCAACGTTTCCGTCGCTAAGGTCGAGAACGGAATCGTGACCGGGGTGTCCAAAGGGGATGCGACCATAACCGCGACCACCGCGGACGGCGGCAGGACCGCCACTTGCCAGGTCACCGTGAAGGAGACTGTGCCCGCGGATTCCGTCAGAGTCAGCATCAACGCCGTGCTCGAAGGCGAGGATTCACCGGCTTTCGGAACGATCTCCGTCGACGGAACGTCCGTGGGGACTTCCTACTCCTCATATTATCAGCCCGGAAAGGTCATCAATCTTTCCGCGGATCCCGCAGCCGGATTCAAATTCGACCGCTGGGTGATCAAAGGCACCAACTATGACGGCAGGGCTATGACCCTCACCGTCGGAAACATGGATCTGGACGTGACCGCGGTCTTCGTCCCTGCCCCGTCCCACAGCCTCAATGTTTCGATCGACAACGGAACCGTCTACATCGACGGGGAATCCGTGTCTTCCAAGGCCGTGAAGGAAGGGATGACCGCCACCATATCGGCCAGACCCGCCGAAGGATATGCGTTCGTCGCCTGGTATATAAACGGATCCGCCGTTTCTTCGTCGCCCGAATTCCAGGTGACGATGGGCATGGAGGACCGCACCTATGAGGCCAAGACCTCCAAGACGGTGTTCACCGCCAGCATTTCCGCTCAGAACGGAACCGTCTTCGTGGATGACGCGGACAAAGGCCAGAGCTATTCCGGGAACGTCGCCATGGGCGCCACCATCGTTTTCGAGGCGGTCCCCGACGTCGGATACCAGTTCGCCAGATGGGTCGTCAACGGCAGCTCCTACGAATCGCCGAAGGTCACCGTCAAAAACGTCAACGGCGACATCAACGCGGTCGCTTACATGAGCAAGGTCCCTGCCCTTACGGTGACGGCATCCATAGAGGCCGGAACGGTGTCAGTCAACGGATCCGAGCCCGCCAAGACCTTCTCCGGTTCCTTCGAGAGGGGAGAGACCGTCACCATGGTCGCCGAGCCCGCGTACGGGCATCTGTTCCTGGGATGGATGGAAGGCGACAAGGTCGTATCGGTCTCCGAGACGTTCGAATTCAGGGTCGACGGCAGCAGGTCGTTCCAGGCCGTGGTTTCTTCCACGCTCCACACCGTCAGCGTGTCCGCCGTCAACGGCGGCCTGATCATCGACAGCGCCAATGTCGGCTCCTCCTATACGACCAAGCTGTATGCAGGCGAGTCTATCACCGTCAATGCCGCGCCCAGCCTGGGCAACACCTTCTCCGAATGGGACCTCAACGGCAAGAAGTACGGCCAGAGC
>JAEEJP010000027.1 GCA_016281925.1 Methanomassiliicoccaceae archaeon
CGACGGGAGAATCCATAGTAAGAAGGGAGCAGAGAGCGGTCGGAGTAACCGGGACCGGAGTCGTGGCCGCGCTTTACTGCGGCATGTACGGGGGCCTCATCAATACCCCTGCGATACTCACCCCGGACGAAAAAATCCACCTCCAGGACGGCGTGTGCATCAGCTCCCATGACGTGGAGGAGGCCGGGAAGGCAATCGGAGCTCTCCGCGCCGGTTTCCTGACTCTTCTTCTGGAGGCGGGCCTCTGGACCGGAGACGTCAAGAAAGCGTACATGTCCGGGGCTTCAGGGCTTTACGTCGATGCGATCAAAGCTCTGGGCATCGGTATGGTCTGCCCCGGAGCCACGCATCTCATTCAGTTCGGGAACACCTCGATCGAAATGGCGAGGAAGGTTGCCCTCGGCCAGGTCGATCTGCTCAAGCTCCGCGAGTTCGCCAAGGAGCTCAGAGCCACCCACGTGATGTTCGCCACCTCGGACAATTTCAAGAACATATACTCGATCGAGTACTCCCTCTGGTGCACCGGGATGCCTGCCGACCAGTACAACCCGATGCTGGAGATCTACGGATACAAGCCTCTCAGCGAGCCGTCCAAAGACGTCAAGGTCGAGAGGCTGGCAAAGACGGATCTTCCCGACGTGGAGAAGAAGGGAGTCATAATCCTCGAGGAATCCAAGACCGTCCTGACCGGTATGGTAGAAGGATGCATCGAATGCAAGAAATGCATGAAGGCATGCCCGGAGAAGGCCATCTCCATCGTCAGGGAAAGCGATGGCGTCCACGCTTATGTTAAATCCGACAGATGCGCGGGAACCGCTTGCAGGCGCTGCGAACAGGCGTGCGCCGGGAATCATCTCTGTCTCAGGGACTTCCATATCGTTCAATGACGGGGCGAACAGCCCCAACAAACCATTTTTTAATTATTTCTCCGGATTTCTCTCGTTCCTTCGCCGATTATTATTTGGCGTCAACAAACATTAATATAATGATGGCCACACATAATTATATTGAGGAATCAATAAAACAATAAGATTTATAAGTTATTGATTTTAATTGATGTCTCAATATAATTTTTTATGGATTATATTATTTAAATATTTCTGTGAATATGAGTAATTTAATATATTATAGAAACATAATACTGTTCCATCCTCTTACAACCAGTCTATGCTGGAGGAAATAAAATGGATGTTAATGAAAAAAAGCAACTGGACCATAAGAAGAAAGTCCGCATCGGGCTTCTGATGGGAATCCTATGCGCCCTTTATTGGGGGATCTGGTATGTCCCAGGGAATTCCGCATGGAGCCTCGATATATTGGTGGATCTGCAGGGAAACCTCGCAGATACTTCCCTGAGCCTGGACATGCAGACCATCGTCGCATGCATATTCATCACAGGATTCAATGCTATCTTCTGCGCTCTGGTTTTGTTCATTTGGAATGGCGGCCTGAAAAAGCTTCCCGAGTTCAAGAGAGAACTGGTCGAAGTCAGAGGGGCCAGCAAATACTTCATGATGGCAGGAATCTGCGGAGCCTGCGCCGTTTCCGGAACCTATCTCGCGGCTTTCAACCTCAGCTCCGGATTCGCGGCCATCGCCGGGCTTTTGTATCCGATCATCGGAACCATCATGTCCGTCCTGTATCTCAAACAGAAAGTATCTAAGAGAGGATACCTTGCTATCATAGTCCTCCTTGTCGGAGGCATCACGCTGTACGCAGGATCCATCATAACCGGAGGAGTCACCGGAGGCGAAGGCACCAACCCCACCATCGGTCTCATCGGAGGAGTGATGGCCGCAGTCGGATGGGGATTCGAAGGTGTGTGCGCAGGAAAGGCTCTTGTTTTCTGCGAGCCGGATGTGGGACTCCACCTGAGATTCCTCTTTGAAGCCATATTCTGGGCCATCGTGATGTGCGTACTGGCAGTCTGCGGCGTCCCCATATTCAGCACCGTAGGCGAATTCCTCGACCCCGCAACCTTCTTCATCTTCATACTGCTCGGACTGTCTTTCGCGTGGTGCTACGTCACCTGGTACAAGTCGTTCCCGCTGCTGGGAGTCGCTCGCGGCCAGGCCGTCGGAAGCCTTTATGCTGCCTGCGCGGTTCTGTTCCTCTGTCTCTTCTGCGGGCCTCAGAGCGCGCTCGGATACACGGACGAGACCATGGCAGTCATTGTCGGATCAACCATCGCAGGGCTTGTGATCTGTCTGATCGGAAGTTTCCTGCTGGCATCGGAAGACACTGAAGGTCTCGTCTCGCTCAGAGAGAGGGGTGATTGAACATGATGGAAGGAGAGCCCATCAAATTCCGCATCCTGGAACTGTTCAACGAGAAAGAATGGTGGCTCCAGGACATCGTCCCCGTGATCCAGAAGGAATACAACATGGCCGGGGACTATGGCAGAGGAGTGGTCACATACGACATCACCGAGCTCGTCTCGGCAGGATTCCTTTCCGAAGAAGAGTCCAAAATCGACACGGAAGGCAAATTCTGGAAGGACCATCTCATCCATCGCTACAAAATGACGGCTTTGGGGAAGGACATGTACCAGGAAATCGTCCACAGAGTATCTAAGTGAGGTGAAATAATGGGCAACTGGGAGCAATACGTAGAGACGTTCTCCGAAAGCATACTTGGGGGCGATGCATCCGCCATAGTGAGCTCGATATTCATCATAGCTCTCTGTGCTTTCGGTCTGTGGAAAGCGTACAAAATCTTCAAGGAAATCTGAAAACCGGGGGGCCATCCCCCTTCTTTTTCTTCATCGCTTTGTCTCCGGAATTCTGTCTCATAGCGCGCCCTAACGCTTCGATGGCGGCCGCCCGGTTTCTTGAAGGATGATCTGAATATTGAGCTGTCATCAATTATCGCGTTTTATGATGCATTTTTCCTGTTTTCGCAGCCATAATCAGCAACAATTATAATGTACCCTGACAAATCAATGTTATGGATGTGATTTGGGCTTGGGTTATCCTCCTGGTGGCCAGCATCATAGAGCCGATTTGGGTCACCTGCCTGGACAAATCCGAGAATTTCAAAAAGATAGGGTGGGGCATCGCCGCCGTCGTGCTGGTGCTTCTGTGCCTGTATCTCCTTTCGATACCTTCCAACCCGGAGAACATAGGGCCCGGAGTGTCGTATTCCATCCTCGCCGGTATCGGAGCCGCCGGGATAGTGATTATCGGCAGGGTCCTGTATAAGGAGAAGCTCACGGCAAGGAAGATGCTGTTCATATGCATGATCGTGGCCGGCATAATCGGCGTCAGGCTCATTTCGGGGTGATCAGGATGGAAATAGGCAACAAAACTGCGTTCGCATGGATTCTGATCATCTTGGGGGGCTTCCTTCAGCTGGGCTGGTCCATAGGGCTCGCATACACCGACAACTTCACCGACATCATGTGGGATGCCATAACCATAGTGTTCCTGTTCCTCAGCATGATCTGCCTGGAATACCCTATGAGGCTGGGGGTGCCTTTCACCACGGCCTATGCGGTCTGGATAGGGATAGGGGTGCTGTTCACGGTCATAGTATCCTATGTCCTCGGACTTGAGGACACGCCTTTCAGCCTGGGCATGGGCATCTGCCTGGCGCTCATCATCGGAGGGGTGGTCGGACTCAAGCTCACGCCGGTCGAATACATAGACGGCGAAGAAGGAAAATAAACAGGGCAGGGGGGTCCCCCGCCCATCATTTTTGGATGCGCTGCTTGGCGGTGCGGACGAGGTTCATCTCCTCGTAAGTGACGACTTTGAGGTCGTCTAGGGTGTAGTACGTAGCTCTGAGGGCATCGGCGAGATCTTTGGCATGGTGGACCGCGTCGAACTTCTTCTCAGAGTCTATGACGATCCATTTCACGCCTGGGATGTTCATCCTGCGGGCTATCCCCAGAGCCTCTTCTATGGGGTCTGTGACGGTATCATCCGGATCCAGGCATATGTTGGCGCCCCCGTCGGTGACCAGTACAACATAGCAGTCGTCGTCCGGACGTTTCTTTATGTACATCGACATATAATCGCTGAGATACTGGAGCGCCGCGGAAAGCGGAGTCCTCTTCCCGATAGCCAGATCGTCCAGCAGCCTGTAGATGGTCTCGACCTCTCTGGACGGCTGCATCAGCATCTGGATGGCGCTCTCGTTGAACGTCATGAACCCGACGCGGTCTTTCTTGACGTAATGCTGCTTCAGCAGGGAAAGGATCGCACCCTTGACGGCGACCATCCTGTTCCTGATTATGAGCGAACCGCTTGTATCGACAGCGAACAGGAAAGTGGAAGAGGACCTGGTCTCCCTGATTTTCTCCCTCATGTCCGGCTTCTCGATTATGACGGCCATGCCGGTGTCTTTCTCTTTGTGGCGCTTGATCTGGTACGGGGCCGCGGCGCGGACGGTCGCATCGAACGCCAGATCCGGATTCCTTTCCTCCGTGAAGCGGGATCCGACATACCTCCCAGAGCGGGTGGTGGTCTTCTTCAGAACCCTTTTTCCTTTAGTGCTGGAAGCTCCGCGGGCCTTTGCCGCCCCTTCCTGCTCGAACAGGTCTATGGTCTCGAAGGTCTCCCCTATCTTGGTTATGATATCCTCGGATTCCTTTCCTCTGAAAACATGGCTGTCATCCGCCACGGCGGCCGGATCGGAATTCTCGGGGGTCTCGCCGTCCGGATCCGAATCCGCCCCGTGTTTGGCGTCTCTGGCCGGATGGACGGCTTTGAATATGGCCCTGGATTCGGTGTTGAACCCGACACTCGAATGGACAACTTTCTCCATCCTGTCGACGCGCCTTCCCCTGACCACTTTGCGCCTGTGGGACAGGCACATGACGGCGGCCTCCTCCAGATCCACGTCGGAGACTTCGGATCTCCCGTCTAGCGCGGCGAGGGCGACGGCGACGTTGGCCGTGGAAAGATCGCCTCTGGTCCCGTCGATGCCCATCTTGCCGCTGACGGACGCTATCGTACGCGCTATGCTCTCGGAAACCACGGCGCCTTCGGCGATTTCCTTCGCTTTCCCTATCTTTTCGGCGATGGCCCTTTCCTCGTCGGCATACTCCGAAGCGAACGTATCCGGATCCTCGTCGAAAGCGAGGCTGCGCCTGAGGATCTCGGTCCTGCCGGCCTCATCCTCAGGATAATCGGCATCGACGCAGATATCGAAATGGTCCAGGATCACCGGGCTGAGATATGAATCATGGACGTTCATCGTGGCGATGAGGACGGTATCGACGTCGTAGGTCGTGGAGATGTTCTCCCTCTCGATCTTAACCCTTCCCGAGAGGACCGCTTCGATGACGCCGTTGATCATCCTCTGCTCGAACAGGTTGACGTCATCCATGTAGAGGATGTTGCCGTCAGCGCGCTGGAGAAGCCCTTCCTGGAGCTCAATCTTCCCCTCTTTGATCGCGGATTCGAGATCCAGGCAGCCGAACAGCTGCTCGTCGGTGACGTTCAGGGGGACGTTGACGATGCTCTTGCCGGAGACCTCACCGAGCGAGCGGGCGACCAGAGTCTTCCCGGTCCCCGAAGCCCCTTTGATGAGGACGGTCTTGATCTTCGGGTTGGCCATGGCGCACATCAGCGCTTTTTTGGCCTGTTCCATTCCGTATACCGCAGGGAAAGGATAGTGTGGCACCATCATATGCCCAGGCATATGTCCAGCTCCTTCATGTCGAAGGTGACCTCCTCGAACGCGCGCTTCTTGAGGCGATGCCCGAGGACGAGCGGGGCGACGGTGCGGAGGTCCTCTTTGGTGACCTCGGTTCTTCCTTCCAGAGCAGCGTTGGCTTTGGATGCCCTCATCATCGTGATGTCGGCTCTGTGGCCTTCCATCTTGAAATGGATGCATACATGGACGATGTCGTGCAGGATCTTATCGCTGAGAACGACTTTGGGAAGGAGGGCGCGGGCTTCCTCTATCTTCTTCCTGAGCGAGTCGGTCTCGCCCTGGCAGGAAGCCAGATAGCCTTCCGGATCGGCGTCGAACTGCATCCTGCGCCTGATGACCTCCATCCTGACGCTCACATCTTTCTCGCCTTCGACATCGACGCAGAGTCCGAACCTATCCAGAAGCTGGGGCCTCAGGCTTCCTTCCTCGGGATTCATGCTCCCTACGAGCACGAATTTGGCGGGATGCGAGAAGGAAACCCCCTCTCTTTCGATGTAATTGACGCCCATCGCCGCGGAATCCAGGAGAAGATCGATTATATGATCGTCCAGAAGGTTCACTTCGTCCACGTAGAGTATGTTTCCGTTGGCCTGAGCGAGGACTCCGGGCTCGAATTTCTTCTCGCCGGTTTTGAGAACGTGCTCCAGATCGAGAGTCCCCGATACGCGGTCTTCGGTGGCGCTCAGCGGAAGCTCGACGACGGAGGTAGGGACTTCCTCGGCAACTATGGCATCGGAAGCCAGTTTCTCGCGGCAGTCAGCGCACATTCTCTTCGGGAATCTCGGATCGCAATGGTACGGGCACCCTACGACGGACAGCCTGGGGGGAAGGACCTGCGCCAGCGACCTCACCGAAGTGGATTTGGCGGTGCCTTTCTCTCCTTTTATCAGGACCCCGCCGATTCCGGGGTCTACGATGTTCAGAAGGAGGCCTTTCTTCATTTTGTCCTGTCCTACGACGCGGACGAACGGGAATATGATAGTTTCGTTTGCCATAGGCATCAGCATCCGTGCCCGATAGCGGGCATCGGCTCTGCTAGATTTTATTGTTAATAAAATATATCGAAGAAAACCGGGAAGTTAAAAGGTGTGAAGGCGGCCGGATCAGGGCCGCCAAGGAGTTTCATTGGATATCGTCCTCGTCGTCCATCTGCAGCGCGCGCATGATGGATTCGACCATATCCTTCAGATCGTTTATGTCTCCCCTGACCATGGAAATCTGCGATCTCAGACCGCGGACGTCGGCTTCCAGGGATTCGATCCTTCCGGCATACTCGTCGCGGGATGCGCTCATGCGCGGAGTTTCCAGGTTCTTGATTTTCATGATGGTCTTTTCGCGCTGGATGCGGAGGTCGCGGGATTCCTTCTCCAGCTTGTCCCTCCTGTCGAAATCGTCGGTGATGGCGGCCTCGACGATGGCATCGTCCAGCTCGGAGATACGGGACTGAAGTTTCTTCAGGCTCTCCTTCAGCACCGAAGGGTCCGATGAATCGGCGCATTCCTGTATGGCGCCCGATGAGATCTGCGGCGATGCGCTTGCCGATCTGGACGTCGCTTCGTTCTCTATTTTGATTCTGTAATCCCTTCCCACTGGTTCGAACGACGGGCCGACAGGATTGACGGTGGCATTCAGATCCCTGGATACCAACGGGACCTCAAGCCCGCATTCGACGAACGAATCCTCTATCTCCTTCCTTCTGGTCGTGTACTGGAGGACCAGAGCGTCGATCTTCTCGATGCATTCTTTGTTCTCTCTTTTCTGGGCTTCGTCCGCCGGTTTGATCTTTTCCAGATCGGTCTTCTATGCGCTCAGTCTGTCCGTCTCTTTGGCTAGGAAACGGATTTCCCTGTCGTATTTGCTTCCTGGCATGGCTATCGGCATCCGTATCATGATTAGGTTCTTATAATGGATTGCAGCGGCCCATGAACAGCCGGTGAAACCGCCGATTCGATAATTATGTTCAGACAATATTATTTAAAATTTATTTCGGGATGCAGTATTTGTTGAAAAATCAATAAAAAATTCCTAATTGCGCCGTATAGGCTATGGCAATTCAATATTTTAAGGATAATTTAATAGAATATTATCCTTATAATAATTAAAAATCAGGAAGATTTCATAACAAAATTTAAATATTAAATTGTATAAAATATTGTAACAATCAATGAATTTTTAAAAACAGATATTTTAATTTATCTTTTGACAGTTAGAAAAATTTAAATAAATACCATTCAAATTTTATTAGCAGTTGGATGCAATCGGCAACGGAATGCATCCAAGGGAGGAATCAACTTGAGCGATAACATCGAGGTCTACTCGGACGGAAAATCCGGGTCAGAGCCGTCTCTGACCAATTCCCAGTCCGACAGCGGCCTCGTAAAGTCCATCGACTGGAAGCAGGGAGTGATCATCGCCATGGGCGTGCCCATTCTCATTCTTCCTGGTATCTACGATATCGCAGGTACCGCATGGGGACTCAGCATAATGATCTGGACCGTTTCGGTTCTGCAAGGTTTCTGCCAGAACTTCTCCATAGGAGAGATGGCGGCTGCGCTCGAAGCGCCTGGCATAGGCGGCTGCGCGCAGAAAGTTTTCACGAGCCCGAATCCTAAGAAATTCGATCTGGGAAAATTCGCGGGCGCGTTCACTGCGTGGGCATATTGGTTCACATGGACGCCTGTGATTCCCATTTTCACATGCACCGCATGCGATTACATCACCAAATATCTTGAAATCGGCCTGGGAGTGACGCTTCCGTTCGACATTCTTTACATGCAGCTCGCATTGGGTGTCCTCATTTTCAGCATCATAGTGTTCGTCGGCTCCAAGGGGCTGTCGGGAGGGGCCAAGCTCGGCCTCGTCCTCGCGCTCATAGCGATCGTGCCTATGCTCGTGGTCATAGCGATTCCGTTCACCGGATTCTCGACTACGGGCCATGCGTTCGACTTCGGCATGATCGTCGAGAATCTCACTCCTGAGGGATGGGATTGGTCGACCGGCGACTTCCTCATGATATTCGGAATGTTCGCATATGCCCAATGGTGCGCTTGCGCTTGGGAATCCACCGCTACCTACGGCTCTGAATACAAGAACCCCGGAAAGGATCTTCCGAAGGCAATGATATCTGCGGGCCTCATCTGTCTCGCGATGTATTTCATCGTGCCTTTCTGCGTGTACGGCATGCTCTCCCCCGCTCAGATAGAGGAATGGGGCATCGCGACGCTTTATCCCATCGCCCTCTCAGACTTCGGAGAGATCGGACTGATTGTCGCTTTGGTTCTGCTGGTAGCAGGAATGGTCATGCTCATCCAGACCGCTTTCCTCGGATCTTCGAGGACCCTGTATTTCATGGGACACGAAGGCAACATGCCCGGGTTCTTCACCAAGACGAACAAGAACGGGGCGCCGATTGCGGCTATGCTGTTCCAGTTCGCCATGGGAATCATATTCATACTGATCATCCACTTCGGATCCGTCGGAATGATCCTTGCGGCATCGTCCTTCGGATTCTGCCTGGCTCTCGGAATGGGAATGCTGGCGTTCGTCGTGTACAGAAGATCCCCGAGGTTCAAGGATCTCCCCAGACCCTGGACCGCTCCTCGCGGATGGTTCTATGTGTCTTGCTTCCTGATGGTCTACCAGTTCTTCATACTGATACCCTGTCTCGCTTACTGGTGCATAAACGGCGGTATCGAGAACGGAACCTTCTCCGTCATGCTCGGAGCGGTCATCCTTCTTCTCTACATACCGGTATGGTTCGTGCTTCAGAGCCGGAAAGGCAAGAGCAGCAAGGAGGCTGGAAACAGCTGATCCGATCCTCGAAACCGCTTCCGATGGGACCGGGCTTTCCGGTCCCTTTTTTTTATGCCGGACGGCGCTGATAAGCTAGGGGGAATCACCGGATGTTCGCGGAAATCAATGGGACCAGACTGCATTACGAGATCGAAGGGGAAGGCCGCCCCATCATCCTGCTCCACGGCAACGGCGAAGACATGTCGATTTTCGATGTCGCGGCCGAAGAGCTCAGAGATTTTTTCACCGTGATCAGAGTCGATTCGAGAGGCCACGGTCTCAGCGCTCCGGCCGATGTCCTGCACTACCGCGACATGGCAGAAGACATCCACTGCCTCATCGGATATCTGGGGCTTGAGAATCCCGTATTGTACGGATACAGCGACGGCGGCATAATCGGGCTGATCCTGGCCTCCGAGCATCCTGAAGATCTGCTCAGACTGGCCGTCAGCGGCGCCAATTCCGTGCCGTCAGCGATAGAGTGGACGGAGGAGGAGCTGAAATCCCTCGACAGGGAAGACCCTAAAATCCGTCTGATGCTGGAGGAGCCCGATATCACGGAGTACGATCTGGCTTCTATCAGAGTCCCCGCTCTTGTGATCGCCGGCGAATTCGATTCGATAAAGAGGTCTGATACCGAATTCATAGCAGCAAAAATACCCCACGGGCACATGTATATAGTTCCTGATGCCGATCATGGGAGCTACATCGTGAATTCGCCTGTGCTCCCCAGGATCCTTAAGGATTGGATACTCCGAAGAAGGCGATGGAATGCCCGGAAACCCGTATTGGAACGCATTTCTTCCTGCGCTTTTGGACAGGCTGAGCTTCCATATGCGCAAGAACCTGACGGAATCGGTGAAGCCGTATGGGCTCAACAGCTCCCATGCGATATATATCCTGGCTCTCCGCGTGCAGGACGGTCAGACGACAGCCGGGCTGTCCCGCTTCCTGGACATAGACAACGCGAATACCCACAGAGTCCTCAAGGTCCTCAAGGAAAAAGGCATCGTTTACGACGACCGCACCGATCCGAGGAGCAAAAAATACCATATTTTCCTTACGGATTACGGCAGAGATCTGGCGGAAAAGATAATCGGATTCATGTCCGAAATAGACATGGAATACTCTGCGGGTCTCACCGAGGAAGAGCTTTCGGCGTTGCAGGATGCGTTCCTGAAAATAATGAGGAACGCGGTTGCCGCCGAAACAAAACCGAATATGATAGGGTTCGACAGGCCATATTATTCATATCTGGCAGAACTGGCCTATAACAATGAATATAAGGCCGGCGGAAGCGGCTGACACCGATCCGGCGCCGGACTGTTCTGGCGGGAGCCTTTTGTGGCCTGTCAATCGGGGGAGAATCCCTGAGTAAATGATTTCAATTATAGGCGTATTTGAGCAACTGAACCTTTCCGCATAATTATCATATTAATAAATTTCCATTAATATTAAATAATATTATTTACAATACAAATGATGTAGTAATATGATATTTCAATATTTCTATTGACAAATCAATCTATATAATGATTTCTATTATTATTGAAATGATAATCTGATATATGATTGCCTGCAACAATTGATATTTATATTTTATTCATCTATTTCAATTAGTATTATATAGTGAGAACAATATTTTTTGTTGTCATATCGACAAACAACATGGATGTTTGCTTGGAGGAAATAACAAATGTCAGAAAACAACGCGTCGATGGCCAGATCCGTGAGCTGGAAGCAGGGCATGTTCATCGCTCTGGGAGTTCCGCTCCTGATCCTGCCATCGCTGGGCGACGTTTCTTCCCTTGTGTGGGGATGCTGCATATTCGTATGGACCGTATCGGTCCTTCAGGGATTCGTGCAGAATCTCGCATACGGGGAGATGGTCACCATTCTGCCCAATGCGACCGGGCTTCCCGGCTGCGCCCAAACAGTATTCAAATCGGAAACCAAAACAAACGGCTTCGACAAAGGGAAATTATTGGGGGCTTTCAGCGCCTGGTGCTACTGGTTCGCTTGGTGCCCTGTAGTCGTCATTTTTACCATGATGATCGGAGACTACCTCGTCCAGATGTTCGATCTTGCATTCGAAGGATGGACGGCGGTCGGATTCTACATGGTCGTCGGCATTGTGATCGTAACTCTTATGCTCGTGCTCGGAGCCCGCGGACTCGAAGGCGGAGCGAAGGTCAGCACCATACTGGCTCTTCTTTCTCTCATACCCATCATAGTCATCCTTCTTGGAGCGCTGGCCAAGGGCATGTTCAGCTTCGACGTCATTGCATCTGAATGGACCCGCCCCGAATTCTGCTGGTCTGCCCAGGATGTCGTCCTCATACTCGGATGCTTCGCGCTCGGTCAGTGGAGCGCCTGCGCCTGGGAGACCGCGGCCGTTTACGGGCCCGAATACAAAGATCCCGGAAAGGATGTGCCTAAGGCCCTGTTCGGATGCGGAATCATCTGTCTCATAATGTACTTCTTCGTTTCCACGGTAGTCTACGGTTCTCTCGGACACGATGCGATCACGGATGCGGGAACTGCTACGCTCAAGCCCATCGCCGAGTTTGTCTTCGGAGACATAGGCTCCTACATAGCCCTGTTCTTCCTCATCGTCGCGATGGTCCTGATCATCCAGACCGGATTCCTCGGATCCTCGAGATCCCTCAACTCCATCGCGGAGGAAGGAAATCTTCCGGCATGGTTCGCGGCAAAGAACAAGCACGGCATGCCTCTGAACGCGATGATTTTCGTAAGCGCCTTCAACCTCGTGCTTCTCCTGATTCTCGAAGCCAGCTCATGGGTGTTCGAACTGTCCACCACTTCCATGACCGTCCTCACCGCTTCAGCCATAGGATACTGCATCGCGAACGGAATCGCTCTCGCGGCATACGTCAAGACCAAGAGAGACCCCAGATTCGCGAACATAGAGAGACCTTTCAAGGCCCCCAGAGGATGGACAGGGGTCATTACCGTGATGGTCATCATCCAGTTCTTCGTATGGCTTCCCAGCCTCGTATATTGGAGCTATTACCTCAGCTCCGACGGCGGGTTGGAAACCGGAATCACGGCTTACATCGCCATAATCATAGCCGTGATCATCCTCGCGGCATATGTGCCCATATGGTTCCTTGTCCAGAAGAAGGCTGAGTGAAACCGAAGTTTCAGCCGAATAAGGCTGCATGCAAACGGCTTCCGGGGAGGTCTGAGCCTCCCCCTTCCCTGTCTTTCGGTTCCCCAATAATTTCTGCAGATCCGATTCCAGGTCGCGCTTTTCTCCGTCTCCGCGTCTGAAATACGCCCATCTTCCGTCTTCGCCGAACACATAGGCGTATTCCGCCGACTCTTCGGCGCACAGATCTTCTCCGACGCGATATGTCCTCGGGTCCCCTCCGCAGAATGAGGTGTTGTTCAGCGCCGTGCCCAGAGAACTCATATCTCCTCTGTCTATCAGCATCCTCAGAAGGCTCCTATCTGAAAACGCGGACAGAAGTGTCATCCCGGCGCTGCCGATATATCCGTCATAGCTGCAGGAGACCCCTCTGATGCGGCC
>JAEEJP010000028.1 GCA_016281925.1 Methanomassiliicoccaceae archaeon
CGCTGTCACGGAGGCTCCGACCTGCGTTTCGGAAGGCGTGAAGACATACACCTGCTCCTGCGGGGAAACAAAAACCGAACCCATCCCTGCATCAGGGCATTCCTGGTCGGCGTGGAAGGTGACCAAGCAGCCCACCTCCAAGGATAAAGGCCTGGAGACCCGCACATGCTCGGTCTGCGGCGAGAACGAAAGCCGCGAGATCCCCCCGACCGGAGACGATTCCGGGAGCGGCTCCTCGGACAGCACGATGATCTATGTGGCCGCCGGGATAGCCGCCATAGCGGCCATAATCGCCGCCATAGTGCTCATCAGAAGAAAGGGCTGAGCCATGAAAGCGTCCACGATAAAGCTGTCAGCCGCCGCCGCCATCCTCGCGCTGGTCGTCGCTTCGGTGCCGTTCATCGGTTTCTCCGTCGACATGGCCGACGAGAAGCAGGGCGTGATGATCGATTTCGCCTATTACAACGTGGAATGGGTGGAGCTGGATCTGGACGGGCTGACAGGCATCGGGGCGCTGGAATCCGCCTGCGGCAAGAAAGGCTACAAGATAGAATACAACGAGGACGGGACCGTATATTCGGTGGCCAACGTCCCCCAGCTGATAAACGTCGACTGGGGGATGTACGTCCTCGAAGGCGTAGGCAAGGACACCCATTGGGCGGAGGTCGGAGATCCCAGGGGATACGATGTCTCCGGCCAGAAGATTATCTCCTGGGCAAGGGCCGGCGAGGGCAGCGCGATGATGCCGGCCGTCGACGCCACCGGGTTCACCTATTACAGCTACGGCACCGAGGGGAAGAACCGTTTCGGGGAGGACCTGAGGGTAGCGACTCTGGCGCCGTCGGTGGCCGAGACCGTATGCGCCGTCGGAGGGCTGGAAAACATAATCGCGACCGACAGGTACTGCGACTACCCCAACCGCCTGGTGGAGCGCCAGAACAGCGGCGACATCCGCCTGGTCGGAGGGTTCACCGATCCGAATTTCGAGCTCATAGTCGCCGAATCCCCGGATCTGGTGTTTCTGGATGGAGGCACAGGGGAGCACGTGACGATGGCAGACAAGCTCCGCAAGGCCGGCATCAGCTGCGTCGTCCTCCATCCTGCCAACAGCCTGAACGATTTCATGATGAACCTGTGGATATGCGCCTCGGCCCTGGGATTCCCGGAGAACGGGAATTCGTACATCAAAGACGCCAAGGAAGCCATCAACAACATCTGCAGGATAGCGGACCTCAGCGGGAAGAGGGTGTTCCTGTCCCTCGGGGTCAGCGATTCGCCTTACACCCCGGGTTCAGGCACATACGTGACCAATATGATAGAGTCCCTCGGCGCAGAGAACATATTCTCCGACGGGACGCAGTCGTGGTTCATGGTGGATAAAGAGGCTGTCTACGACAGGCAGCCCGACATCATCATAATAATCTACGAGGGAGGGGCGATAAACACCCCGAGGGAATACAGGGCGCTTCTGGCCGGGCTAAACGACATGTGGAAGCAGACTCCGGCGTTCGAAAGCGGGGAGGTTTACGTGTTTTCCGGGGACGCTGCCAGCCTCCTTTCCAGGCCGGGAGCGAGGATGCCGGAATCCCTGGAGCTCCTGGCGAAGATAATGGATCCCGCATCATTCGAGGAAGCGGATCCCACCGACATCGTCGGCGTGAAGTACTACAATGACGGCTACAACGACCCGGTGGACGGGTATCTGACTTATGTCAAAGCGAAGGGGCTGTTGGAATGGCAAAGATGATTGCGCTGGCGGCGTTTCTGCTGGCGGTTTCGGTACCGATCGCGTTCGCGGGCATGGCCGATGCCGATGCCGACGGGCTGCTGGTCGACTGCGGGAACGGGAACCTGTCCTGGTACGATCTGGTCCCTGGCGAAACGGTGGGGGATGTCATCTCCGCTACGCTCTCGGCCGCGGGGGTCCCGGCGGAATTCGCGCCAGAAGGGGACGGCGAATGCGTGAGGTCGGTGGGAGGCCAAGGGCCGGCATCCATAGGCTCCGGGCAGGACCGGCAGGAATGCGTCTGGAGGATCTATTCCTGGGACGGGGTCTCATGGGAGCCCGAGCCCAGAGACGTGGGCCTGCAGTATTTCGGCGGGCCTCTGGCCCTCGGATTCTATCCGACCGAATCGATAGCTCCGGTGTCCACCCCGGATTACGCCGACGTCTGGACGTGCTACAAAGGGAATTCGTCTTCGGACGGGGTTAGCCGTTCGCACGGGCCGGATTCGGTCGCTCTGCCTCTGGAATGGTACAACACCTACCCCGGTGCGGTGGACTGCTCAATACTGTACGCCGACGGCCTGATCTACCATACCGCCGCCGGCCTCTACGGCAGCGTCGGGATGGACAGCCTGGCATGGCTCTACTGCCTCGACCCGGTCAACAGGCAGGTCGCCTGGTCTCTGAGCTATTCGGATTCCGGCAACATAGAGATCTCCACGCCGGTCATCATAGGGGACATGATAATCCTGACCGCGGGCAACTGGCACATCTACTGCCTGGACAGGTTCACCGGGGACGCTCTGGCCGAGCTGTACCCTTCCGGGTCGTCCCCGGACAAATGCAATGCGGCCCGCTCCACCGAATATGCCGTCGACAGGAGCGACCCGTCCGTGGTCAGGGACAGGCTCCACAACAATTCAGGCATATCGAACGCCGTATACGACAGCGGAGCCCTCTATTTCAACGGATCCGACGGCATCATGAGATGCTATTCTGTGGACCGGGAAGACGGTTTCAGGGAGCTCTGGACCTATGTCCCGGACTCTTCGGTCAGAGGGTGCTTCTACTTCTATCCGCCCCATATAGCCGATGTCGGAGGCAGAAAGGTCGCGATCTCCGGCAATTACGCCGGGAACATGATCTGCGTCGACGCCCGCACCGGCGAGAAGGTATGGACCGGAGCTCTGGCGGATTCCAAAGGCAACCACGCCGGGGCGGTCACCGCGATATCCATATGCTCAGGGGAGAGGGCGATAGCCTGCTTCGCCGACGGCGGAATGGTATCCGCCAGCGGAGGCATAGCCCTGATCAGCCTCATCGACGGCTCCGTCATCTGGGAGCAGGACGTCCTATGCAGCAAGCCGGCGGTATTCGGCGGCAGGCTGTATTCTTACGTCACATATTCCCTGAACGGCGCCCAGACCCTGGTCAGCCACGACACCGGCGCGGACATCCCCCTTGAGAACGGATACTACTCGTTCTGGGTGGACGACGGCACCGTGGCCTGGGCCAGGACTACCGACGCGCTCTCGGTGGGCGGGATAACGTACTGCGGCGGGAGGATATACAGCATGGACTACTCCCCTGGGTCTGAAGGCTCTCTGGGAGGCTGGGTCTGGTGCATCGACGCCGACAACGGAGACGTGGTCTGGAAGGCCAAGGTCAGCCCGTACGGAGGCTCGGCCTACAGCATGTGCTCCCCGACCGTGGTGGACGGGAAGGTCTTGGTGGGGAACGATTACGGCGCGGTGTACGTGCTTTCGGAGACCCCGGGTGCCGAGCGCAAAGAGAGCTCCAGCATAAATTACGAATCGCAGGGGCTGGCCCACTGGTCGTGGCTGGCCCTTATCATTCTGGCCGTCGCCTTCGCGGCAGCCACGGTATGGATGTACAGGAGGGCATGATAGGCATGGCAGACAGCGGATCCCGCGGGAAAGGGCTCATCGACACGCTCCGCAGAGGGTTCAGGTCGATGAACGACAGCATCGGGCCCGAGAACCTCGGCAAGAGCGAGATAAAGACCAAGAAAAAGCGCTTCAGAATAATCCTCGTCGCGGGGGTATTCTTTCTGGCCGTGATGTTCCTGGTGTCCATCTCGATATCGTCGGGAGGCATAATCCCCATAACCGACGCGTTTTCGTCGCTGATATCCGCGATATCCAAGGGAGGCGAGGACCTGACCACCGAGGAGCTGTACGTGTTCTCGTCGAGGCTTCCGAGGGTCGTAGCGGCCGTGGGCGTAGGGGCTGGCCTGGCAATCGCCGGATGCATGTTCCAGGCTCTGATCAGGAACCCGATGGTCGACCCGTACATCACCGGGGTTTCGTCCGGGGCGGGATGCCTGGCGGTGGCCGCGTCCACCATGCTGGCTTCAATCCCGGTGTTCGCCGGATACAGCGCGTACATCATACCTGTAGCGGCGATTCTCGGAGGCCTCATAGCCTTCGCTGCTACTCTGCTGGTGGCCGAAGGGGCGGGCGGATCTGCGACGAACTACATCCTGTCGGGAGTCATAGTAGGGTTCGCGTTCTCGTCCGTGCAGACGGTTTTCCTGTCGCTGAACAAAGATAATCTCACCAACGTCATGTGGTGGCTTTACGGGTCCTTCGGCAACATCACCTGGGAGAACGCGTTCCTGGTAATGATCCCGGCGCTGGGGATCTCCCTGATAGCCATGCTTTGGGCCAGAGAGTTCAATGTGTTCACGGCCGGCGAGGACCAGGCCAGGCTTCTGGGACTCAACGTCAGGAAGTTCAAGGCGGTCATGATGGTGGTGGCCTCTGTCCTGGCTTCCCTCTGCGTGGCGTTCGTCGGAGTCATCGGGTTCGTAGGTCTCATCATACCCCATGCGTGCAGGATGCTCCTGGGAAGCGACCACAGACTCATCATGCCCGCTTCCATTGTCCTGGGGGCGGTTCTGATGCTGTTCTCGGACATCATAGCCAGGGTAGTAATAGCCCCGCTGGAGCTTCCCGTGGGAGCCATAACCGCGATGATAGGGACGCCGGTGTTCGCCTACATGCTTGTCAAGAGGGGGCGCGAATATGACGGATGATCCCGTACTGGAGATAGAGAACCTCAGGATCTCCTTCGGGGATTTCGAGGCCCTCCATGGGATCAGCTTCTCCATCCCCAAGGGAAGGCTGGTCGGCCTGATAGGCCCCAACGGATGCGGGAAATCCACCATGATGAAATGCATCTCCAAGCTCCACACCGGGTGGACCGGGAGCATCGCCGTCGACGGCAACGACACCTCCAGGATGCGTCCGCCGGACATAGCGAAGCTGGTCGCCAACGTTCCGGCCGAGGTCGGATCGATGTACGGCGTATCCGTGATGGACATGGTCATGCTCGGCAGGTATCCGTTCGTGAACAAGGTCTGGTGGGAGTCCGAGGACGACGAGAGGATCGTCATGGAAGCCCTCAAGACCTTCGGACTGGAGCATTACAGGAGGAAGCAGGTCTCCCTGCTGTCTTCCGGGGAGAAGCAGCGCACCCTGATAGCCAAGGCATACGTCCAGAACCCGAAGCTGATGCTGGTGGATGAGCCCACGTCCCATCTGGACATGAAATACAAGCTGGAGGTCATGGAATACCTGCAGAAGATGGCCCGCAGCGACATGACCGTCATGGTCGCGGAGCATGACATCTCTCTCATGGCGAGGTACTGCGACCTCTGCATCATAATGAAGAAAGGAAACATAGTCACGATCGGGAACCCGAAGGAAGTCATCACAGAGGACCTGATCAGAAAGGTCTACGAGGTGGAGGCCCGCGTCGGAGTCGACACCGACGGCGAGATATACGTGCTTCCGAAGAGGTCGGTGCAGCCGGCCGGCGCGCCCGAAGGCGGGGAATGAGATGCGCGGCATACTTGCGGCCCTGCTGGTCCTCGCGCTGATCGCCGTCCCTCTGGCCGGGGAGGCCGACGCCCAGGATTATTTCACGGTGTCCTTCGCGCTGCCGGACGGGACCGTGATAGCGGAGCAGCAGGTCGCGGCCGGAGGGCAGGTCGATCTGTCGAAGATCCCGGACATAGAGGTCCCCGAAGGCGTGACAGTCTATTGGGGCGGAGTCACCCAGCCCATAACCCAGGATACGACATTCAAAGCAACTTTCATATCGAAGACGGAAGCCCATGTCGTCAGCTATTACGACGAGAGCGGTACGGTATGCCTGCACAGGGAGGCGGTCCTGCACGGCAGCGCGGCCGTCTACGACGGGATTCCGAGCAAGCCTTCGGACAGCGCAAGCTCATACATATTCAAAGGGTGGAGCGAGGACTTATCCTCCGTGACCTCAGACATGTCCGTCAGGGCGGTTTTCGAGGCCGCCGAAAGGGAATGCGAGGTCAGGTTCTTCGATTACGACCGCACCCTGATCGCCGTGAGGCCGGTCCCGTACGGAGGGACGCTCACCGACATGCCCGACGATCCGTCCAGGCCGTCCACCGTCGGATACAGATACGAGTTCGTGTCGTGGAGCATCACTCCCAACGGGAACAGCCCCGCCCATTTCGACGATATACGCGACACCATGTTCGTCTATGCCTACTATGCGCCTTTCCCGGCGGAGTATTCGGTCGCATTCCATCACGGCGGCGAAATCGTCCGCCAGGATGTCAGGGAATACAACTCCCCGATCGGAGGCGCGGCGGCACTGGATATATTCGGGGGCAGCGGGATCGCCCTGTTCTACAGGGACAGCGCCCTTTCCGTCCCGATGTCGGTTGACACCGTGGTGATAGGGGATACGGACGTGTACGTCAGGAAGGTCCCCGGGATATACGCCGCCGAGAGGGATCCCTCCGGGAACGTCATTGGGAATTCCATCTCCGTGTCCCACGATGCATCGACCGCGGCTGAGATCCGCGCGGAGAACGGAGAGGCTACGCTTTATGATATCTCCCAGTTCGGAAGCGGATTCATAGCGTCCATAGACGCCGGATCCGTGAGGCTGGCGGCGGAAAAGACCGGCCCGGACGCTATGCTGAAGATGTCGGTGCCCAGGGGATCGGTTTCCATGAAGGCTTCCGAGCTTCTGTCCCTCGCGGAAGGCGGGGACATTACGCTGTCCGTGAGCAACGGGCCGTCCAGCATAAGGATGGTTTCGGCGCTCAAGAGAATCAATTATTCGGCGTTCTACAGCGTGGCCCTGAAGGTAGGCGGCCGCTCCATCACCGACCTTTCGGAAACGGGATCGGAAGCCAGGCTGTCCTTCCCGCTGGATCTTGCAGAAGGTCTGCACGGGGCCGCATGGAACATCTCGTCCAAAGGGGTGCTGACCCAGATGGAATCGGAATACGAGGGCGGGACGGTCAGTTTCGTCTCCCCCGTAGTGCAGTTCTATGCCGTCGGAACCGACAGCGAGGACGCGGCCGCAGTCAAGGAGCAGGTGGTGAACCCCGCGGGGAAGACATCCTTCACCAGGATATCGGCCGGCGGAGGATATGCCGCCGAACTCACATCCATGTCCATCGACAATCTGGGGGACATCCTGTTCCTGCCTTCGTCATTGGGATCCGATCCGCTGGTATCGGTCGCCCAGGGCGCGCTCAATGATGTGAGGAACGCTCCGGCCGTCGTAGTCCCTGCCACGGCATCCAAATTCAGCTGGTACAATTGGTCCAATTCTGTGGCGGACGTCTATTTCCTGGGCGATATGCCGGAATTCCTGGGCGATGCCCCGTCTTCCGTGGCTGTCCACAGGCTCTCGGGTACGTCCGGATGGGATCCGTCCGTCGATGCTGTCCCTCTCCTCCTCTATGACGGGGCATACAAGAAAGACCCGTTCTCGTTCCTCTATTTCATAATTGACGGGAAAGCCGTCGTCCACAGATACGTGACCGGCATCTACGTCCAGATCCCCAGATACGTGTCCGCCATGGGCAGCGTCTACCCGACCGTGGCCATCGGCAATTCGGCCTTCATGCTCGCCGACGGCTCCGCTTACGATATTTACGGCCTCTCTTACAGGGACTACAATCTCGAGACCGTCGAGATACCTTCCTCGGTCGCAGACATAATGGCCGACGCTTTCAGAGGCTCTACCGTGAGGAACGTGTTCGGCATGGATTCCGCCGTGCGCATATGGGACGGCGCATTCGGGAGCTGCCGCAATCTTTCCGCCCCTTCCCTTCCCGATTCGCTTCTGTATATAGGCGAAGGCGGGTTCAGGGGCTGCTCAGCCAAGACGTTCGCGAGGGTCACCCTGCCGGACAGCCTCAAAGCCATGGGCGATTCCGCGTTCTACGGCTGCTCCAATCTCGTGGGGGCGAAGCTGGGCGGTTCCATCGCGGCGATACCGGACAGCTGCTTCGCGAACTGCTCTTCCCTGGGAAGCATAACATTCCCGAAGTCCCTGAAGTCCATAGGGAACGGCGCATTCTACAACTGCGGCGACATCACCTACATCGATCTCGCCGAAGTGGAGACCCTGGGTTCCGACGCGTTCGCCAATTCCCGCGCATCTTCCGAGCTGGAATGTGTCGTCATAGGCGAGAGCATGGCGAGCATGGGGGCCGGTGCCTTCTCCGGGTGCTCGTCGATAGCGGAGATAGAGGCTCACGGCCCGCGTCCTTCCAACATGGATGAGGTATTTCCGGGAGTGGATCTCAGCTCGGTGAAGTACTACGTCGAAACCGAGGACAGGAGATCCTGGGAGGAACACTATAGCGACGTAGAGATTCTGGACGAGGACGAGAACGTCAGTAAGGACAATTCCCTGACGTATTTCACCCTGGGCATGCTGGCATTCTTCGTCATAGCCGGGCTGGTGTCTCTGAGATACAGGATGAAAACATGACGGACATCAGAGGCGAGCTCCTCAGCCTGGCCGATCCGGACAACGCCGAATTCGAGGCGAAGCTGACTCCCTGCGGCTACGGGTTTTTGGGCGCCAGGCTTCCAGGTCTCAGGAAGCTGGCCAAAAAGATAGCGAAAAACGGTCTGGACGGATACTTGGACGGATGGGAGCCCGAGTATTTCGAGGATTTCATGCTCAGGGGGCTGGCCACGGCCTATGCAAAGGTCCCTTTGGGCGAGAGGCTCCGCCTGTACCGGGATTTCGTCCCTCTGATAGACAACTGGGCCGTATGCGATTCGTTCTGCTCCACGTGGAAGCCCAAGGGGGAGGAAAAGGAGGCTCTGTGGGATTTCATCGTTCCATATCTGGCGACCGGACAGGAGTTTCCCATGAGGTTCGCGGCGGTCATGATGCTGGACCATTTCATCACCGCGGATTATGTCGGCAGGGTGATGTCCGAGATCGACCGCGCCCGCTGCGAAGACTATTATTACAGGATGGCCGCGGCATGGTGCTTTTCGGAATGCATGGCCAGATTCCCGGAAGAGACCATGGGGTACCTGAAAGGGGAATGCGGCATCGACGATTGGACGTACAGAAAGGCCGTCCAGAAGTGCCTGGAATCGTACCGCGTCAGCGATGCGGACAAAGCAGAGCTCAGGGCGCTGAGAGCCGCCCGCAAGGGCTGAGAGACGATAAGACTATAGTATCATATCAATTGACACTATAGTTCTATTTTTCGATTCATACCGAGGACGGCGGAATCCATTCGTCGTCGAAGCACGGCGCATCGGATATGCCGAGCTCCTCTCCCACATCGAGGATCATGCGGTCGCGTGCGGCGATGGTGCGGCATCCGGTCTTCTCCTGCACCCACATGGCTTCGGAATCCGCTCCTTTTTTGATGATGACGACGCCCAGATGGATGAACACCGTCAGTTCCGGCTTTATGATGTCCTCGAAGAACGCGGCATCTTCGGTGCAGGTGTGGAAATGTATCCTGTTTCCCCTGGGGGTGGTGACCGGCAGCATCAGAACCCTGCTCCCGACATATTGCTCGGCGATTTCCTCCCTGAATTCGGTGTCGCTCACATAGGATACCTTCCCGAATTCCGTATGGAACGTCATGCCTACGTTGGTCGGGTCGCTGTGGATCGACCTGAAGAACTCCGTCTTCATCCCGTCGATGACCCTTATGTCCCCGGGCCTCACGGATTCGCAGCTCAGAGGAAGTTCCCTGTGGTAGGCCGACAGGCAGGGCCCCAATTTCCCGCTGCCTTCCACGGCGGTCGTCGATCCGTATACATGGCCGCGCCTCTTCCATCCGCCGTGGGTCATCCCTTCGATGACCGATTCTGCGTCGGAGTAATGGTCGGGATGGCAGTGGGATATCAGCACGGAATCGGTGCGGGCGGGATCGTAGTGTATCCTGTGCATCTGGGTGAGGGCGCCCGGGCCGGGATCGACATGCAGGAAACGGCCGTCATGCTCGATCAGCATCCCGCCGGTGCTGCGAACTTGGAACATGGAGGTGTGCCTCCCGCCGCCAGTGCCGAGAAATGTTATGCGGAATGCCATGCCCTGCCGAACGACTGCGGGATATACGGTTTTTTCCGTTATCCGCATCCATAAAAACTGTTATGTCCGTCAATAAACATGCTCGCGGCATGATTACAGCCATACGCGACGCTTGGATAGTCACGCAGGATGCTCAGAGAAGGGTTTTGAAAGGCGATCTGGTCATAGACGGCGAGAGGATCGTATCGGTGGGGCCGAAATACGACGGCACCGCCGACAGGGAGATAGACGCGTCCGGCGACATCGTCATGCCCGGGATGATAAACACGCATACGCACATCGCCATGACGGTGATGAAAGGCGCTCTGGACGACCTTCTTTTCCCTGATTTCCTGTCAAAATCCTTCAGGATCGATTCCGACAGGACCGACAGGGATCTCGCCATAGGGACCAAGCTCGGATGCCTGGAGATGATGCGCGGAGGGACGACCACGTTCATGGATCTGTATTATTCCGAGGACGTCATCGCGAAGGCCACCCAGGAAGCCGGGATCAGAGGGGTGCTCTGCTGGTGCGTCCTGGACCAGGAGATGACCACCCAGACCGGGAACCCGCTGCAGAACTGCAGGAATTTCCATTCCAAGTTCAAAGGCGAGAGGAAGATCGTCCCGGGGGTAGGGCTTCAAGGCGTGTACGTGTGCAGCGAGGACACCTGCGTCGGGGCCAAGGAGTTCTCCGACAGCGTCGGCGCCCCCATGAATTTCCATCTTTCGGAGACCCGCGGTGAGGTCAACGACCACAAGAAGAAAACGGGGAGGAGGCCGGCGGAATGGCTTTCCGACATCGGGGTCCTCGGGCCCAGAGGCGTGGCCGCCCATTCCGCCTGGCTCACGATGAACGAGATAAGGCTCATGGGGGATGCGGGGATGTCGATCTCGTCATGCCCGGTGTCCAACATGAAGCTCGCCACCGGAGGCGTCGCTCCCGTCCCGGAGTTCCAGAAATACGGCGTGAACGTATCCGTGGGGACCGACGGCAGCACCACCAACAACACCCTCGACATGTTCGCGGAGATGAAGACCCTCGGCCTCCTGCAGAAATCGGCCAGATGGGATCCCACCGTGGCGACCGCCCAGGAGCTTCTGGATTTCGCCACCATAAACGGCGCCAAGGCCGTCGGCATGCAGGATTCCATAGGCTCCCTGGAGCCCGGGAAATATGCGGACGTCGTCATCCTGGACGGCAGAGCCCCGAACCTCAGGCCTCTGCTCCCTGAGAACATGGTGTCCAACATCGTCTATTCGGGCAGCAGCTTCAACGTCAAGACGGTTTTCTGCCAGGGCGATCTGGTCCTGGAGAACGGAAGATGCGCTACTCTCGATGCGGATGCCGTCCTCGCCGAATCGGAAGGCGTCTGGAGGGACCTCTGCCTCAGATGAGAATGGTATGCGGGGGTCCGGGCGGTCCCGGCCCCGCCTTTTCACATATTTCCAGGATCGCAGCTCCCCTGAAAGGAACCACGCTATCTTCGTGAACATCCTCTCTTTCAGGCTCATCTCCGCGAATTTCTCGCGGCTGTATTCCGTGGAACGGGCGATGTCCTCCTGGAACGCGTCCTCCATCATTTTTCCTATCTCTTCCGAGTAGATCATCGCGTTGGTCTCGAAGTTCAGCTTCAGGCTGCGGTCGTCAAGGTTGGCAGATCCGACGGAGCAGATGCAGCCGTCGGCCACCAGGGCTTTGGAATGGATGAACCCTCCGTTGTATTCGTACACCTTCACGCCGTCCTTCATGACTTCGTCGGCGAATCTCCTGTTGGCCCAATAGACCAGAGGGTGGTCCTGGATGTCGGGTATGATGACTTTCACGTCCACCCCGCGCATGGCGGCGCCTCTAAGGGCCATGGAAAACGTTTCGTCAGGCACGAAATAGGGGGCGTGTATGTGCAGGGTCTTCCTGGCCTTCCCGATCATCATCAGATACTGGAACGCGACCTGGTTATGGTAGTCCATGTCCGGGCCTCCGCTGACGATCTGCACCGGAACATTCCCTTCGGGGGAGCTTCTGTAAGCGTATTCCGGGCTGCCGTACAGGTCTTCGCCGCTGACGTATTTCCAGTCCATCAGGAACCTCTCTATGACTTCGGATACGGCCGGCCCCCTTATTCTGGCCCCGGAGTCCCTCCAGTATCCGAATTCCCCGAGCCCGAGGTACTCCACGCCTATGTTGAACCCTCCGACGTATGCCGTCTCCCCGTCTATGTCGGCTATCTTGCGGTGGTCCCTGTTGTTCTTCCTGGGGCTGAACAGATTCGGGAGGAGAGGGTTGAATATCCTTACCTCCGCGCCGGAGTTCCTGAGACTGTTGACCATGACCCTGTTGTTCTTGAGCCCGGCCCAGTCGGCGATGAGCCTGACCTCGACGCCTTCCTTCGCCTTCTCGCCGAGAAGCTCGAAGATCTCCATGCTGAGAGGGTCGTTGTCGCGGATTATGTAGTATTCCATGTGGATATGGCTTTTGGCGGCGCGGAGATCGGCCATCAGATCCTCGAATTTGGGGTTTCCGAGGGTGTAGAGCCTGACATCGTTGCCGTAGGTCAGATCCGATCCGATTTTTCCCAGAGCGTCCGCGATCTCCTTCCCTTCGAACTCCGTCTCGAGTCCCGCGTTCCTTTCCGCCCTGATCCTGCGCAGCTCTTCCGAATCCTTCTCGGGAAGGCAGAGGGTGTATTTTCTGTATCTCGACTGGCCGAGCACCAGATAGAACGCGAACCCGACGATGGGGATGGCGAAAAGCACGGCCACCCAGAACACCGCTTTGCGGGGGTAGCGCCATTCTTTGACGAGTACGAAAAGCATCGATATCCATCCTATGATGTAGAAAAGGATCGACGTTTCGTGGACAAAGATATTGAACAGCATCTCTTACCCCGCTTCAATCCGCATCAGTCTTTTCTGTCCGCGTCTCTCAGAGCCGACTCGCCCTCGTATCCCTGCGTCTGCCCTGTTTCCTCAGGATCTTCCGGGGCGGCCTCTCCGCGGTCATTCTTGGTCATCCGGAGGTATATCGCGGCGACTATGCCAATCGCCACCACAAGCATGAGGAGCTGCTCCTCGGCGCTGAGCGGATTGGGCACCAGAGCGACAATGAACAGATCGAAGGTGGCTATAGCAGCCAGTTTGTTGATGCTCATCAGCTCCTCGTATACCATCCCTCTGACCGTTCTCTCTTTCTTCTTATCCATCCCATATACCACAAGCTTATCTATCTTCTTCAGGCCGGACACGATGAGGGCGGTCGGAGGTATCAGAGCGACGAAGTTCACCATCACCAGTATGAAATACCATGCGCGTTCGCTCCCCCCGACGATGTCGCTCAGGACGGGCGCCGCCTCGGGTATCGCGAACACGAACACGATCTCTATGATCAGGATGACGATGAGGTTGATGTAAATGGACGTCATCCCTCTGCTGACAGCTTTCCTGGACACCCCGGAAGCCGTCTGGAGATCGCCGTAGATCCCGTCTCTGAATCCGTTGACCCTGGATATTGCGGCGCCCACCGCTTCGGGGCTTCTGGCCGAGAACCAATCCCAGGTTCTGTCCGAGCATCTGCTCATCAGCGGAAGGGCTATCATCGAAAGCAGGGCGGCCCCTATGACGGACGTATAGAACGACCCGTCCACGACTCCGTAATTGAGCGCCTCCTTGGATATGATGAACGCGAACTCACCCATCGCCGTCAGGCTGATGGCCGATATGAATCCGTTGCGGCCGCTCTCGCGCCCGATCCAGTATCCGAGGAACACCGTGGAGCTCTTGAGGAACAGGAACAGGAGGTAGAAGACCGCCATGGTGACGATGTTCTCGGCCATGGTCCCCAGATGCACTTCCATCCCCACGGAAATGAAGAACATGGCCATGAACAGGTCCTTCATGGGCTCTATCGATCTGTTCAGGTCCCTGCTCTTCCTGCATCCGGACATGATCATCCCCATGAGGAACGCTCCGATGGCCATGGAAAGCCCCGCGATGGTGGCCAGCCATGCCATGCCGAAGGCCAGCCCGACGGAGAATATTATCAGGATCTCGCCCGAGACGTTGTCCGAGATCCAGTTGATCGCTCTGGGGATGTATTTCAGGCCTATGGCCAGGCTCGCTATCATGAAGATGGCGATGGATACTATCAGCATGATGAGGTCCGAGATCTCCATGGAGGATCCGGCCAGTATCGGCGTCAGCATGGACAGGATCACGACCTGCCCGATGTCCTCCATTATCGTTATGAGGACCAGCATCTCGATCTCCTCTTTGGACAGCTTCTTCTGCGACTGGAGGACAGCCAGGACCGCCGCGGTGCTGGACCCGGACACTATGGCTCCCAGGGCGATGGACTGGACCGAATTGTATCCCATCATGGTCCCCGCCGCCATCCCGCCTATGACCATCAGCGGCAGCTGGACGACGGCAACTATCATCGCGAACCGGCCCTGCTTCTTGATTTTCTTCAGGTTGATCTCGAGGCCGATGCAGAACATCAGGAGGACCAATCCGAAATCCGACAGCATCTCCACGGCTTCTTCGCCGATTTCGCTCACGCCTATCGCGTTGGCGATGACGATCCCCGCCACGAGATATCCGACGAGAGGCGGGAGCTTCAGCTTGTTGAAGACGATGGAGCACACTCCGGCCAGGAGAGTGAAAATTGCTATGCTTGTCAGCAGGGAGGTCTCATCCATATGGGTCAAAACCCCATAAGAAGGGCCGTTAATAACTTTGGGATTCGGTTTCAGACCCTTTCAGGAGGTTCCTGTATCCGCGGGCGCCCCTCATCTCCCGCCGGTATCCCTGATCCCGTAGTCCACATCCTCGCCAGGACCGTTTCCGCCGCCGTCATCGGATCCTTCGGATGCCGAGTGCTTCCCGGTCATGCGGAGGTAGACCGCGATGGCCACGGCGACGGCGATCGCCAGGAGCATTATGTGCTCGGCAAGGCCGAGAGGGTTGGGGACGACCGCTATGATCGCCAGATCGATCGTCAATATGGCGATCAGATTGTTCATGTTCAGCATCTTCTCGTAGATGTCCCCGGTCTTCACCAGATCCCCGCCTCCGCTCTTCTTCGCGCTGTTTCTGGAGGCTCTGATGATGAGCTTCTCCAGGCTCTTGATGTTGCTGACAAGGTACGATATCGGGGGTATCAGGACGATGAAATTGATGACGAGCAGAACGAAGTCCCAGAGCCATATGCTTCCTCCGAATATATCGAAGAGAATCGGGCTGAGTATGGGCGCGCCTATGTAGAACGCCAGTTCGATCAGGAATATGGCGAGGAGGTCTATGTATCCCGATGCCATGCCTCTCTTGTAGAGCCTCCTGGAGCTCTTGGACGCCGAGGAGAAGTTGTAGTACATCTTGTTCCTGTAGCCGGTGATCTTCGCCGACAGGTCGAGTACGGGCTTGGGGCACCTGGTTTCCGCCCCGTCCCACAGCCGGCCGGAGTATCTGTTGGCTATCGGCATGACTATCATGGATATCAGGGCGGCTCCGATGACCGAAGTGTAGAACGATTCGTCCACCGCTCCGAAGTCCAGCGCCTCCTTGGATATGATGAACGCGAACTCCCCCATCGCGGTCAGGCCGACGGCGGATACGAATCCCTTGCGGCTGTTCTCGCCGGCGATCCAGAATCCCAGGCATACGGTGAATATGAGGAGCCCGGCGAACAGGATGTAGATGATGGCCATGGTCCCGATGTTGGATGCTAGGGTGCCTATGTTCACCTCCATCCCGACGGATATGAAGAACATGGCCATGAACAGGCTCTTCATAGGCTCGACGGACTCTCTGATCTCCTTGCTCTTCCTGCATCTGGTCATTATCATCCCCAGCAGGAACGCTCCGATGGCCATAGAAAGCCCTACGATGGTTGCGAGGAATGCCATCCCGAAGGCGAGCCCCACGGAGAATATGATCAGGATCTCCTCCGAGACGTTGTCGGAAATCCAGTCGATCAGCCTCTTGAAATAATTGACTTTTATGCCTAAGACAAGGCTGGCCACCATGAAGATGGCTATCGAGGAGATGAGCAGGATCAGGTCGGACGTGTCCATGGAGGATCCGGCCATGACCGGGGTCAGCATGGACAGCATTATGACCTGCCCTATGTCCTCCATGATCATTATCAGGATGATCGTTTCGATGCTTTCGCTGTCGAGATTCTTCTGAGCATAGAGGACTGCGGTGACTACAGCGGTGCTGCATCCCGCTATGACCGCCCCCAATATCAGCGACTGGATGGAGCTGAATCCCAGCAGCGTCCCGGCCAGCATTCCGCCGACCACGCTCAGAGGAAGCTGTGTGATCGCGACTTTTATCGCGACGGTTCCCTGCTTTTTGATCTTCTTCAGATTGATCTCCAATCCGAGGCAGAACATCAGCAGGACCAGTCCGATATCGGACAGTATCTCTATGGCGATCTCGCCCGTTTCGTTCACGGTGGTGACGTTGGCGATGACGATCCCGGCGACGAGGTATCCCACAAGCGGGGGGAATTTCACTTTATTGAGGGCTATAGAGCATACTCCAGCCAGAAGTGTGAAGAGCGCTAAGCTTGTCAGTAAGAGTGTCTCATCCATCCCCGCATCCATTTCCGTATTGTTTTGTTCGGTTAAAAACATTGTCAGAACCGCGTCAAACGGACGGAAAACGGCCGCAAAAACCGCTATCCGTACGTATCGCGGAGGCAGCCGGGATGCGGGCGGGAGCGAATCGGTTTATTGCAGTACGGCGATTCGGAGACGAAGGGCTGCCCATGGAACCCATCCGCAACACAGGTCCGGAGCTTCAGGAGCTCAGGTTTTTCGGCCAGAGAAATTCAGCGCATGAGACATCATTCCGCAGGAGGCGGAGACGATGGCGGCAAAGCCGATCGCAATAGGGATGGCTCTGTCGCTGGCAGTATTGCTGCTGGCTGCGGCGGTTGTGGCCGATTCGGAAGCCTCCCCCGGGAACGCGGGAGCATCCGAGGGGGATTCATTCGTTTCGGACGGGCTGGTCTACAGCATAGTCTCCGCGGCCCCTCTGAGAGCGTCGCTCATTGGCTATGAGGCGTCCCCGACGGAACTGGCCGTCCCTTCGGAAGTCATTCTCGACGGGATATCAGTTCCGGTCACGGAGATAGGTTCCAAAGCGTTCTACGGCTGCAAGACGCTGGCATCAGTCAGCCTCGGCAGCGTCCAGACCATAGGTATGAAAGCCTTTGCGCATTGCTCCGGCATAAAGACGCTGGCCGCAGGAGATTCCCTCGAATCGGTGGGCGCCTATGCTTTCTGCTATTGTTCGGGCCTTTCCGACGTCTTCATGGGAGGCTCCAAAGACACTCTAGCATCCGTAGGCGGCTATGCGTTCTACGGCTGCTCGTCCCTGAAAGGGATCGATCTCAGCCATGCCCGGAGCATCGGATTCAAAGCGTTCGCCAACTGCTCTTCGCTGGCATCGCTGGACGCAGCGGCATCCAGCATCGGAGATTACGCATTCGCCAACTGCGCCGGGCTGGCCCACGCATCCTTCTCGGGCTCCCTCAGGCAGATAGGCGACCACTCGTTCTACAAGACGGTCCTGCTGGATTCTTCCGGGAACCGCGTGACTTCGGCCGCATCCCTCAGAGGGGAAAGCTTCGACGGGTACGGCGGTGTCCTCAGGACCGGAGGCATAGATGCGGTCTCGGGCGGCCTGGTCTATTCCATTTCATCCGTCTCTAAAGCTTCCCTGACAGGGTACGTCGGGAGTCCGGTCGACATCGTATTGCCTGCCTCCATCCAGATAGGCGGGAAGTCATATGCCGTCGCATCCGTGCAGGCCCGCGCTTTCTACGGGTGCGAGTCATTGGAATCGGCGGATCTGGGTTCGGCCCAGGACGTAGGGTTCAAAGCCTTCGCCAATTGCAGAAATCTGAAATCTGTCGATATCCGCGCGTCTTCCATAGGCGATTATGCGTTCGCCAATTGCGTCAAGCTGTCTTATGTGCACTTCTCCGATTCCTTGGCTTCGGTCGGGAGGAGCGCTTTCTACGGGATATCGTTCCTGGATGGCAGCGGTGCGCCGGCCGTTTCCGCCGGAGACCTGTCCGGGAAGATTTTCGAGGGATCTGACAGGATCCTCAGCGAAACCCCTTCGGAATTTGTTGTCAGCGGGATTGTTTATTCGGTAATCTCCGACAGGAAGGTCTCCGTGAAAGGATATTCCGGCATGCCGTCCGGCGTGATAATCCCCTCCTCGGTCAGCAGCGGCGGGAAGTCATACCAGGTCGTTTCCGTGGGCGATTATGCGTTCTACGGCTGCGTGACCCTGAGGCTGGCGTACATAACTTCGGTCCAGAAGATAGGGTTCAAAGCTTTCGCGAACTGCTCGAATCTTGCGTCCGCCGGCATTTCTGCAGTCTCCATAGGGGATTATGCCTTCGGAAACTGCGTCGGACTGGCGGAGATATCGTTTTCCGGATCGCTGTCGTCGGTCGGCAAGAATGCATTCTGGAAGGTTGTCTTCCAGAATCTCAGCGGCAAGGATATTTCGGCTTCGGCGGAGAACCTCGCCGGCAAGACTTTCGTGGGGCTTCGCGGCGTGCTTAAGGAGAGGTCGTCCGCCCAGTGCGCGATTTCAGTCTCCCTTTCTGGCGGGGGATCAGGTTCGGTCTCAGTGGATGGCGTGGTCAGGGGTTCGGCATATGCCGGGACCATTGCCAGAGGAGGTTCCGTAGTATTGGAGGCCATCCCCAGCATCGGATGCCAGTTCGACAGATGGGTCGTGAACGGAACCGAATACGATTCTTCGAAGATTACGGTCACGAACGTCGGCATGGACATAAATGCGGTCGCTTATATCAGCGAAGCGCCTCTTCGCAAGGTGACCGCATTCATAGAAGAGGGAACGGTATCGGTAAACGGTTTCGAGCCCTCATTTGCCTTCGCCGGCCTCTTCAAGCAGGGCGAGAAGCTGACCATTGTTGCTGAACCCGCGTACGGATATTATTTCAGGGGATGGACCCAGGGCGGCGAGGTGGTTTCGGACACTGCGACCTATGAATTCACGGTAAAAGGAGATACCGCTCTCGTTGCTGTCGTGGGTTCCCTGATGCATACCCTTTCTATGTCGATCGGGAACGGGAGCCTGCTCGTCGGCGATTCCGATGTCGGTTCCGCATATGCGACCCAGCTCAGCACCGGGGAATCATTTTCCGTCACAGCCGTCCCGGATCCGGGCTACGAATTCTCGGAGTGGGATCTGAACGGCACGAAGTACGGGCCCAGTTTCCAGAGCCTCGTAATCACCATGGGAACCGATGACATAGAGGCCGTGGCGTACTGCGTCCCAATGGGCGATCCGGTCCTCAGCGTCGCCGCCGTGAACGGGACGGTCGAGGTGGATGGGGTAAACGTCGGCAGTTCCGCGGATATCACGGCGCATCTAGGCCAGAAATACAGGCTTGTCGCCGTCCCGTCTTCCGGATACCATTTCGACCACTGGATGATCGACGGAAGCATCATCGAATATCAGCTCGTCGAAATCTCCATGGGGACCGAGAACGTCAGCGCGGTGGCTGTCATGGCCAAAAACACGACGCACACCGTCAGCGTGTCCGCCGTCAACGGCGGTCTGATCATCGACAGCGCCAATGTCGGCTCCTCCTATACGACCAAGCTGTATGCAGGCGAGTCTATCACCGTCAATGCCGCGCCCAGCCTGGGCAACACCTTCTCCGAATGGGACCTCAACGGCAAGAAGTACGGCCAGAGC
>JAEEJP010000029.1 GCA_016281925.1 Methanomassiliicoccaceae archaeon
GAGGCGAACCGACACCGGCCTCCTGCACATGTCGCATTCCATGGAGGCGTTCCTTATGATGTGGTGGTTGGTGATGATGGCCTTGCTGCTTTTGGGGTCTATCCCCCGGAAGACCGTCTTCTCGTAGTCGATCTCATGCATGCCGTCCGCAGTGGCGTATCTCCCGCCCCTGTTCCTTTCCGAGCTGGCGAAGTTCGCGGCGCAGAATCTGTTGAAGCAGACGCAGTGGATCTCGTCCATCCCGAATCTGGCGGAGCAGTAGGGGCATTTGTATTCTTCCGCCGGTTTTTTCTTGGCTTTACTCCAGAACGCCGCTTCAATCCCTCCTGTACAGCGGGTGTATGAACCTGAAGATGTTGTAGTTCGATTCCTCGCAGAAGAACAGCCTCATCCTTTCCATTTCCATCTGGGGCTCCGCGGGGAAGGAAACCGTTGCCGTCCCGCCAGAGAGCGATACCTTCCCGCCGGATTTCCATACGGTCCTGCCGTCGCCGGCCCTGAGGGGGAATCTTCCGTCGGACTGCACCGCCATGATCTCCGGGATGGATTCGACCTCCGGATCGGCCTGCAGCCTGAAGGAAATCCCTTTCCTGTCCCGCGCCGCCGTATACCTTATCTTCCTGCAGGCGGCGGAGAAGACGCCGATCATGGTGGGATGCGACAGGCGGATCTCGTCCTCGTATCTGTATTTGGCGAATATGAAGATGAATTTGGCCGCGGATTTACCCATAGGCACGGCGATCTGCCTGCTGTCCTCGTATTCCTTGCGGCTGACCGACCTGACCATCAGGTTCGGGTCCTCCGGATCGGAGACGTAGGAATCGGAGACCCTGAGCTCTGCGCCGAGGGCGGACTGCGGCCAGTCCATGGTGATGATGCAGTCCCCGTCTTTGACGGTCTTCTCGATGTTCTTGAACGGCTCCAGGTTGATGACGCAGACCTCGTCCCCTCTGACCGCGGTTTTTCCCACCTGGATGATCGGGAAGAGATACCATATGGCGCCGCCGTCCATGTCGAAGGCGATTCCGTCGGAGTAGTTCTCTTTGGGGACGACCTCTTTCATCAGGGATCTGACGTCGTCCATCATCATTATCCTGCTGCTGAACTTCAGTTTCCTTTCGGACCTGTACAGCTTGGCCTCTATGCTGGACGTCCATCTGGCGACATAGGTCCCGCTTCTGCTGCGGGTGACCCTCAGATCGGTCACCGGCGGAGGCATCTCCATGGAGGAAGCAGACTGGACGTTCTTGTCCGAGAGCTCTATCCTCCCGTCTACCAGGTATTCGGCGAAGAAATGGTAGAAATACGTCGTTCCTCTGAGGCAGATGTCGTCGTATTCCTCGGAGTTCTTGATCTCATGTTCGACGTATCTGTTCTCCTCGCCTTTGATGTATCTCCTTATGAGCACCCCGACCGACTTCTCCGGCCTGGCGAAGGTGATGTGGAACCCTTCCTCGGTGCTTACGATGTTCACCTTGTCCACGATGGCATAGGGGACCAGCGGGCCTATGAGCTTCATCGGGCTCGAAAGGATGCCCCAGCGCCTGGTGCACAGCAGGTAATAATATTTGGCGCCGGACTCCACGTCCTTGTCCTCGAAGTAATTGTCATGCTTGTGCCTGGATAGTATCTCATAGGGCTTGGTGTTCTCGTCGGCATAAGGTTCGCTGCCTTTCCCGCGCCAGATGCAGTAAACCAAGTCCTTCGTGTCGGCGGGAGGCGTGAACATGATCCTTATGACCCCTTCCTTCGAGGTCCCGTGGCAGTCGGTGACGTTTTCCGGAGGGTATTTCATCAGATATTCCCTGGATTCCGGCCAATCCCTGCAGTGTTCGGAGGCTTTGACGTACAGCATCAGCTTCTCTTCGTGGGTCGCTTTCCCGGCGGCTTCGGCGCATGCGCTCTCGGCGAGCCTGCAGTGGTCCTCGGCCACGCGGATCCTTTCCTCCAGATTCAGGTCTTTGCCGATGAAATCGGGGAATTCGGAATGCAGTTTGCTGCACAGGTTCAGAAAATGGTGGTATCTTCCGGACGAGTACGCATCTTCCATCAGGTTGGAGAGGGTGGTCACGATCTCCTCGGCGTTCTCGAGCTCATACTCCAGGACTTCGGTTTTGATGATCTCGGAGTAGTCCCTTTTGAGCTCTTCCAGAGCCGCTCTTGCGTTCTCGATGTCGCCCATATCGATGAAATCGCGGACAGCCGTGCCCAATCTGGTCGCGTTCTCGGTTTCATTGTCGAAATCGAAGCCGCAGGTGACGCATATCTTGTTCTGGTTGCTCTGGGTGGTCCCGCATCTGCTGCATTTCTTTTTGATCTTGCGCTTGCAGATCGGACAGTAGATTATCTCGTCGTTTCCGCTGATGAAATGCTTGCAGAACGGGCATCTGATGGATCCGCTTCCGGATCCCGAGAAATCCGCGGCGAGGCCGTTCTCGTAGCAGAACGATTCCAGGGCGGGTATGGTCAGCCCCGCATCGTTCAGGCGGTAGGCTTCCATGAGGGAGTCTATCTGTTTGCGGGTTATCCTTTCGCTGTATTCCAGTTTGAGCTTCTCGGTCACCGGGGACAGGCTCTGGCGGCATCTGCCGTATTCGATGAGCTGGGCCAGATCCTCGTCCTTCAGATATTTCAGGCGTCTGGTGCAATCGAGATAGGTCTTCTGGCTGGGGAAATTCTTCCTCTCGGTCTCCAGCTTGGGGAGGCATGCCGATATGGCTTCCCTGACGGACCCTGCCGGGCTGGCATCGCTGAGCGGATGGCAGTTCCCGATCTGGAGCTTGGAGATCAGATAATTCATGACTTGGGCGGGGGTATGGTAGCCCATGTCGCTGAGCTTGTTGTATTCTTCCGCCGCTTTCCTGCTGATGGGAAGGGGAGGCGCCCCTTCGGCGAGACCAAGTATTTCCGCGGCATCTTTTTCCGTGATGCCGGGCCATCCCAGCCTGTTCAGCTGGCCTTTGAGGGCGCTCTGGAATGCGTACGCCTTCCCGTCTTCGGTCACCACGCAGTAATTCAGTATGGGCTGGAGATAGCTTTTCAGAAGCTCCCTGCCTTTCTTGAATTCCTCGGCCCTCGAATTGGGGTAGGCCATCTTCTCATAGATGTCCCCGAGCAGCCCCAGGTTGGTGTCGGCGTTATAGCGGACATTGGTGTCGAAGGCATTCTTTTCTGCGTCCCATCTTTCTTTGGCGGCCTTGATGGCTTTTTCAAGCGCTTCGTCGCTGTATTCGCTCTCTTTGTATGGATTTATTCCGAGAAGCTGACAGTAGCATCCTGCCATGCCCTCAGTCCTCGCTGGGATCCCTGAGGTTCATGCTGTCGGTTCTGATGGCGGTGGCGATGGTCTGGAATGTATGGCCCAGCCTGTCGATGGTGGTGTACAGCGCCCCCTTCTCAACAGTCGATATCTGCCTGAGGAAGCCTTCGTTGGCATCCCCGAACCCTATGGCGAAGATCGGCATGCCGATTTTGCGGGCTTCCAGGACTGCCGCATCTTTCTTTTCCCATTCCCCGTCGGTGACGGTCACGATGATGCCCATCCTGCCGTCGCTTTCGGCCACGCTCTTGGCCAGACCGAGAGGGATCGCCCTGGTGCCTCTCCCCATGTCCTTGGCCCTAGTCTTTTCCAGCGCGCCTTTGAATTTCCCGAGGTCCCGTGTCAAATCGCAGAGCACGCTCATGGAATCGCCGAAGCCGATGAGGGCGAAATGGTTGTTCTCGGTGCCGAGGCTCTCCACGAACTGTTTGATGGAGTCTTTGGCTTCATCCAGGGGGATGGCTCCGCTGTTTTTGTCCTTGAACGTCATGCTTCTGGAGAGGTCTAGGCAGACCACGATGTTCTTTTCCGTATTGTTCATCGCGGCCCTTTCCGAAGGCCTTCCGGAGATCCAGTCGATGTCGGGGAGGGATTTGGTCGTGACGTTCAGGGCTCTCCCGTCGCTGTCGGCGGATATCTTAACTACGCCGTTCTCGTCGTAGCTGTACGTGACGTTTATGATCACCCCGTTCCCGTCGTTTCTGAAACCGTTGATCACAGCCTCCGTCACCACCACGCATTCGTCCGGATCGCGGGATTCTCCCTGGAGGGCATAGACCTCAATGTAATTCGCCCTGTTTCCCTTCTCCAGCTTGAAAGCTTTGGTCGCTTCGAACGGGATCTTGGAGTTTTTGGGGATTATTATCTCGTTGATGAATCTGTCCTCGTTTTCCTTGATGGAAAGGGCGCCGAGGCTGTGGGACGTTATGTCGTGCAGTATCGGTTTGTCCGAGATTCCGTCGCGGTATCTGTCCGCGTCGATGGCGGCCCCTTTTGCGACGGCCAGCTCCATGTCGGGATGGTGGACGATGTTGCAGGGGGTCGTTTCGGCCAGATATTCCTGGACGATGGGCATCCTGCTGGATCCGCCTATCAGAAGGATCTCGTCGATGTCCTGCCATTTGAGCCCTTTGGCCTGGAGGGCCTCTTCGCACAGATCCCTGGTGGTATGCATGAGATACAGGGTAGCATCGCGGAATTCGTCCCTGGAGATGCTGTAGCTGCCTTTCTTGCCTTCGTACTCGATCTGGAAAATGGCATTCTTGACCGCAGAGAGCTGTTTCTTCACTTTCTCGGCTGTGGCCATGAGGACATTCCTGAAGGATTCGTCATCGAAGGGATTGATGTCGTATTCGGCCGCGAATCTCCTGCAGGCGATCAGCGCCAGCTCTTTGTCCCAATCCTTGCCTCCCAGGCTGTGGTTCCCGTGGGTGGATATGACTTCGGTCTTTCCGTTCTCGAAATGGATGACGTTGGTGTCGAACGTCCCTCCTCCGAGGTCGTACACCATGATGGTCTTCCTTTCGAAATGGTTGTATCCGTAGTACAGCGCGGCAGATGTGGGCTCGTTCAGCAGTTTGAGCACTCTGACTCCGCATGCCTCTCCCGCTTCCTTCGTGGCGATCCTGCGGGCTTCGTCGAAATAGTGGGGAACTGTGATGACGACTTCGGTGATTTTGTCTCCGAGGCGGTTCTCCGCTTCCTTGATCAGGTGGTTCAAAAGGATGGTCGAGAGGTCTTTTGCGCTGTATCCTCTGCCGTTCCCGGTTATCAGCACGGAATCGTCGCCCATTCTAGATTTGAATGCCGTGATCCCTTTGGCCGTTCCGTCGGCGATTCTGGCGTAAGCTTCCTCTCCTACCAAGATTTCGCCGTCGCAGATGCAGACTGCGGACTGCGTCAGTTCATTGTCGCAGCCGTTCCTTACGATCTCGGGACGCCCGTTGACCATAACAGCTACCAATGAATACGTCGTTCCTAAGTCTATCCCAGCCCTTCTGACCATGATTTTCCATATACAACTATGTAATTTAAATCTTAGTTAATGAAGAAATCGAACTTAAAAATGCGTCACAAGGCCGGCAAATCCCGGTCGTTCCGCGCCGTCGATCTTTATAATCTGTGCGTTTTGGCGGCGTCCGATATTCTCCAGGAACTCGATTGCGAGAGGGTTCCCTGCCGAGGCCGCTCTTCCGAAATATTCGAGCCCTTTCTGCGGATCTTTCTCGGTTCCCAGGCCCTCCATCAGCATCCTGCCGACCATGAACAGCGCGTCACCTTCGCCGGTCTCCGATACTTCTTTGTACAGGGAGAACGCCTTTTCTAGGTCTTTTTCGACCCCTTTCCCCTCATAGTAAAGCGTTCCGAGGTTGAATTTGGCGGCGGCAAGGCCCGAATCCGCGGCCATCCGGTACCATCCGGCGGCCGGCATGTCGTCGCCGCTGGTTTTGCCCTCCTGCGCCAGAAGGCCCATCTTGAACTGGGCTTCGGGGATTCCTTTGTACGCCGCTATCCTGAACAGACGGAGGGCTTCCATCTCGTCCTTATCCGCGGCTATCCCGTCGGAAAGGAGGCATCCGAGTTTGAAGCAGGACATCGGGTCGCCGGCATCCGCGCTGAGGCGGCAATATCTGAGGCCTTTACCGGCGTCCACCGGACCTCCGTATCCGCACATGCAGATGTCCGAGATCTCCGGGTAGGCTTCTTTCATCCCCGCTTCCGCCGCTTTTTCGAACCACATCCTGCTTCTCTCGGGAATCTCTTCATGGCCGCCGGCTCCCGAGAAAAGCATTCCGAGCCTGTACATCGATGGGGGATGGCCCGCTTCGGCCGCCGCCGAATAAAGCTCTTCTGCGGCCGCGGGATCCGGCTCCCCGAGCAATCCGGACATCTTCATCTCGGCTATGCCGAAGAACGCGTTCGGGAAACCGGTCTGAGCGGCTTCGGCGAACAGTTCCAGAGACCTCTGCGGATCGTCGTAGAAGCAATCCGCCGCTCTGCGGCATAGTTCGGCAGGGTCTTGCATGCTACCGGGAGAGTGCATCCAGTTTAAGGATGCATCGGAACCAAGGTTTCTTGAATGAAACGGAACATTACCGGAAGCATGATCAAAGGGCCCTTGGTGAAGGCCGCTTTCGTGCTGGCGGCAATTCTTATGGTCATGTCGGTGGCCATAGTCCTCAAGCCAGAGTACATCGAGATCATCGGGGCTCTGTCCGGCATCGTGGCCGTGGCGACGATAGCCGTCCTGCTCGCGATGCTTTTCCGCATGAGGAAGGTTTGAGATGCCAGAAGAGCCGCTGGAATGCGACTGCCACGAAGTCCACGGGGATGCCGTATCCCGCGCCAGATCCTTCATCAGGGATCAGGGGGACGGGGCCGCTCTGTCAGATTTTTTCAAGCTGTTCGCCGACGGCACGAGGCTGAGGATACTGCTTGCCCTGGACATGGAGGAGCTGTGCGTCTGCGATCTGTGCGAAATCCTGGAAATGAACAAATCCGCGGTATCGCATCAGCTCCGCGTTCTGAAGGACGCCCATCTGGTATCTTCCAGGAAGGAAGGGCGCAATGTTTTCTACTCGCTCTGCGACGGCCATGTGAAAACGATAATCGAGACGGCCGCAGAGCACATCTCGGAAAGGGCCTGAGATCAGAATACCTGGCTGAATTCTGATTTGGGCTCTCCGCATGTGGGGCATACCCAGTCGTCGGGGAGGTCGGCGAATTTGACGCCTTCTTTGTCTTCGTCGTATATGTATCCGCAAAGTCCGCATCTGAACTTCATGCGGAAGGCATCGCTCCGCGTGTTTTTAATGGTTTCAAGGGATTCTGAGGATTTTGGCCTGGTCGTATCCGTCGGCTATCTCTCCGACGAACATGTAATTGCTGGTGGTCTCGCAGAAATAATATGCGGGCCCTCTGTCTTCTATCTGGTAGTATCTGTATCCTTCGACCCCGTCCAATGCGATGCCCGCCGCGGCATGCCCCTCGTCGTATTCGCGTCCGTCGTATATCAGCAGGACGACGTCGTATCCCATCAGCTTCATCAGCGAGCAATAGAGGCAGGAGGTGTCCTCGCAATCCCCGCTTCTGTCCAGGATGGTCTCCAGAGGGTATTTCCAGTATTCCACGCGCCCGTTGTAGTCCGAGTCGTATTGATAGTCGGTATAGCGCTGGACGAATTTCAGGACGTAATCCGCCCGCTGGAGATCGCTCATGCCGGCGGTGTTGCCGCGGAGCGCTTCTGCCAGATTCCTCATCGATTGGGATTGGTATTCCGCATACCCTATCCTGCCGGATTCGGATGTAGGCGCCCTGCCGGACTTCGAATCTCTGAACGATTCGAGCTCCTCGTAGCATACTTCCCACTCGATGGTTTCGAACGATCTCTGCGAAACTGGGGCGATCCCGGGGATATCGGCGGGTCTGTAAACATTCTCCCAGCAATATGTGCGGCTGAAATCGCCTTTTATCTCGGAGGTCAAAGATTCGGAGCGCAGATTACCTTGGGAGTCGGTTCCCCTGATTGTTATGACGTATTTTCCCGGGATCACATCGGCCCAGCCTTTCAGGGTGTTTTTGCAGGAGCCGACATAGTTCTTCGTGTAGGCGTCCGAGACGATGACCACGGAGTCTTCCAACCCTTTGCCGCTGAAATCCCATGCCAGCTTATTGTTCCCGGAGAAATAATCGCTGTCGCTCTTGGCGACCATCTTCCTGTCGGAAGCCGCGGTGAACGAGCATTGCGTTTTATGGGTGACAAGATCAGTCCCGTCCTCGTACCATCCGCTGAACGACACCCCCTTCCTGCAGACGAAAGCTTCCAGGGCAACCTCCTCCCCTATCCTGTACGTTCCGCCTACGGTGGCCAGAAGGCCCTCGGAATGGGAGACTTCGATGAAAGCTCCTCTTTCGCTTCTCGCATACAGCTTCTCCTCCGTGGCCGCGAAAGTATACGATATTTCGGACGATTTCAGCATCCCGTCCTCGCCGTACCATCCGTCGAACAGATAGCCGTCTTTCATTATGGCGGTCACCGTCGCTATGTCCGATTGGAAGTAATGCCCTGCGCCGTCGATGCGCTCTATGCCTTCGTCGCTTTCGATGTCCAGATCGAACCCCAGGAACGATTCCGGATGCATGGCCACGCAAAGCGCTGCAATGAGGCCCAGAAGAGCGATCAGAGCCGCGATTACGGCGGAAGATTTGGTCATTTCGGTTCCCATACTCTCTGAGTGTTAATAACATGTTTTACCGGAGGTCTCTCTGCCGTATTCCGGACAGAAAAACCGTTTTTCCGGGAGCGTCCGCCAGCCATCGGCGGTCACATGAATCCGCTCAAAGCGAAGTTGAACGCAGCGCCTATGGCCACCGCCGCGCATATCGTTGTCAAAGATACTGTTGCCGCTTCCTTCAGGCCCAGCTCCTTGCCCATAGCCGTCATTGTGGCCAGGCAGGGCATGTAAACAGACATCACGACTCCGAACACCACGAACTGCTTCGCGTCCATGAACAGCGTTATGTCCGTAATGCCCTGGGCGGCGGCGAGGATCACCAGCATCCCGTATGACATCTCCTTCCTCAGAATGCCGGCTATGAAGGCTATGATGGTGACAGGCGGAAGCCCGAGGATCCCTGCGGTTAGCCACGACATCGGCTCCACTATCGGATTCAGCAGGTCGAACTGCATCAGCACTTCGATGACGATGCTTCCCACGACAAGCAGGGGGACGGCCAGCTTGAAGAAGTCGCTGGTCCGGTACCACATCTTAAGGAGGACGTTCTTGGCCCCGGGCATCTGAAGCTCCGGAAGCTCCATCGCCAGGTTGGAAGGCTCGTACCTGAGCCTCCTATTGAGAATCGCTCCCGACGCGAATCCGAGCGCGATCAGCACCGCGAAAATCACTGCCACCCAGATAGCTCCGGCATACCTCCCGGTGACCCCGGTTATGGTGGCGAGCTGCGCCGAGCACGGGACTGCCATGCAGATGATCGTGCACAGAATCATCCTCTCCCTCTTGGAGCGGACGGCCCTGGTAGCGAGGACGGCCGGGACGTTGCATCCGAATCCCACCATTATCGGGATGAATGCGTTGCCGTGGAGGCCGAGCCTGTGCATGGAGCGGTCCAGAAGAATCACGGCCCTCGGCAGATACCCCGAGTCTTCGAGGATGCCCAGCACTATGTAGAACACCATTATGTAAGGGATGACCAGGCCTAATATGGCGCCCAGGCTTCCGTCTATGCCGGCCATGACAGCCTCCCCCAGGTCGCCACCGATCTCCCTTCCGAAATCTTCCAGGGCTGTCCCTACCAGCCCGGTGTAAAGGGAGTCGATGGCGTCGGCCAGAAGCCCGCCCACATAAATCAGGCAGAGGAAAGTGGCCGCGAGCACGCAGATGAGTATCGGTATCCCGGTGGACGGGGTTATCGTCATCTCGGATATCCTGTCCTTCCTCGATACGCCGCCGACGATGGGCTCGACGGCGGACATGGCGATCACATGGGCGTCTCCGTATCTGTCGCGCGCTATATGCACGTCGATCTTGTCCCCATGGGTCTTCCTGAACTCGGCGGACACCCGGGTTACGTAAGATTCCACCTCGGGAGATTCCTTCTCCACGAACATGCCGAGGCCTTCGAGCATCTTGACCGCGGAGCCCCACGATACGGAGCTGTCCATGGCCATGATGGTCTCGATGTAGCCCATGATGTGACCGTCATATCTGGTCCTGTATCCGGATACTGATGCTCCGCCGGAAGATATCAGCTTGAGGATCCTGTCCACGCCTTCCCCGGTCTTCGACGATACAGGCACCACGGGGACGCCGAGGATCTCGGACAGTTTGCCGGCGTTGATCCTGAATCTTCTGTCCGCCAGATCCATCTTGTTGAGGGCAAGAATCAAGGGGACTTCCAGTTCGATCACCTCCATGGCGAGAACCAGGCTGGATTCGAGGTTCGTCGAGTCTGCGACCACCACGACGGCATCGTTCGTCCCGTCGCGGAGCATGTCGACCACTATGCTTTCGTCTCCCGAGTCGGCGGATAGGCTGTAGGTCCCTGGGAGGTCGTGGACGTTGACAGTCCTGTCGCCCACCATGACCGTAGACTCTTCGAACTCCACCGTCGTGCCGGGATAGTTGGATGAAATCACCCCGACTCCTGTGAGCCTGGTGAAAAGGCTGGATTTGCCTACGTTCGGCTGTCCGATCAGAGCGACCTGGATGTCCTGCAAGGCATCGTCCTCTTCTGACGAATACCGCAGATGCCATCTCTGCGTCCAGGGCGATGGTCGCATATCCGATTCTGACCACGCGCGCTCCCCTGCTGGATACGGCGGAGGCCAGTTTCAGGGATCTGCTCGGCACGAAGCCCATGGATATCAGGCGCCTGATGATCGAGTCGTCGTCCGAGGTCAGACGGACTATAGTGCCGCTTTCCCCTATTTCCATGTCTTTGAGGGACACTATAGTGGCATCGCTGTCGCCGCATCCTCCCCGGCACGATTCGCATGCGCCTTCGGATTCTCCGGTGCATAAAACGCTGATGCTCGACGAGTCCTGCCCGCGGCGGAACGCCTCGCTCCCGCCATCTTCTTTGGAAATGCGCCATTTAGCCATTCCGGTCGCTCCTAATTTTCGGGGCCGCCGGGAAAGGGCTTCTGAGTTTTATCATGGGGCGTACCGCATGCTGTTTTTCTGATGAACGGGCGCATATGCGGGATGGATGAGATGTTCGGATTATTTATGGTTTGCCTAATAATATTTAAAGAGGTCTAATTGAAACAGATGTTTTCGCATTCCAGATCGGCGCAGAAGCGCTGTCCAGCGCAATCGAAGGGCCAAAAACGGAAGTGGTTTCCCGGCGGACGCATAATCCGCCGGTTGAGGTCGGGATTCAGTTTTTCTGTTCTTTTCTGCAGCATTCAGGAAGATCCACGTTCGCGCCCGAGCACTTGTTGCAGCTGCCGCATCCGCATCCGCAATCGCTTCTGCCTTTGCGCCAGTTGTTTATCAGATGGGCCGCAGCCGCGATGATTATCAGGGCTATGGCCGCGACCAGCGCCAGGCTCACGGAGTTCATTCCGAAGCCTCCCCGTCGTCCTTTCCAAGCTGTCTGAACGGGTCTTTTGCCCAGAGCAGATAGGCGATGGCTGCGATGTTGATTATGCATAGGACATAGGAGAGCGTCCCGGTATTCTCGCCGCAGATCAGGCCGACGGCCACATAGACGATGACGGAGATGAGATAAGCCAGGATGCACTGGTATGCGACCGCGAATCCGGTGCTCTTCCATGTTCCGAGTTCTCTGTGCATGGCTCCGATCGCGGCGAAGCAGGGCGCGCACAGCAGATTGAACGTCAGGAACGACATTCCGCCCGCGCTGCCCAGGGTATCCGCCAGGATGCTCCAGATCTCTTCGCCTTCGTCGCTGATCTCTTCGAGTCCGAAGAGGGTGCCCATAGTCGCAATGAGGTTCTCCTTCGCCACGAGGCCGGTGATGGTCGCGACGGAGAATTCCCAGTCGTCTCCCCATCCGAGAGGCATGAAGATGGCGTGTATCGCACCTCCGATGGAAGCGAGCATGGATTCTCCGATGTCCACCATGTGTAGTCCGATGTCATAGCTGGCGAGGAACCAGATGAGTATCGAAGAGAGCAGGATGATAGTCCCGGCTTTCTTGACGAACGCCCAGACCCTGTCGAATACGGCCTTGAAGAAGCTGTACAGCTGGGGCATGTGGTACGGAGGAAGCTCCATGATGAACGGTGCCGGCGTGCCGGAGAACTTCCTGAGTTTTTTGAGGACGATCCCGGAGATGATCACCGCGACGATACCGAGCACGTAGGAGAACACTCCGACGAGGGCGCTGCCTCCGAAGAGCGCTCCCGCGATCATGGCTATTACAGGCAGTTTGGCTCCGCAGGGCATGAAAGTGACGGTCATCGCGGTGATGCGCCTGTCGCTTTCGCTTTCGATGGTCCTGGTGGACATGACCCCGGGAATCCCGCATCCGGTTCCTACGAGCAGCGGGATGAACGATTTTCCGGAGAGCCCGAAATATCTGAATACGCGGTCCATCACGAAAGCGACGCGGGCCATGTATCCGATCTCTTCGAGAAGAACCAGGCAGATGAACAGGATGATCATCTGCGGCAGGAATCCTAGGACGGCTCCCACTCCGCCGATGATGCCGTCGACAAGAAGGCCCTGGATCCAGGGTTCGACACCGTTGTCTTCGCACCATGCCCCCACATTTTCGCCCAGCTCTCCGAACCAGTCGTTGAGCCATCCGGTCGCATATGCCCCCGGGGAAGTCCCCCAATCCCCGTCGTACATCGCGATCATATAGACGAGCGCGATGACGGCTATGAAAATCGGTATCCCCAGCCATCTGCTGGTGACAATGCGGTCTATGCGGTCCGAGAGGGTCCCTTTTTCATCGCGGGGCGCGCGTTCTACCGTTTCTGAAACGAATTCCGATATGCGGTCGTATCTTCCGTCGGCGATGATTGAATCCATGGAGTCGTCGAATTTCTTTTCGGCGGCTTCGATCTGGGCGGACAGACTGTCTTTGAGGCCGGGGAATTTGCCGGCGATGTCCGGATCGTCTTCGAGCAGCTTGAACGCATAGAATCTGGCGTTCTCGTCAGGTACTTTGCCTTCGAGAGCTTTTTCGGCTTCGGCGACCGCCGATTCGATGCTTCCGTCGTATTTCGGCGGGATCGGTCTGATTTTGGATCCGGCGACTTCATGGACTTTCTTGACGAGTTCATCTATGCCGGTCTTTTTCGCAGCCGAAATCGGCATGACCGGGACTCCGAGGCGTTTGGAAAGGCCTTCAACATCTATTCTGTCGCCGAATTTCTCGATCTCATCCATCATATTCAGCGCGACCACCATGGGCGTGCCCATGTCGATTAGCTGGAGAGTCAGGAACAGATTCCTTTCCAGGTTGGTGGCATCCACGATATTGATTATCGCGTCAGGCTTCTCATCGATGATGAAATTCCTGCTTACCATCTCTTCTGGCGAGTATGGAGACATCGAATAAATCCCAGGCAGATCCACCAATTGTGAGTCCGTGCCGCGGATTCTGCCTGTTTTTTTATCGATGGTCACGCCAGGCCAGTTCCCTACGCGCTGGGATGCCCCTGTAAGCGCGTTGAACAGAGTGGTCTTCCCGCAATTGGGATTTCCAGCCAAAGCTATAGTATAACTCATTTCAATCCCTTTTTCGGCCGGAATGGCCTAAAATCAGGTGAGATCAATCGATCTCTACCATCTCCGCGTATTCTTTCCTCAGGCTGAGCTCGTACCCTCTCAGAGTTATCTCAACCGGATCCCCGAGAGGCGCCACTTTGCGCACATAAATCTGGCATCCTTTTGTGATGCCCATGTCCATGATGTGCCTTCTGATGGCGCCTTCGCCTCTGATTTTCACCACCGTGACGGTGGATCCGATTTCGGCTTCTCTTAGCGTTCTCATGCTTCTCAACTCACGGGACAACACATGATTTTGGAGGCGACCTTCGAATCTATCGCGATTTTGGAGCCTTTGACATCTACGATGACATTTCCATTGGCTGTGTTCACCGCTATGACCTTGGTTCCGGCCAGGAACCCGAGCTCTGCGAGATGTCTTCTGACGTCTTCGCTGCCTGAGATCCTGATGATCTCCCCCTTCTCGCTTTTCCTCATGAAAGATAGCGGGACGGCTGGGCGGCCGGGAAGGGCGCCGTTATTGCATGCGTTGCTTGGACTCATTGTTAAGGTAATCCTAAATTCAATATTTAATAATTTAGAACTTCCAAAAAAAATAATAGCCACAACTAATAATTAATTCTGACCGATTCCACGGGAACAATGTCGGTTCTGACGGTTTTTTAGTGACCTAAATAAATGCTTTGCTATTATCTGCCGGCAGCGGGCATATGACGCGGCCGTTGCGATGCAATCCGTACGCAAACACAAGGTCTCACATCATTCCGGCCTCCGAGGGCAGCATACTTTATAGCCGTCCAGATTGTGGATGGGTCTATGAAAGCGGACATCGAAATCGCCCAAGAGGCGACTGCAAAGCCCATCAAAGAGATAGCCAGCAAAATCGGCCTTTCAGAGGACGACATAATGCCCTATGGGAAATACATAGCCAAAGTCCCTCTGAATGTCATCGACAAATACAAAGACCGCAAAGACGGGAAGCTCGTCATGGTGACCGCAATCACCCCCACTCCTGCGGGAGAAGGCAAGACCGTCACCACCATCAGCCTCATCCAGGGCCTGGGGTATCTGGGGAAGAACGTCGTCGGCGCGCTCAGAGAGCCATCCATCGGGCCGACCTTCGGCGTCAAAGGCGGCGCCACCGGCGGCGGATACGCCCAGGTTTACCCTATGTGGGATATCGACCTCCATTTCACCGGCGATATACACGCGGTCACTGCGGCTCACAATCTGCTGTCTTCCATCATCGACAACCAGCTCGTCAGAGACAACCCTCTGAACATTGATCAGACCAAGATCGTTCTGAAGAAAGCCATGGATATCAACGCCAGGGAGCTCAGGAACATTGTCGTGGGTCTCGGAAACGACAGGACTCTGGGCGGGGTCCCTCACGAGACCGGATTCCTCATCACGTCCGCTTCCGAGATATCGGCCATTCTTGCCCTGTCCACCGGCCGCGAAGATCTCAGGCGCAGGCTGGAGAGCATGGTGGTCGCATACACCTACGACAGCAAGCCTGTCACCGTGAAGGATCTCGGATGCGTCGGGGCGCTCATGGTTCTGCTCAAGGATGCAATCAACCCCAATCTCGTCCAGACGCTGGAGGGGCAGCCCGTCTTCGTGCACGGGTTCCCGTTCGCCAACATAGCGCACGGTACGAACAGCCTCATCGCGACGAAAGCCGCCCTGAAATTCGGAGATTACGTGATCACCGAGGCGGGTTTCGCGTCGGATCTGGGCGGGGAGAAATTCATGGACATCGTCTGCAGGCAGGGCGGAATATCGCCGGATTGCGTCGTCATCGTCGCGTCGATAAAGGCTCTGATGACCCACGGAGGCGGGATACTCGAGGACGAATCAACTCTGACTCTGGACACCCTGAAGAAAGGCCTGTGCAATCTGGACAAGCACATAGAGAATATGTCTTATTACGGGGTGCCGATCGTCGTCTCCATCAATCATTTCGCCCAGGACAAACCCGAAGAGATAGAGCTTCTGCGCAGCCACTGCAAAGAAATCGGCGTGAGCGTCGCGTTCTCCGACGGATTCATCGAAGGCGGCAAGGGAGGGGTCGAACTGGCCAATGCGGTCATCGATGCCGTCGAGAAGCCCAAGAATTTCGGTTTCCTCTACGATCTGGATTCTCCCGTCAAAGAGAAGATCGAGACCGTGGCCACTAAGATATACGGCGCGGACGGCGTCGTTTATTCGGCGGCGGCGGAGAAGGCCCTCAAGACGATCGTCGAGAATGGGTACGGGAATCTCCCGGTATGCATCGCAAAGACCCAGGCTTCGCTCTCGGACGATTCCAAGGTCAAAGGGGCCCCCAAGGGATGGAAGCTCAACGTCAGAGAGGTCTGGCTGTCCGCGGGCGCGGGATTCATCGTTCCTGTATGCGGAACGCTCACCCTGATGCCCGGGCTCCCTAAAGTCCCGGCGGCGATGAGGATGGATCTGAATCCCGACGGGAGCATAGTCGGCCTCAAATGAGAAGCAAACGGGGGAATTTCCCCCATTTTAAACTGATTTCCGGCTTCAGAGAGCCGATCTCTTTCCGTCGGCTATGTCGTACCACTTCTGGGCTTCCTCTCTGTCCGTGTGGACGCCGTCCCCATTCCTGAAGATGTTGCCGAGAAGTATCTGGGCTCCCTGATGGCCCTTGCTCGCCGCCAGTTTGAGCCAGTATACCATGGCCGAAGAATCCTTTTTGCAGCCGTATCCTATCTTATAGAGCTGCCCTAGAATGAATTGAGCCTCAGTGTTCGTGTGCTGGGCCGATTTTTCGATCCATTTGAACGCGTCTTTCGGGCTCTCCGCCGTACCTATGCCTTCCATGTACATCAGGCCGATCTGGAGCTGGGCGCGATGGTCGTTCTCGTTGAAGCGGGCCGCCTCTTTGAACAGGGCCATCGCTTTGAACCCTACATGCGTGGTCCCTATGCTCTTCAGATACATCAGGCCCAGATAGTAGGCCGCATTCGGGTTTCCCATGGCATAGGCCTTTTCCATGTGACGGAACGCTTCGGCCTCATTTTTTTCGGTGCCATAGCCGTACAGATGCATGACGCCGAGGAAGAACTGGGCTTCGGAGGATTTTTCGGATCCTTCCCCTGAAAATGTTTCGAAAGCGTATCCATAGCTACCGCTGATTTTGTTCAGGATGATGTATGCAGCCTTCTGCCTAGGCTCCATTTTTTCGTACGGCAGCTCCATCTCGCTTCCATATGACATATGCGACGGTGCACTTATGACTTTCTTTGCCGGAGGCAGCATCTCCCTGGCTTTCCGGCTCCCATTTTTCCTCCCCATTTCTCTGAAACCGTCGCCGTCATCGGCGATCCCATGTTCTGCCTGTCCGAAGTCAGGAAGCCCACTTCTTTGGAACCCGACTCTCCGTGCATATGCAGCATTCTCAGCGTAGGTTTCTCCCATGATGGAAACCAAGCGCGGAGATTATTTAAAGATAAGAAAGGGAGGGGTGACCGAAAGTGGCGCTCGTCCATTCTGGCCTGCATGCCGATGCCCTCGGCCAAGGGCATTTTTGTAGATTTAATATAGGATTTACGTATTGAGAGGGGTATGCCTGAAAATGCGGTATCCCAGGACGGCTATTATCTGCCGTCGCGCAGCCTTATGGATTGCGGTTCGGTCGCTTATGACCTTAAGGGAGCGGCCGCGGCTGCGGATCGCGGCGCGGCGGATGGGATACCGGATGCTCAGTATCTGCATGCTCTTTTCCTCTATACCGGCGCAGCCAATACAATACAGGACAAGAAAACAGCTGGAGAGCTGCTCGGTCTGGCCGCTTCTTACGGCTCCAAAGAGGCTGCGATCGTAGCCTCCGAGCTGTCCCGGAATCCTGAGGATGTGATGGACGGGCTTCTTTCTCTGAGGCTCAGCGGCGAGCAGAGGGACCCGGATTCATGTTCCAAGCTGTTCGCTATGTATGACAAAGGGACTTCCGAAGTGAGGAAAAACCATGCGGAAGCCGTGAGATGGTATACGGTATGCGCAGAAGACGATAATCCGGCCGCTCAGGACACGATAGGCTTCATGTATCTGATGGGCAAAGGCATTCGCAAAGACCGCGACAAAGCGATCTATTGGCTACAGAAAGCGGCCGACAACGGCTCCGCTTCCGCCATGTATCATCTGGGCCTGATGTATGACAGAGGGCTGTGCGATACGGATCACGATCTCAAGAAGGCCATGGAGTGGTATGTGAAGGCGTCCGACGCCGGCGACCGCGACGCACAGTTCAATGCCGCGTGCATTTTCACGACTCCGGGGATCAGATTCACCAACGTCTCCAAAGGCATGTCATATTTCCTGAAAGCCGCCGAGCAGGGCCATGCGGAAGCCCAATACCAGGTCGGGATGTCATACGCATACGGCGATGGGATGAGGAGGGACCCGGTATCAGCGGCCAAATGGCTCGAGGAATCATGTAATAACGGATTCCAGCAGGCGATGACCGATTACGCAAAGCTGTGCCTGGACGGGCAGCTTGTCCCGCAGGACTACGAGAAAGCCGCCCATTGGTTCACAGTCGCTTCGGACAGGTGCAACGGATACGCGAAATACGCTCTCGGATGCATGTACGGCAACGGAATGTATTTCGAGAGGGACGATTCCAAAGCGTTCGATTTCTTCAAGGACGCCGCCGAGATGAGCGAAGTGAATTCCCAGTACGCATTGGCATGCTTCTACCATGACGGCCGCGGCACCCCCAAAGACGATGCCAAGGCGGCAGTCTGGTTCGATCAGGCGGCAGACCAAGGCCATCCGGCGGCCAGAGCCTTCATCGGCATGATGCGCATCACCGGGCGCGGCGTCCCCCAGGACATCGCCGCCGGCCTGGAGGATCTGAATGCCGCTGCGGAATCCGATTTCCCGGACGCCGATTTTTATCTCGGCCAGCTTTATTATGAAGGCGATTACGTCAAAAAGGACCTGAACAAAGCTAAGAAGCATCTTACCAGGGCAGTCAAGAAGGGTGATCCGGATGCCGCCGCATTGCTCAGCAGAATCAAGTCGGAGAGGAAACGTTGGTGAGAGAGCCCATATTCCGCGCCGCAGAGCTCGGCGACCCATATGCATGCCTCGGAGTCGCATACTATTATTACGAAGGCATAGGCGTGGACCAGGACATAGACTGCGCAGTCACCTGGTATGAGCGCGCCGCTTCCGGCGGATGCCCCAGGGCCCACTGGGAATTGGCCAAGCTCTATCTCGAAGGGGATTCCATACCGCAGGATCTCGCGAAATATGTCGGGCATCTCATTTCCGCATCGGAGATGGGCAATATGGATGCCCAGTATGCCATAGCATGCGAATACCGCTCAGGCAGGATCCTGGTCCGCGATGATGCCTTGGCCCTGTCATGGTTCAGAGCCGCCGCCACCAAGGGGCATGTCCTGGCCAAATTCATGGTCGGCTATCTTCTGAAGTCGTCCGCCGTCTCCGTCCCCGCCGACGATGCGGAGATGTGGTTCTCGTCGGTCGCAGTCTCCGGGGATGCGGACAATTTCCTGGACATAGGCCTCGATTACGAGTACGGCCTGAACGGAATATCCAGGGATCTGGGCGAAGCTCTGCGCTGGTACCAATGCGGGGCCGAGATGGGGCATGAGAAATGCATGATATGCCTGTCCAGAGCGTCTTCGGGAGATTCTGAGCCGTACGGGTCCAGGATGGAAGCCATCCGCAGCACCGAAGTCCAGAAAGAGACTGACCTGATGTCGTCTTACATATGTCAGGCGGATGAGGCGCTGGCTTCCGGAGACGAGGACGCCGCATTCAGGCTCTACAGCGCCGCCGCCGATCTCGGGGAGCCCGACGCCCTGTTCGCGATCGCGATGATGTACCATCAGGGGATATGCGTCAGGCGCAGCGACAGCAAATCTCTCGACCTTCTCACGCGCGCGGCCGCGGCCGGATCCTGCGACGCCCAGTTCACTCTCGGGAATGTATATGACAGCGACAATTACCCCCGCGACGAGGCTCTGGCGATCAAATACTACGCTCAGGCGGCTGCCAACGGATTCCTGGCCGCGTTCTATTATCTCGGCCGCTATGTGGACCATCCGGAAGTCTATGTCCGCAGGGTGAGGGGGCATTGAATGTCGTTTGAGACCGTGCTTAACGCGGCAAGGGAAGGCGATGCCGACGCCCAGGTGGCCATGGGATATCTTTTCTACAGAGGCGACGGCGTGGGCCTGGACCGCAGGGAGGCGGCGAGATGGTTCGGTCTGGCCGCCGATCAGGGCAACGCCGAAGCCATGTGCAATCTCGGCCATATGAGGGCGCACGGCGAAGGGATACGCGCGGATCTGGGTCTGGCGGTGGAACTGTACAGGAAATCTGCCGAGCTGGGGTATCCGCCGGCCATGTTCAATCTCGGCTTCATGCTCACCGACGTGGAAGGCGTGGAGCAGGATTGGGCGGAAGGGTACAGATGGTATTCCAAAGCGGCCGAGGCCGGGAATCTGATGGCGGCCTATCGCGTCGCCGTGATGGACGAAGAGGGCCGCGGCGTGCCCGTCGATTATGCCAAGGCCTCCGAAGGGTATGAGCTATGCCTCAGGAACGGATATCCCAAGGGAGGATACAGGCTGGGCATGATGCACCTCAGCGGCGCGGGATTCCCCAGGAACCCGGACAAAGCCTCCAAGTATTTCGCCAAGGCCGCCGATATGGGTTCCGACGAGTCCATGCTGATGCTGGGGAAGATGTCGATGTCCGGAGAGGGGATGGTCCGCAGCGTCCGCAACGCGGAGAAATGGCTCAGAAAGGCCGCGGGCCGCGGCAATGCGGAGGCCGCAGAGCTTCTGAGCGAAATCAGGAAGGCGTCCCGATGAGGATGAACGGTTATCAGAAGGAGAACATATTCAGGCTGCTGTCCGACATAAAGAGCAGAAGCCCGTTTTACGCCAGGAAATACGAAGGCATCGAAGTCGAATCCATGTCGACGCAGGAAGAGTTCGAGACCCTTCCGTTCACCGACAAGGGGGATCTCCGCGAGGCGTATCCTCTGGGCCTTGCCGCCGTCCCCGAGAGGGACATAGTGAGGATACATTCCTCTTCCGGCACCACGGGGACGCCGGTGGTCATCCCGTACACCAGAAGGGACGTGGAGGACTGGGCGGTCATGTTCGAGCGCTGCTACAGGATGGCCGGGGTCACCGAGAACGACCGCATCCAGATAACGCCGGGATACGGCCTGTGGACTGCCGGGATAGGTTTCCAGGCAGGATGCGAGAGGCTGGGGGCGATGGCGATCCCCATGGGCCCGGGAAACACCGAGAAGCAGCTCCGCATGATGCAGGACCTGAAGACCACGGTGATCACCGGGACCTCATCGTATGCCCTCCTGCTGTCGGAGGAGATCAGAAAGCGCGGGATCAGGGACGAGCTGTGCCTGAAGAAAGGGATCATAGGTTCCGAGCGCTGGGGAGAGAAGATGAGGCAGAGCATCGCGGACAGCCTCGGCGTCGATTTCTACGACATATACGGCCTCACGGAGATCTACGGCCCCGGAATCGGCATCAGCTGCGATTACCGCAACGGAATCCACATGTGGGACGATTATATCTATTTCGAGATCATCGACCCCAACACCGGGAAGATACTTCCCGACGGAGAGACCGGGGAGCTCGTGATCACCGCATTCAGGAAGGAGGGCGCCCCGCTCATAAGGTACAGGACTCACGATCTCACCAGGATAATCCCGGGCGAATGCCCCTGCGGCTCCAGATTCCCGCGTATCGACATAATAGTCGGCAGGACCGACGACATGGTGAAGGTCAAGGGCGTCAACATGTTCCCTGCCCAGTTCGACGAAGCCATTTCCGCTCTGGACGGCGCAACCGGGGAATACCAGGTGATGATCGACCATCTGGAAGGGAGGGACATAATCACGCTGTATTTCGAGACGGACCTGTGCGAGGGGTCCCGCCAGGATCTCGAGCGCGATATGACCGCCCTCATCAAATCCAGGATAGGCGTGACCGTGGTATCCAAGGCAGTGGATGTGGGGTATCTCCCGCGGTCCGAGAAGAAAGCACACAGATTCTTCGACAACAGGTATTGACATGCGCGAGATGGATTTGCTGGTGTCCGCGATAGGCGAAGCGGCGGAGGCGGTGGGTTCCGGGGACAGGGCTGCGAAGGCCAAGGCCAATCCCCAGGGGATCTACGATGTGGTAACGGATTCGGATGTCAGAGCCGAGAGCATCATAATCGGCAGGATACGCTCCGAATTCCCGGACGATGCCATAGTATCGGAGGAGACGAATCCCGAGGCCAGAGTCTCGGGGCGCTCATGGGTGATCGACCCCATAGACGGCACCGTGAATTATTCCCGCGGCATCCCGCTCTACGGGATCCAGGCGGCTTTCCTTGATTGCGGGGTCCCTAAAGCGGCGGCGATCTATCTGCCGGAGTCCGGGGAGATGTATTCGGCTTCCGAGGAAGGCGCGTTCCTGAACGGGAAACCGATGTCCACAGCCCGGTCCCGCCCGCTGAAGCAGTGCCTGGTCTCCCTGGGCGACTACAGCAGGAATTCGGAGGCTTTCAGGAGGGCCCAGGCAGCAATCCTTTCGGAGAGCTACGGCTGCGTAGGGAGATTCAAGATGTTCGGGGCGGCCTGCACCGATTTCGCTTATCTGGCCTGCGGCCGCACCGACGCCCATGTGCGCTTCATCAACAAGATATGGGATTTCCTGCCCGGGATGTACATCGCAGAGAAGTCCGGAGCGGCATATGACCGCCGTCTGCTGGATGCCCACCGCGTGCTGATCATATGCTCCTCGCCGGAGGTTCTGGACGAGGCCAAGGCAGAGCTTCTGCCGCCGATACTCCATGCGATCGGGGCCCGAGGATCATCTGCTTCTGCCGCCGACCATCACGAGATAGGCGAGAAGGGCTTCCAGCTGGATCTTCTCGTTGCTGCCTTCGACGATGCGGAATTCTATCTCCCCGGTCTTGTCGATCAGCCTGACCTTCTCGGAATCGGTGAGGCTGAGGTCGAAGAAAGCGGAATGGATCTGCCGTATTATGTCCTGGCCGGAAAGGCCGAACTCGATCATGGTGTCGTCGAGCATGTCGCGGGCTTTGACGAAGTTGCCGGCGAGGGCGGTCTCCAATATGTTCCTGACCGCTTCGGGGTTGGCCATGCCGGTGGTCTGGTAGATCAGGTCCAGGTCAATCCTCTTCCCGAGCGAGGCGGCAACCTGAAGCGAGTTCACGGCGCGCCTCATGTCCCCTCTGGCCACCATGACGAGCCCTTTTATGGCGTCGTCGTCTATCTCGACGCCTTCTTTCGCGACTATTTTCCTCAGGAATTCCTCCACTTCGGCCGCAGTCAGGGGCTTGAACCTGAACACGGCGCATCTGGACTGTATGGGGTCGATTATTTTGGACGAATAGTTGCAGGACAGGATGAAACGGCAGATCCCGGAGTATTTCTCCATGGTCCTTCTCAGGGCCGCCTGGGCGTCGGAGGTGAGGGCGTCCGCTTCGTCCATGAATATGATCTTGAATTCCGATCCTCCGATAGGAGCGGTCCTGGCGAACTCCTTGATCTTGCCGCGGACGACGTCTATGCCTCTTTCGTCCGAGGCGTTGAGCTCTATGAAATTGCCTTTCCAGTCGCCGCCGAACATCTCTCTGGCCAGAGCGAGAGAGCAGGTGGTCTTCCCTGTCCCCGCAGGCCCTGTGAACATCAGATGGGGCATATTCTTCGAGGCGGCGTATGCTTTCAGCCTCTCGGATACGTGCTTCTGTCCGACGACTTCGTCAAGGTTTTTGGGCCTGTATTTCTCCGTCCAAATCTCGTTCATTGCGACCGCCTGTGGATAGGCGCACATCTGTTATACGGTTATCTACGTTTTTCCCGGCGGATGATCATTAATTACAATGATTACAGGCCATTGTTATTATAGGGATCCCGGGGTATATGCGATGGCGCCGGGTCAAGTCGCGTCTCCTATCCCATTCCGTCCCCGGCGCCGTTCTAAAAAAATAAAGAGAACCGGGCCGGAGCCCGGGTTCGGTTTCAATCGCACTTGGACCAGCCGCAGGATTTGCAGGTGTTGCATCCGCCCTGGAACTCCAGTTCGGCCCCGCATTTCGGGCAGGGGTTCTTGATGCTTCTGGCTGGGGCTTCGGGATCCTTGGATTCCGGGATCCCCTTGAGCTGGCTCTGCATCTCGTCGTACATGTCCCTGAGCGCCCAGCCGACCGCCATCGGGCAGCAGGACCCTATGCTGGTGTCCCTCTTGGTGTGCGTGCGTACGACATAGGAGGGGCAGGATCCGCATGATTTCAGCTGATCGATGATCTCGTCCACTCCGCAGCCGGACCTTGCGGCCAGGGATATCATCCTGGAGAGGCCGACCATGAAATTGTTGCATCCTCCTGTCGATCCCTTGTTGAGGTACGCTTCGACGAGGTCTCCGGTGTCGGGATCGAAGAATGCGGTGCAGTGGAGGCTTCCGCATCCGGTCATGAGCTTGCGCTTCTTTCCGACGAGGTTGTCCGATGCAGCCCTGACGACGGCTTTCTTCCTGGGCTCCTCCTTTTCTTCGGGCTTATCCTTGCTTTCGGAACTCTTGGTGGAGAGGATGCCCAGCCTCTTGCATCCGTCGCGGAATACGGTCACTCCTTTGCATCCGGATTCCCACGCATACATGTAGATGTCGTAGACGTTCTCCTGAGGGAACTCCTCGGGCAGGTTCACGGTGGAGCTTATGGAAGCGTCTATATGCTTCTGCCAGGTGGCCTGCATCTCGATCCTTTCCCTGTAATCCAGGTTCTGGGCGGTCACGAATATGTCCGGAAGATCCTCGTCCTTCTGTATCTCCGGGTGCGTATTCATGTAGGACTGGACCACCGGGGTGTATACTTTATAATACTCGTCATGGTCGGAAAGGGATGTGGTCCTCCTCTCGTATGATATGGCGAATATGGGCTCTATCCCTCCGGAGATGCCGATCATGGTCGACAGGGTCCCGGTCGGGGCGATGGTGAGCAGCTGCGAGTTCCTGAGGCCGTACTGAAGAACCAGCTCTCTGGTCTCTTCGGATGCGTTCTCTTTGAAGTACGGGGAATCGACGATCTGCTGGGGGACGCATCTGGGGAACATCCCGGATTCCTTGGCCATCAGCGCGGATTCGTTCATCGCGGTATCCGCCATGATCTTCCCCAGCTTGTTGCAGAAGTCGGCCGCTTCGGGGGATCCGTATCTGAACCCGAGTTTGATCAGCATGTCGGCCAGGCCCATAATTCCGAGGCCTATCTGCCTCCAGTTCCTGACGGATTCCTTCTGCTCCTCCAGAGGGTGCAGGGGAAGCCCCTCGTCGAGGACGTCGTTGAGCCCGCGGACGCAGATTCTTACGGCTTTCTTGAAGTCTTCCATCTGGAACACGCCGTTCTCGACGAAAGCCGACAGGTTTATGCTTCCGAGCAGGCAGCTACCTCCTGCAGGGAGAGGCTCTTCCGCGCAGGGGTTGGTGGATTCGTAGGAATAATCGGGGAATTCGCTGAGAAGGTTCCACGAGGATATCCTGTCCCAGAACAGGCATCCGGGCTCGCCGTAGTCCCAATTGGCCGCGCACATCTTGCCGAAGAACTCGGCGGCATTGACGTCTTTGGTGATGGTCTCGCCGCTTTCGGGGCGGTAGAATTTCTGGATGTAAGTGCCTCTGTCACGGACGGTCTCCATGAACCTGTCGCTCATGCGGATCGACATGTTGGCTTTGGTGACCCTGTTCAGGTCGGTCTTCACAGACATGAATTCCTCCATGTCGGGGTGATCGCATGATATGGTCAGCATAAGCGCTCCGCGGCGCCCGTGCTGGCCGATAAGTCCTGTCACCATGGAATAGAGGTCGGTGAATGAGACGGCTCCTGAAGTCTGGGATGCGGTGTTGTTGATCTTCGCCCCGCGGGGAGCCAGTTTGGAGATGTCTATGCCGGCTCCTCCGCCGTAGCTGAACGTGCGGGCCAGCTTCCCGGCGGTTTCGAAGATGGACTCTATCGAATCTTCCGGCGACGAGAGGACATAGCAATTGGATAGCGTGACTTTGAGGCCGCTGTTCTGGAGTCCTCTGTTGGCCAGGATCCTCCCTCCGAACAGGAACTTTTTCTGGCGGATCAGATCTTTGATGTTGATGTCGCCTGCGCTCACGCGATCGAGCCAGTGCTCGAAATTCTCGCCGGCATGGCGGTATTTGCGTTCCCATATGTCGGTGCCCAGCTGATTGTCCTCTCCCAGCCAATCGGTTATTTCCATCTCTATTTCCCCTGTTTGCCACGGTCTGCCGCATCTCCGCAGGCCTTCCGCAGGCTTTTCACGCTAAAGAGTACGAAGTAAATAACTGCTCCCCATGACTCCGAGGGCGGAGCGCTAAATGACAGACCCTGTGTTTTGTGGATTTGGAATATACATCCTACTATATATTCCCGCGACATTCCATAGCAGCCCGCGCCGGACGGTCTGATGTCAGCAAGCTCCGATGTTTCAGCGGATTGGATTTAAATATAGCCTGCCAGATACAGTCTCGTAGTAGTGCGGCAGGAGCCGTGCTTTTTCTCTTACTAAGGGAGGATTCATATGGCAGATAACGTTATTAAGACCGGGACGACCACTATAGGGATTAAACTCGCGGACGGTGTTATCCTCGCCACCGACAGGAGGGCTTCCACAAGCTTCGCGGTCGACAAAGGTACCCGCAAGCTGTTCAAACTCTCCGACAACCTCGGAGTCACCACCGCCGGAGCCGTCGGTCAGCTTCAGGTCGCGGTCAGGTTCCTCCAGGGCCACATACTGGAGTACAACATAAAGAAAGGCGTTCCGATGACCGTCAGCACGGCGGCGGTATACACCTCCAGAGTGATCATGGGGCTCGAGATCGGGCTCATCATAGGAGGATACGACAGCACCGGCGGTCACGTGTACGAAGTCGCCGGAGACGGCAGCAGCCTCGAGATGGACTACATGTCCGTGGGAAGCGGTTCCGTCTTCGCGTTCGGTGTCCTCGACGCTCAGTACAAGCCTGGAATGACCAAGGAAGAAGGCGCGAAACTCGCCATTACCGCTCTCAGTTCATCCCTCAAGAGGGATCTCTTCAGCGGAGACGGGATGCTCATGGCGTACATCGGGCCTGACGGGTACCAGGAGTTCTCCGACGAGGAGATAAGGTCCATCTGCTCTTCCATCGGGTTCAGCCAGTATCCCAATTGATTCCGGCGCATATGCGCCAATCCAACCTTTTTTTCAAAACTCTTTTTTGCACGTTGTTCAGCGATTGGAAGATGTTTCGAGATGAATGTAGATAGACTGTTCGATAACCTCTCAAAAGAGGTGCGGAGGCTGGTCCCTTCGGACATGAGCATAACCTCCATAGAGTTCGAGGGCCCTCTCATCGTCGTTTACACCGATGAGTATGATAAGTTCTCCTCCAACGATTCGTTAGCGCGCATGCTGGCGCAGAGCATCCACCGCAGGGTCGATATCAGGCCCGACAGGTCCACCCTCGCCGATTCCGCGGAGGTCGAGGAGAAAATCCGTTCGATGATCCCGGAGTCCGCGGAGATCTTCGACATCAATTTCATCGAGGAGACCGGAGAGGCCATAGTAGAGGCCATCAATCCCAACGAAGTCATAGGGAAGGAAGGCCAGCGCCTGGGCGGGATAAGGAAGGAGACCGGATGGAACGTCAAAGTCATGAGGGCTCCCCCCATACCCTCGAAGACCGTCTCCGACGTCAGAGGATATCTCAGGTCGAACCATGACGAGCGCCAGGCGATGCTCAAGAAGGTCGCCAAAAGCATATCCAGAGATGTTCTGCCCGGCGAGCAATGGGTCAGGGTAACCACCATGGGAGGCTTCAGGCAGGTGGGGAGATCCGCTTCGCTTCTGATGACCAAGGAAAGCAGGGTCCTCATAGACTGCGGGCTGGACCCCAGCTCGGATGCCACGCCTTACTTCGCCATACCCGAGGCCGACATCAGCAGGATCGATGCCGTCGTGATCACCCACGCGCATCTGGATCACTGCGGAACCCTTCCGGCCCTCTTCAAATACGGGTATGACGGCCCCGTATATTGCACGGCGCCCACCAGGGATCTCATGGCCCTCCTCCAGCTCGATAACATCAAGCTCAGCTTCGGCGAGAACAAGAAGAATCTCTACGAGTCCAGGGACGTCAGGAAGGAGATCCTCCATACGATTGTTCTCAAATACAACGAGACCACCGACATCGCCCCCGACATAAGGCTCACATTCCACAACGCAGGCCATATTCTCGGATCTGCCATAGCCCATTTCCACATCGGCGACGGCCTCCACAATGTGGCTTTCTCCGGCGACACCAAATACGAGAAGACCTGGCTGTTCAACCCTGCCACCAACAGGTTCCCCAGGCTGGAGACGCTGATCCTGGAATCCACATACGGCGGGCAGAAGGACTACCAGCCTTCAAGGGCCGACGCCTCCCAGGAGCTCGGCAGGCATCTTCTCTCGGCCGCGGAGCATGGGGGGAAGGTTCTGATCCCGGTTTTCGCCGTCGGAAGGTCCCAGGAGGTCATGCTGGTCATAGAGGAGCTCATGCGCAAGGGCACGATCCCCAAATGCCCGGTATATCTGGACGGGATGATCTGGGAGGCGACCGCCATCCACACGGCTTATCCCGAATATCTCAACAACCAGCTCAGAGCCCAGATATTCCAGCAGAACGAGAATCCTTTCCTCTCGCCTATCTTCAAGAGGGTCGAGACCGCGGACATGAGGGAGGAGATCTGCCATTCCCCGGATCCCTGCATAGTTCTCGCCACCAGCGGAATGATGTCGGGCGGACCGGTCATGGAATATTTCCGCGAATGGGCAGACGACGAGAAGAATTGGCTTCTTTTCGTGGGATACCAGTCCGAGGGGAGCATGGGAAGGGCGATCCAGAAAGGAAGGACCCAGATAACCCTCAACATGAGGGGCAAGTCCATCGATCTCGAGATCAAGCTGCAGAGGGCCACCGTGGACGGTTTCTCGGGGCATTCGGACAGGAAGCAGCTGATGAAGTACATCGGATCCCTGGAGCCGAAGCCCGACAGGATAATCATCGGACACGGCGAGGATCGCAAGTGCACAGACCTGGCTTCCTCGATATACAAGAGATACAGCATCGAGACCAAGGCCCCCATGAACCTGGAGACTATCCGCCTCAAGTGATTGGATCATTCCTTTCGAACGTGTGCAATGCTTTTGCTCCGGCGCCGGGACGAACCGCGCCTGCCGCCGGAGATTCTTATCTGCCATCGTTCCCGGCCGACGATCGGCTGCAGCTTGGTGCGGCTGTCCGCCTGGGAAAACTGTGCGGACAATGAAAAAAAGAGCCTCCCCCGAAGGGAAGGCGTTCATGTCACCAGTTGGTGGCTCTTACTTCGAAGAAAGACTGGGGGTGCTTGCACACGGGGCAGACTTTGGGGGCTTCGGTCCCGATGTGTATGTATCCGCAGTTGCGGCATTTCCACATGACGACTTTGTCCTTCTTGAAAGCGACGCCCTCTTCGATGTTCTTCAGGAGCGCGAGATACCTCTCCTCGTGCTCTTTCTCGATCTTTCCTACGGCTTCGAACAGATCCGCGATCTCTTCGAATCCCTCCTCCCTTGCTTCCTTCGCGAACTGGGCGTACATGACGTTGAACTCGTAGTTCTCTCCGCTGGCAGCATCCTTGAGGTTCTCGATGGTTTTGGGGACAGATCCTCCGTGGAGCTTTTTGAACCAGATTTTGGCGTGCTCCTTCTCGTTTCCGGCGGTCTCAAGGAAGATGTCTGCGATCTGCTCGTATCCTTCTTTCTGGGCTTGGGAAGCATAGTATGTGTATTTGTTTCTGGCCTGGCTCTCTCCGGCGAATGCGGCCTGGAGATTCGCTTCTGTTTTGGATCCTTTGAGTTCCATGATTGCACCTCGCAACCTAATCGGTAAGCCATTATAAAAGGGTCGGCGAAAAACCGGCCGATCCCGGCGCCGTCGGCGCTTCCATCCGAAAATCGATCTCTTCGGGTTGCCGTCTTTATCGAACTTCTGGTTCATCAGGCGCTCGTAGGCTTTCCTTATCTTCTGGTCGCCAGGCTTTTTCGACAGCAGATATTCCAGCTCGGTCTTCGCCTTGCCGTAATCGCGCAGATCGTTCAGAAGGAGGACGGCATAGTTCTGATGGATGTCCGTATCGTTCGGCTTGAGCTCCAGAGCTTTTTCGTAGTATTCGCCGGCTTTCTTGAAATCGCCCGTCTGGCGCCTGAGGAATTTGGCGTAGAGGTTGTATACGTCCGCGGTGGGTTCCAGCTCGAGGAGCTTATCGAATATCTCGGACGTCTTTTTGGCGTATTTCTTGTCCTCGGACATCACGGTCACCGCGGCCTTCATGGCGTCGGTGTTCTCGGGCTCCAGATCCATGATGATGTCCAGCTGCATGAGCCCGTATCTGAGGTCTTTCAGATTGTATATCGATATTTTGGCCAGCTCCAGCCGGGGTTTGGTGTTGTGGGGGTCTGTGGCCAGATAGGCCTCGAGAGTGTTGACCGCCCCTGTGGCGTTGTTGCTGTCGGCTTGCCTCCTGGCTTTGCTGATCGCTTCGAATGCCGCGTCCGACGTCATGCAGCGCGGAGGGCTTCATCCATATATAACAGGGTTGAGGGATCGGTCGCTTTGGGAAGCCTCGAAATCGGTCTTTTTCTTCTCGAATCTGAGGCAGATGGAATCGCGGAGGTTCTTCGCTATGCAGTTGGCATAGAGAAGCCCTGCGAGGACCGATATGGCCGCCAGCGGGATGATGTATTGGACGTAGTATCCGAGGATGTTCCCGACGTCGTTGCCCAGATAGACGGATATTATGAACAGAAGGAAAAAGACTCCGAGGGTTGCCGATCCCGTGAACAGCCTGGTTTTGGCTCCCGTCCAGAGGTAATACGGGCGGGGGGCGGAGGATAATACTTTCGCGCCTGTGCTCCTGACGGATTGCCAGGGTATCACCAATGACGGCAGGAAAACCGACAGGAGTATCATGATCCGGATCGCGCTGTATTTCGGCACTGATTCAAGCACTATAGGATTCAGGAACAGGATCGAGCATATGACCATGCCGAGAGAGAAGACGTTGATGGAAAGCTCCAGGAACGATCTCAGGTCGAAGACGTGGGAGTCGACCGTCGGCTCCATCTCGACGCTTTCGACGTCGATGATGCCGGGAACCATGAAGAAATCGGCGGCTTTTCCTCTCTCCCCTTTTTTGGCGCTCTTCTCTATCGAAAGCAGCACCCCGGGCATGAATTTCCTCAGCATGGCCGAGATGGTGGTCAGAACGCCTATCGAAGACAGCAGAAGCAGGAATATGGACAGAAGGAGGTCGATGAAAAGCGTGACGTCCTCCACGTCCCCGGGGATGAAAGGTTTCAGCGAGGATGCGCCTCTGAGTATGAGCATCGAGCCGGCGCCCGTGACATAGAACCACATTATCGCCCCGGTCATCATGACGAAGCCTGCCAGGAACCAGAGCGGGAACGGGCCGCTGTCCAGATAGGCTATGGACCATATGCCGATCGCTGTGAACCCGATCACGAACCCGTAGCATATGTCGTCGATGATTTTCCATGCCGATGTATAGTCCCTGTTGTGTATTATCAACGTCAGGGATATGATTATGCATGCGACCAGGAACCACGGGAATAGCCTGACTATGGTTTTGTCCCTCTTCTCCGAGCGCGGATTGGCTTTGGGATGGCCTCCGACGATCTCTGCGGTGTGGTCTATCCTGTCGTTCAGGGATTCGATGTCCAGTTTCCTGTGAGATGAATCTTTCGGCATGGGCTTTCGAATCATATGGGTATTTATAACCGTAACTGAACTGGCCCAGTCTCCGCATCACCATTTATAGCACCTGAATCATTTACTGAATATGGCCGAACGGAAGGGGCTCAAGAACCGCGGATACGGCGAGGAAGACGCCGAAGACCGCAGAATCGCCGTGGAGGAATTCACCGGCGTAAGGTTCGATCACATCCAGAGATGCGGATTCGATTATCCCGCGGCATCCAAGAACATCGAGAACATGATAGGCGTCACGCAGATCCCGCTCGGATTCGCCGGCCCCATCAGGATCAACGGGGATCACGCCCGCGGGGAGTTCCTGGTGCCTCTCGCCACTACGGAAGGGGCTCTGGTCGCGTCGGTTTCCCGCGGGATGTCGGTGATTTCGAAGTCCGGAGGAGCCTCCGTCCGCGTGTTCGGCGACGCCATGACCCGCGCTCCTGTCTTCAGGGTGCGCGATCTCGCCCACTGCGCCCAGGTCATGGATTGGGTGGACAGCAACGAGGCCGCCCTGAAGAAGACAGTCGAATCCACCACCTCCCACGGGAAGCTGGTCAGGATAGAGAAATTCCCGGACGGAAGGAGCCTATTCCTCAGGCTGTCGTTCTCCACCGGCGATGCGATGGGCATGAACATGGCGACCATCGCTTCGGAGGCTATATGCAGGGAGATCGAGAAGGAGACCGGCGCGGTTATGGTATCCGTCTCCGGAAACATGTGCTCCGATAAGAAGCCGGCCGCGATCAACCTCATAGAGGGGCGCGGAAAGACGGCCGTGGCGGAAGCCAGAATCCCCAAGGAAACCGTCGAGAAATCGCTCCACGCCACTTCTGCGGCGATCTCCGAGACAAATATGCGGAAGAACCTTGTGGGAAGCGCCTTGTCCGGGACCCTGGGCTCCAACGCCCACGCGGCGAACATGGCCGCGGCTCTGTACATCGCCACCGGGCAGGACCCCGCCCAGATAGTGGGATGCAGCATGGCGATGACTTCGTGCGAGGATCTGGACGGCGACCTGTACATCAGCGTGAGAGTTCCCGCCATCGAGGTCGGGACGGTCGGAGGAGGCACCCGGCTTCCCTTCCAGAGGGAGGCTCTGGAGATGATCGGTTGCCTCGGAGAAGGCAAAGCCAGGAAGCTGGCCGAAATCGTAGCCGCCACCATACTGGCCGGGGAGCTCTCCACTTTGGCCGCCCAGGCCGCAGGCCAGCTGGGAAGCGCGCACGCCTCTCTGGGAAGGCGATGACGGAGGCGCTCAGGCCGCACATCCGGCGATCTTCATATAGAAATCCTTTATACTAACCAGCGGATTGCGGCTTCATGCCTGTCATCAACTTCAAATACAGCGACCTTTGCTCCATGCTCGGCCGCGAAGTCCCCCAAGACGTCCTGGTGGATAGGATCCCCATGATCGGCGCGGACATGCATGAGACCGAAAGCGGATGCGAGGACATGTCCGTGGAATTCTTCCCGGACCGCCCCGATCTGTACAGCGTCGAAGGGCTCGCCAGAGGAATGAGGGCTTTCCTCGACATAGAGCCGGGGATGAAGGCTTACGACATCGGGAAGACCGACATAGAGGTCACCGTCGATCCCAGCGTCAAATCCGCCAGGCCGTATTTCCTCTGCGGAGCCGTGATGGGCGTCGACATAGACGACGAGATTCTCAGATCCATGATGGAGCTCCAGGAGAAGCTCCACATCACCATCGGAAGGAAGAGGAGCAAGCTGGCCATCGGGATACACGACCTGGACAAGGTCAATCCGCCGTTCACCTATAAGATGGCCGATCCCCGCAGCATAAAGTTCGTCCCTCTGGCCAAAACTGAGGAGATGGACATGGAAGAGATCCTCAGGACCCACGAGAAAGGCGTCGCTTACGCCCATCTCCTGGACGGCATGGACAAGTATCCGGTGATCCTGGACAGGGACGGGAAGGTCCTTTCGTTCCCCCCGATAATAAACGGCGCGCTCACCACGGTGACGACAGGCAGGCACAATCTATTCATCGATGTCACCGGAAACGACCGCAAAGCGGTGAAAGGCGCCTTGGACATAGTGTGCACCGCTCTCGCCGAGCGCGGGGGCAGGATCATGCAGGTCACTATGCACGACGGCGGCGAGACTTTCCTGTCTCCGGATCTATCCCCTTCCAAGATCGATATATCCGCCTCCGAATGCGACAGGTTCCTGGGCAGGGACCTCGGTCCGGAGGGCTCCGTGGAATGCCTCCGCAGGATGGGGATGGACGCCTCCGCAGACGGAGACACCGTCCATGTCACCTATCCCGCCTACAGGCTGGACATCATGCACAAGGTTGACATCTTCGAGGACGTCGCCACCGGTTACGGATTCGACAGGTTCGGCGGGTCATACAGGCTGGACCAGACGGCCGGAGGGTTCGAGCCTATAACCTCGTTCTCCGACAGCATCAGGGACATCGCCATAGGCATGGGATATACCGAGGTCAACACCCTCACCCTGAGCAGCGAGAAAGAGGAGTTCGTCCTTTCCGGGCTCCCCAGGATGGACAATGTCCGCGTCCTCAATCCGATCACGGAAGACCATACCTGCCTCAGATCATATCTGATGCCGAGCCTCATACGCATTCTGAAGCACAACAAGCACCGCGACCTCCCTCAGAAGATATTCGAGATAGGCTACGTCGTCAGGGACGCCAAGACCGTGCCGCACCTGTGCCTCATGGCCACCGCATCCAAGACGCCCTTCGCAGAGATCAAAGGGGTCGTCGAAGGCATTCTCAAGGAGCTTGGATGCGAGCATTCCGTCAGGGCATGCGATTATCCGACTTTCATCGCGGGCAGGGGCGCGGAGATCCTCCTGGGCGACGAGCCCATCGGTTTCTTCGGGGAGATGTCCCCGTCCATCGTTGTCGGATACGAGATAACGCATCCTGTGATGTTCGTAGAGATCGATCTCGCTCCGATAATTGCGAGCAAGAAAACAACACTTTTCTGAGTGATAACATGGAAGTAGGCGACAGATTCCCGGATTTCACCCTTCCCGACGAGAACGGAGAGGAATTCTCCTCCTCGTCGCTCGAAGGCGTCCGCTATGTGATTTATTTCTATTCCAAGGACAACACGCCCGGATGCACAAAGGAGGCGCAGGAGTTCACCGCCCTGTTCCCCAAGTTCATGCTCAGGAACATCCCGATCATCGGCGTAAGCAAAGATTCCTCCGCATCCCACAGGAAGTTCATCGATTCCAAGGACCTGAAGGTGAAGCTCCTGAGCGATCCGGATCATTCCCTCATGGAGAAGGCAGGGGCTTGGGGCACCAAAATCAGCTACGGCAAGGAGACCGTCGGAACCATCCGTTCTACGTTCATCGTCGGGAAGGACGGGACCGTCGAGGCCGCATGGCACAATGTCAAGGCCGGCGGGCATGCCGAAAAGGTCTTCGACAAGGCGCTTTCCATTTTCAAGAAAGAATGATCTTTCGGCAGGGATTCCCTGCCATTGATTGTTTGACATAGAACTATAGTCTATAATGATTCAAGACTATAGTTCTATCTTTATGAAATCGCTCAGAGCAGCTCCGCGATAGATCTGAGCACCGGCTCGGCATCCGATATGATGCTCAGATCGGCGAACGCATGGATGGGAGCGTTCTGGTCGGTGTTCACGGCTATGATTCTCTTGGCTCCGGATATTCCTGCGCGATGCTGGACGGATCCGGAGATCCCGAATGCGATATAAAGGTCGGGCCTGACCGTCCTCCCGGACATGCCCACCTGGCGGGAAGGCGGCATCCAGCCTCTTTCCACCAGCGCCCTGGAGCAGCATACCATGGCACCGTCCACCGATCCGGCGGCTTTCTCGGCCAATTCCACTATAGTCTTATCACGGATGCCAGCGCCCAGCGCGATGAGGACCCTGGCTTCGCAGATGTCCTCGGCATCCTTTTCCGAGGGATCCTCGGATATTATCTCTTTTGTCTGGGCGCCCTGGTACTGCCAGTATATCGCTGTGCCTTTGCCCTCGCGGGGTTCCGGCGCGGGGAAAGTTCCCCTGCGGACGGTGGCCATCTGGGGGAACGCCGTGCATTCTATGTCCGCATACAGATTGCCTCCGAAGGCCGGCCTGGTCATGACGATCTTCCTGCCCTCGGCTCTGAGCCCGGTGCAGTCGGCGGTGAGGCCGGTCTCCAGCATGGCAGCGAGCCTGGGAGCCGTCTCTCTTCCGCGCGGGGTAGCTCCGATGAGGATCGCCGCCGGATTTATGCGCTCGGCTACCTGAGCCAGAGCTTCCGAGTAGGTCTCCGGGGCGTAGGTTTCGACGCCCTTCCCGCGGATGTGGTATATCGTGTCCGTGCCGTATCCGAAAATCTCCGGATACAAGGTTTTCATATCCGGGCCTCCGAACAGGGCGACATATACCCTCCCGTCCGAAAGACCGGATGCCGCAGATATGAGCTCGGCGCTTACCTTGGCCAGTTTCTCCCCCTCGGTCTCTGCCCAGACAAGTATCCCGTCGGCCGTGGACCCGTTCAGATCGTATTTTCTGAGCATCCCGGGCGGAAGCCTGTCGGGGTCGCCGGAGCAGGTCGAGCATGAACCGCCTTCGCAGCCGCTCATCTTCCCGCCCCCATCTCGTCCAGGATGAGCTCCGCGGCCCTCCCGGGGTTGTTGATCACGGCTTTCCTGTTCTTCCTGCGGATTACCGATGAATCGGTGCGGACGATCCTGGTCTTGGAGCCTTTGAGGCCGACCGAATAGAGCCCCAGCCCCAGTTCCACGCGCCCCAGGGTTTCGATGGTCTTTTTCCCGCCGGAAATGCGGTCCGATATGGACATCAGCGTTCCGCAGGGATCCACCCCGCCGAAAGAGACGGCCGATCCTCTGGGTACGCGGCATGTCCTTTCAGAATCGCCGTAGATCTGCCGGCAGACGAAAGAATCCTTTTCCGGGGAGAGATCGGCGACATAAACGAACTGCTGGACCGACAGGAGCTGGGCGGTTTCGAACGGCACCTGGCCGGTCTCCCCGTCGGACGAGCGGGCGCCGAAGACGATCAGGTCCGAATCGCAGGCATATCTCTGGATGAAAGCCGCCAGCGCCCTGGATGTCGCCCATACGTCGGCCCCGGCGAAGGCAGGGTCGGATATGAGGTACGCTCTGTCCGCGCCCAAGCACAGGCAGCGCCTGAGGGCTTCGGAAGCCTGCGGCGGCCCCATGGTGAACGCGACGATCTCGTCGCCCTCCTTCCTGATGCCTTCGATCTTCCTCAGAGCATACTCGCAATATGGGTCCAATATGGAAGGCACCCCGGCCCTCACAAGGGAGCCGTTCTCATCCACCCTGACTTCGGAGGTGTCCGGCACCTGTTTCACAGCTACGGCATATTTCATGGGATCGCCCTATCATATTGCCCGGACAGAGGATTCCGTTCGGGTCCAGTATTCTCTTCACTTTGCGGAGCTCTTCCACGCCTTTCCTGCCGTACAGGAGCTCCATGTACTGCGTTTTGATCTTGCCGATCCCGTGCTCCGCGCTGGGAGAGCCTCCGAGCTCGGCGGATTTGGCCGCGAATTCCTCGTAGATGGCCTTGGCCTTCCCGAACTCCTCCATCGATTTCAGAATGATCTCCACGTGCGGATGGTTGTTGCCGATGTGGCCGAACATGCAGTATTCCAGGCCGGCGGAGTCCAGTTTTTCCCTGTAGAAAGACATCATTTCGTCGGCCGCGGCATCCGGCACTGCCATGTCGCTGCCCAGCTTGTGGATCTTCGGCATCTCCCCTTTGAGGGACGCGACGTATTCGAAGATCGTCTTCGGGATGGAGTGCCTGAGCTCCCTCATCCTTTCGATGTCCGCCGGCTCGTGGCCGCACCAGGACACGTCCAGGGATGCGCCGTGCTTCCCGGCTATTTCGGCCAGGCGCCCGAACGAGGCGTCCGCATCGCTCTTCCTGATGTCAAAGAACAGCGCCGATCCCGCCGGTTCAGGCAATGCGGGCACGCGTATGGACAGCGGATCACGTTTTTTCAGCGATCTTATGAGATCCAAGGATTTCCCGTCCATGAATTCCAGGAATTCCGGGTCCAGAATCCCGTCCGAACGGATGTCTTTGGCGGCGCTCAGGGCGGATGCGTCGTCCGGGAAGAACAGTACGACAGATATGAGCGGATGCCTGGGGGCGAGGTATATGTCCGCCTCCGATATCACGCCGAATATCCCTTCGGAACCTATGAACAGGTCGATGAGATCCATGTTCTCGCTGATCCTCGGTCCAGCGGCGTTCTTCACCGAACCGTTGAAATCGTATCCCGGGAGGTCGAACGAATAGTAGTTGCGCCCGGCGGCGAATCCCATCCTTCTGCCTTCCGCGCGGCATTCCCCCCGGGTTATGTCCGCGAAGGCGCTGTCGGCCATGACGACCCTGATTCTTCTGACCCAGTCGCGGGTTGGGCCGTAGCGGTACGTTCTGGGTCCCGATGCGTTGGTGGCTATGTTGCCTCCGATGGAGCCCCCCATTTCGGTGGGATCAACCGGATAGAAATAGGTTTCAGGCTCGTTCCTCAGGGCTTCGCATGCCCCTTCGGTGATGTCGGCGAGCCCCGAGAAATCCCTGCGGGCGAGGATGGAATCGATATCTTTCAGGGTGGTGCAGGGCATCGCGCGCAGGAAATATCCTCTTTCGTCTTTTCCGATGCCTATCACGCCGGTCATGCGCTCCAGCGAAAGGACATCCCCTCCCTGCGGGACGCTGCCGCCGCATACTCCAGTCCTCATGGCCGCGACCGTCACCGGGGTCCCTTTTGAATTGTACACCCTCAGAATCTCCCTGAGCTCCTGCTCGGTCATCGGGAGCAGGACGTTGCTGGCATGTCCGGTCATCTTCGATTCGTCAGTGAGGTATTCCTCGCTGCGTCCGATCTTCTCTCTGGTGAACATCTTCGCTCATCCCATAGGCGCGGAACCATGGCCGCGATGACGGCCTGCTCCGTAAGAGTTTTGCGGTCCAGAAGCCCTCTGCTGAGCAGCCCGATCGCTCCCTGCTTCTTCCCGATGTCGGTTTCCCCGTAGATACGGCGCATGGAGTCCCCGACCGTCATCCCTGAGCGCACCAGTTCCGCGACGCCGTCCGGATAGCGGAATCCCGGGCCCTGGCCGTAGGTCATCCTGCCGTCGCTGTCTATGACGGTGCAGTGCTGTATGTCGTACAGGCCGTCCAGCATCTCGAACACGCCCGCCTCGATCCCGACGGCCATCTCATGGCTGCCGAGGGCGGCTTTAGCTCTGTTCACCGAACCCTGATGCGTCTGGCCTTCGAAAGGCTGGGGAGGCACCCCGCTGTCCGCTTCGACCGCGGTGATCCTCACGTCCCCGTATATGCGCTCCATGACCGAGCGGACCGCCGATACCTTCACCATGTTGGCGGAGCCCACGGCTATGTCCTTGGCGCCGGATCTTCCGGAGCGGCCGTATTCCCCCCTGAGGATCGACGAGGAAGATATCTTCCCGCCTGCGTCGGACATCACCAGCGGGACCACGGAGAGCTCGAGCGGCTTCAGCCCTCTGGAAATCCTCCTTTCGTTGATCTTCCTGCCGTTAGCAAGAGTCTCCTCGGACACGACGAGGATGTCCATGCCGTCCATGATCCCGTCCGGCCCGTAGACGTCGTCTATCTCGAATATCTCCGCGCCGCCGAGGCTGTCCGCGTAATCCCTCAGCTCTCTCATGCGGATGACCAGCGGGACATGTGCATGGTCTTTGGACGATGCCATGCGGTCGGATGTTATTCCGATGGCTACGCGGTCTGCGACTTCGAAGGCGCGCTTTATGAGAGCCTTGTGGCCGTCATGCAGTACGTCGAAAGTTCCCGCCACGGCTGCAGAGGTCATCGCCTTACCAGCAGGACCAGGATTATGGTTGCGGCCACTATTGCCAGCCAGATCGCGCCCAGCTTCAGCAGCTTGCCTTTGACTTCCTTCCCGGAGTCTTCCTTGCAGGCATCGCTGCAGTACAGGCCGCCTCCGGTGAATGCTCTCCCGCAATTCACGCAATGCTTGTGCTGCGGTATCATCTCGTTCATGCTTCCGCCTCCCTGCGGTCCAGCTCGTTGTTGACTACGATCATGCAGTGGTCGGCATGCAGGCTCAGCGGCCCGATGCTTATTCTCCCCGGATTGCGGCTCAGAAGCGCGGATTCCTCCTCCTCGGTGAGGTCGCTGTTGTCCCCCAGCACGAAGATGGGATTCTCCGGGAACCCGTATTCCCTGCAGTCGGTGCCGTCCTCCTTGAGATACACGAAATCCCCTCTCCCGGACAGTTTGTCCAGGACGTCGAAGAAGGACATCCTCGAGACATAAACTCCCGGCGAGGATTTCGTCTCGGCGTCCGTTATGGGCTTCATCAGAGCGTTGCGGATAAGCGACGACGTGCTCCTCTCGTCGGGATTCAGATATCTGAGTTCGTTCCCTTTGAATATCACGGTCTTGGGGGCGTCGTTCCCGCCTTCGCAGACCAGATAGGCCTCCACATCCTTGCGGAGGTTGTGGCTTAGGAAGAACGCCGAATTCACGCATCTCACCAGGATGTCCAGCCTTCCCGCTCCGCCGGCTATGTCGTCGAGCTTGAAATCCCCGCTGGTGGCGGCTTTGTGGCCGGTGATGACGAAATACCTCATCCTATCACTGCTGCATGTTCTTCAGGGCTTCCAGGTTGACGCCGTTGAGCTGCTTCATCATGTTCTTGCGCGCTTTGCGGTCCTTCCCGAACTTGGACATGCTCTTCTTCGTCATGTTGTACTGGGCGAGGAGCTCCTTCACATCGTGCGGGGACACGCCTGCGCCGTTGGCGATCCTTTCTATGCGCTTCGATTTGATCAGCGAAGGGTCCTCCCTCTCCTCGTTGGTCATGGAATCCATGATCGTACGGAAAATCTGCAGCTTCTTCTGGGACGCTTCGTAATCGATCTTGTCCTCTATGCCGCTGAATCCGGGGAGCAGGCTCATGACTTTCTGCAGCGGCCCCATCTTTTTGACCTGGGACATCTGGTAGTACATGTCGTTCAGCGTGAACTTCCCGCTCATCATCGCTTCGGTGACCTTCTGCATGGAATCGGCGTCGTCGATCTCCTCGTTGGCCAGCTGGATGAGCGATTCCAGATCCCCCATCCCCAGCAGCCTGGATATGAATTTTCCGGCGTTGAACGGCTCCAGATCGCGTATGTGCTCTCCGGTCCCGAGGAAGACGATCCTGGCGTTGGTCTTCGAGATGGCGGAGATGGCTCCGCCTCCTTTGGCGGTTCCGTCCATCTTGGTGAGTATGACCCCGGTGACCCCGACGGCGTTGTGGAAGGCCTCGGCCTGGGGTCCGGCCTGCTGGCCGACCTGGGAATCCAGGACCAGTATCCTCTCGTCGGGTTTGGCGACCTCTGCTATCCTTTTGACCTCCTCAATGAGGTCGTCCTCGAGGGCATGGCGTCCGGAGGTGTCGATTATGACGATCTTCTTGTCTTTGAATTTCTGGAGGCCTCTCTGGGCTATCCCGGCCGCGTCCGATTCCCCGGGTTCGCCGTAGACCTCGACGCCGACTTTCTCGCCGAGCTGCTTCAGCTGATCGAGAGCCGCGGGCCTGTATACGTCCGCTCCGATGAGCCCCACCGAATACCCTTTCTTGGAGAAATACAGCGCGAGCTTGCCGGTGGTGGTGGTCTTTCCCTGCCCGTACAGTCCGACCATCATTATCGTCTGGGGCTTGAGCTGGATGCCTTCGCCGTTGTCCACGAGGCGCACCAGCTCCTGGTAGATGATCTGGGTCAGATGGTCCTTCACGCTCTTTCCGGCCGGCGGCGGCTCTTCCTTGGCGCGCTGCTTGACCCTGTTTGTCAGGTCGAGGACCAGCCTTACGTTGACGTCCGCTTCCAGAAGGGCGCGCTGGATGTCCTTGCATATGTCGTTGATGAGATCGTCATCGACGGAGGTCGCGTTGCCTATGCGTCCGAAGACGTTCCTCAGGGATTTTCCCAATCCTTCCAAACCCATTTGATCGACTCCCTATCTGCGAACTTCATAAAATAATGTGCGGAATGATATAGCGGGGGATCGGGCGGACGATAAGAAGGGATGGGATGCACTCTGCCCGCCTAATCCTCGCATTCACGGTATTCGCGCCATTGGTATATTTATCTTTCTTATTCAGATATTCATTTATGAATAACTTGAGCCTAATTCTGCAAAAATATATTGCTTGTGCTGTATTTCATATCATCTGCGGAATTTATCAACGTAATATACGGATCGAATCCATGGAATGGATATGATCTGTATGAGCCAGTTTCATTTCCCCGGAGAGAAAAGGCATCTGAAATATGCATTTCACAGGAAAAAAGGCTTAAATGGTTTGAAGAGGAGCGGAAACGCCCCTCAATTGAGACTCAGAGGTACCCAGATTTCTGAAGGGCCATGAGGTCTTCGGTGGAGAGCTTGTCTCCGGCCTTGAAGCGCTCGAAGATCTCCTTTGCCTCCTTCTTGTTGTCGGACTCGGTTCTCTTCTTTCCGCCGCGGGCGCCGCCGTTCTTCTTCCCTTTGTATTCGGAAGCGTCGCGGTCCATCTGGTGGACGGACTTGATCTGCTCGATGTGCTTCTTGTGCTCCTCATCGGCAGCCTGCTTGCATTCGACGAATTTGGCCTGGGCGGAGTCGGCTTCCTTTCTGAGCTTGTCTGCCTGCTCATAGAACCCGATCATCTTGTCGTGGGCCGCCTGGGCCTGCTCGGCGTACTCGGAAACCTGGCGGTGGAAGCCTTCGGCCTGAGCTTTGGCTTCTCTGAGCTGTCCGACGAGGGCTTTGACTTCGTCGTTCTGCTCGTAGGATTTCTCCCTGTCCGCGATCTCTTTGGCGAGGACGGAGATCTGCTTGATGATCTCGTTCTCTTTGTCCTTTCCGAGCGCCTTGGTCTGCTGGGTGTACTCAAGATCCTGGAGCTGTTTCTTCAGCTGTTTGACGGGAACTTCGTTCTTCTCGTCGTTTTTCTCGGTGTTCCTGAAAGGAGCGAGCTGCTCCTTGAGAGCGGTAACCTTCTGGTTCCACTCGTCTCTGAGCTCTTTGGTCTCTTTGACCTTCTGGTTGAGGGAGTCGCGCTCCTCTCTGCACTTTCCGGCTTCATCCACGAGCTCTCTGACCTGACCGTTGAGCGCATCCCTCTTGGCTTTCCACTCTTTGGTCTGGTTGTTGAGCTCATCTCTGAGCTTCCTGTGCTTTTCCGCATCCTCGTTGATGATGCCGCGCTTTTCCTCGAGCTCTACGAGTTCGTCCTCGGACGAGACGGTTGTCTTCTCAGCTCCGGACTCTTCGGTCGCAGGGGCGTTTTCCGTCTTTTCCTCGGTCGCCATAGAAACCTGCTCCTCTACCTGAGAATCCTGCTGCTGAACTTCCTCCACAAAATCTTCCATAAATCATCACTTAGTTATTCAACGTGCCATGAGCAGAAGCATGGCCTACTTCGATTGGCCTATTATAGCCATAGATATAAGGATTTCTACTGTACGCCATAAAACTGCATGAGGACGGCGGCTTTCCGGCCTCCGAACCTATTCGCGGGAGCGGAATCTGCCCACAATTATAGGGCAAATTATTATATTAAGTTGGCCGTCGCCAATCCGATATTGATGAGCAATGTCTGCCCCCTTGATTACAGATACGGCCGCGCCGATATGAAAGCGGTCTTCAGCGAGGAAAGCCGCATCCAGTATCAGATGAACGTGGAAGCGGCCTTGGCCAGGGCGCACGCCGCTCTCGGAACGATATCCCGGGAAGATGCGGACGAGATCGGGCGCATAGCCACCCTCGGCATCGTGAGCGTCGACAGGATCAAGGAGATAGAGAAGGACACCAGGCACGATCTGATGGCCATGGTGAAGGCGATGACCGAGAAATGCTCCGGCAGCGCGGGGAAATACGTGCATCTCGGCGCCACCTCCAACGACATCGTGGACACCGCCACCGCTCTCCAGCTCAAAGCGGCCTTGGAGATCATACAGGAAGACGTCGATAGGCTCATCTACACGCTCGCATCCCTGGCCAAGAGGGAAAGGGACACCATCGAGATCGGCAGGACCCACGCCCAGTTCGCCATCCCTATAACTTTCGGTTTCAAGATCGCCGGATACGTCGCCGAGATGCTCAGGCACAGGGAAAGGCTCATCCAGGCCAAGCCTAGGATATGCGCCGGCAAGATGGCGGGAGCTGTCGGAACCGGTGCCGCGCTGGGAAAGAATTTCTTCGAGATCCAGAGGCTGGTGATGGAAGATCTGGGGCTTCAATACGAGCCGGCCGCCACCCAGGTGGTCGGGCGCGACAGATACACCGAAGCCATCTGCATCCTGGCGAATATTGCCACATCCCTTGAGAGATACGGCACCGAGGTAAGGAATCTCCAGAGATCCGAGATAGGGGAGGCTTCGGAATACTTCGACGTCAAGAAGCAGGTGGGAAGCTCCACCATGGCCCAGAAGAGGAATCCGATGAATTCGGAGAACGTCTGCGGCCTGGCCAGAGTGGTCAGGAGCTTCGTCACCCCCACATTCGAGAGCCAGGTCCTCTGGCATGAGAGGGATCTCTCCAATTCCTCGACGGAGAGGTTCACACTCCCCCACGTTTTCATCCTTACGGACGAGATCCTGAAGAAGATGGACTGGATTTTCGAAGGCCTCGAGATCCACAGGGAAAAGATGCTCCAGAACATCGAATCCTCCAAGGGCCTCGTGATGGCCGAGCCTCTGATGATGAAGCTCACGGAGAAGGGGATCGGCAGGCAGGACGCCCATGAGATAGTGCGCGAATCGTCCATGGTCGCGGAGGACACCGGGAGGCACCTGAGGGATGTCCTTTCCGAGAGGGAGGACCTGAAAGGGGTGCTCACCAGGGAGGAGATCGTCCAGACCATGGACGCGGCCAATTATGTCGGCGGCGCGAGGGAGATCGTGGACAATATGGTCGCCGAAGCCGAGAAAGCCCTGGGAAAGAAGGTCGAATGATATGGAAGCCAGAGCTAAGCAGGGGCTGTTCTTCGGGCTGATCGCGGGCGCAATCATAGGCGTCCCTTTCACCCTGATGACCGACAATTATCTCTGCCTTCTGCTGATCCCTGTGGCGGGCATCCTCGGGATGGCTCCGCAGCTCCTCAGGCCGGCGGACGACGAATGACAGCCGACATGGCCGGATCAGGCCGTTTCTTCTGAAATTGTTTCGGAGGGGAAATTCCCCTCCCATTCATCCGCACAGGTTCCCGGCGTGGTCCCCCGGCGTGACGTAATAGACTTCGGTGACATCGATTTTGATGAGGTTCTTGGCTGGGAACGTCTCCCTCTTGGAATGGGCGAAAGCCACCGCTTTCTCGTAGTCGGCCCCGGAACTGACGATCTCCGCCCTGCCTTTGAGCTGATAGGATTCCTTGCATTCGGGGTTCCAGACGAAGAACGCGACGCAGGGGTTCTCCTTTATGTTTTTCAGTGTTTTCTTGAGATAATTGTCGATGACCCAGATTTTCCCGTCATCCCCCACGTAAAGCATGCCTATGGGGACGACATTGGGTATCCCGTCCTTGGTTGAGGTGGCGAGGGAGAAGGTCCTCTGTTTCTTCATTTCTTCCATGATCTCGGGCGTCAGGCCGGACATGGGACGCGAATCCACCTCTCCCGATTTATAGATGAGTCATTTCCTGGGCAGGGCGCATCCGTCCGGGCCGCAGGAGGTGCCTTCCGGCGCTTTCCCGAGCTCTCCGGATTCCTCGAGCTCCTGTCTCAGAAGCCCGGCGAAATCCTGTGCGGAAAGGGCTCCGGGGACGCCGTAGCGCCCGATTATGTAAAACGGAACAGCGTATATCCCATAGGAATCGGCCTCCAGCTCGTCGCTCATGACCTCTCTGGCGTATCTTTCTGATGAGAGGACCTCATCCACCTCTCTGCCGTCGAATCCGCATTCGGCCGCGAGACGCTTCAGGACGCTGTGGTCGGCGATGAGCTCGCAGTCTCCGAAGAACGCCTCGAACAGCTTTTCGTTCATCCTCTCTCCGGCTTCTTTCCCGTGGGAGAACGCCATCTTCGATAAGCGGTGGGCGTCGAACGTGTTGCAGCTCTGGACATCGGCGTATCTGAACCTGAGGCCTTCCGCCTGCCCTTCGGCCGATATTCTGTCGACTTTTTCCCGGGCTTCCTCGAGCGACATCCCATAATGCTTCGCCATCCCTGCGACCATGGAGTTGCGGGGTTTGGGGCCGGCCTGCGGAGTGAGCTGGAAAGATTTCATTTCCATTTCGACGGAGCCTTCGGCGCCGATGGATTCTATGGCCTTTCTGAGGCGGGTGTCGCCGATATAGCAGTAAGGGCATGAGAAATCGGTCCAGTACGTGATTTTCATGCCCTGGGAAAGGCGTTTTTATTTCATATTTGTGGGTAAGGTTTCCGATGAAGCATTTCGCAATTCTTTTATATTGAATACACATGCGCACTCTTACCGGATTATCACCATGGGCAAGTAGATCAGCCCGGTAGATCGCTGCCTTCGCAAGGCAGAAGTCGCGAGTTCGAATCTCGCCTTGTCCACTCCCTTCACCCTAGCCAGACATCTGAAAAGCATGTCAAAATCCATTGTCCGCACCCCCCTTATGC
>JAEEJP010000030.1 GCA_016281925.1 Methanomassiliicoccaceae archaeon
CAGCTATCACAGATCAAACCTTCTCCCGAAATACTGTCGGATGCTGATTCCAGGGATCTGGCGAGAAAATACAATGAAAAGTATCTTCACTGGGATAAACTGCAATATCATGATTGCGGCAAGTATGGTCGTGAAAGCCTCTGGTACATGATGAGGGTCATGAGGCTGAACACTTGCAGAAGATTGGACGTGGGCGGCCTGTCGATATCATACAACCTCCTGGACAGATTTCAGAAACCGCTGCATCAGATCGATATGGCCCTATCGACAGGCATTCTTCCGATGAACGGGTTCGATGACAAGAGAAAGATGATGTTGTCCATCAGTTCCATGATGGAGGAATCCATCGCATCCAGTCAGATCGAAGGGGCCGCAACGACCACCAGGGAAGCGAAGAGGATGCTGCGCGACAACGCAGATCCTAAAAACAGGTCTGAAATGATGATTCTGAACAATTATCGTGCCATGGAGTTCATCAGATCCAATTTGGGGAGGGAACTGTCGCCTGAGTTCATCATGGAGCTGCATGGAATAGCGACCCGCGATACCTTGAAGGAAAGCGAATACGAAGGCAGATTCCGCGAGGACGACTCCATTGCTGTCAGAGATGTGCTGACGGGAGAGACCTATCATGAACCGGTTTCCCACGAGCTCATCAGGCCTATGGTCGACGGTCTGTGCGCATTTGCCAACGATGCGACGAACTACATCCATCCGATAGTCAAAGGGATATTGATCCATTTCATCGCTGCATACATCCACCCGTTCATGGATGGCAACGGACGCGTCTCCAGGTCCCTGTTCTACTGGTATACGATGAAAGAAGGGTATTCGGTCATGGAGTATCTGTCGATATCGAAAGCCATCAAGGAACATAAGGGCGGATACGAGGAAGCATATCTGCTGAGCGAGACCGATGATAACGACGTCACGTATTTCCTGGATTACAACATAAAAATGATAATGCAGTCCATCGAGATATTCACAGGCTATCTCAGAAAGAAGATCGACGAGCGCAGACATGTCATGGAATTGACGGATGCAGGTGACATCACTCAAAGGCAGGCCGACATACTGGCTTCTTTGATGAATTCGGACGCACCTCAGAACATTTACGAATTGTCCTCGGTGCTGGGGGTATCGCCGCAGACGATACGCAACGATCTGAAGATTTTGATAGGCCAAGGGCATGTCAGGCTATCGTCCAAAGATGGGCACAAGCAGAGGTTTTCATATTCGGGGAATAAGGTCGGGCCGAAGGCATGAATGCAAGGTTCGCTTTCGGTTATCGATTGCCAATGACCTCATAAAGGTGCTATCGAAATCAAAATGGGATTGCTGGCTGTTCGATATGCGAGTTCCGGCAAGTCTGACTCACATTCAGGTTCAAAGCCCTGCTGATGCGAATCCGGCATCGTTATCCGAGACCATGGCAGTCCGTCAGAGGCCGAAAGGCAAGGCAGCAACAATGCCGACTTCCATTCTCGTTCGGCTGTTCCAGCTGGGGACGCCTCCTGGTCTTGAGATTTGGCCGGAGAAGAGGGCATGCACGCCTTGCAGAAGTCGTTGTTCCCAACGGACCGCTCCCGGGAAGGCCAACGGTTATCATCCAATACCCCGGTCTCCGGCCTATGACCTCGGTCGTCATAGTCCTGGGAGAAGGCGAGCGCCATGCATTCAATCTGGAGTCGCCCAGGGGATGCAGATGGAGCCTCGAGTCGGACGGCGGCGTCAGATTCGAGAGCTGGGACGACGAGGGCGGCGGGAGGAGGTTCTCGGTCCTGTCGAGGGAGATCGGCAAGCATGTGATGAGGGCGACATGCAGCGAGAGGACCTCGGAGCTCCCCGACGGCGTGCTGGACCTCGCCGCCTACGTATGCCGGAAGGACGGCCGCATCTACGCGAGCGGCGTGGAGGGCTTCCCTCTGGAAATCCGGCTGGACGAGGAAGGCGAGGGGCCCTGGGAGGTCGCGGAGGACGGTGGGGCGGAGTGCGAAATCGTAGATGGCGGCGCACGGCTGCGCATCAGATGCGGGGCTCCCGGAGAACGCAGGCTCGCCCTTTCCACGCCCGATGGCCTGAGGATGCTGAAGCTCCGCGTGCAGCCGGTGGGAATCCGCGCCAGGCTCGCTGGGACGGCTGGAGTGCCGGCGGAGTACTCGGTCAGATCCAACATCACCACCGGCTTCGAATGGCGCGTCGTGGAGGACGGGGGGCTGAGATGCGAGAGCAGGTACGTGCCGGACCCTAACCCCGGGCTGCTGGATGGCGCAGGGGGCCATCAGGTCTTCGTGATGACCGCCGATTCGCCGGGGACGTACGTTCTCAGGGCCATCAGCACGCGCTCGGAAGAGTTCGGGAGTTCGCTGGAGGTCGTCTTCGAGGCCGGGCCGCAGGGATGCCATGGCAAGGGCCGGCCTTGAGTCTTACCTGGACGCACGTATCGCACTTCCATGTTGGCAGGGATGTCCTCGGGAACGCCAGTCGACGTGTGCCGGATGTCCAGGCGGCTTCTGCGATCATGCGTCGGAATTCTGTTCTCTGGCTCGATGGGCGAAGCGATACCGATGTTCATCTTGTGATGTATTCTGTTCATCTTCCGAAATCTCTGGAATGAAAAGCCCGAAATCTCTGGAATGAAAAGCCCGAAATCTCG
>JAEEJP010000031.1 GCA_016281925.1 Methanomassiliicoccaceae archaeon
CTGCCAGGCCTTCGGCGGATCGATAATCCATGCCAAGCGTCCGATGCACGGGAAGCGCTCCGTGATCACCGTAACCGGGGCCGATCCGATGTTCGAGGGGCTGCCGAAGGAGATGGGCGTGGCCAGATACCACTCGCTGGCCGCGGATCCTGATAGAATCCCCGACTGCCTTTCGGTCACCGCCATGTCGGAGGACGGAGAGGTCATGGCAGTCAAGCACCGCATCTACCGCATACACGGCGTGCAGTTCCATCCAGAGTCGATACTGACCCCTGAAGGGAAGGCCATGATGGAAGGGTTCCTGAGGTCGGCCGGGGTTCTCAAGGGGGACAGGCGATGATCAAAGAGGCTATCATCAAAATAGTCGACAAGCAGGATCTCACGTATGACGAAGCGTACCAGGTCATGAGCGAGATCATGTCCGGAAAGACGACGCCGACCCAGAACGCCGCTTATCTGGCGGCTCTGTCTACGAAGAGCACCAGGGCGGAGACCATCGCGGAGATAGCTGGGAGCGCGGCCGCCATGCGCGACGGGGCCATCCCGTTCCGGAACCCTTACGACACCCTGGAGATCGTCGGGACCGGAGGGGACGGATCCCACAGCTTCAACATCTCGTCCACATCGGCGATGGTAATTGCGTCCTCCGGGGTGAAGGTGTCCAAGCACGGGAACAGGGCCGCCTCATCCAGAAGCGGATCCGCCGATGTCCTCGAGGCGCTGGGGATATCCCTGGACCAGGGGCCGGAGAAGGCTCTGGCTCTGCTGGACGATCCGGGCATATGCTTCCTGTTCGCCCAGAAATACCATCCTTCCATGAAGTACGTCGGTTCCATCCGCAAGGAGCTGGGGATAAGGACGGTGTTCAACATCCTGGGCCCGCTGACCAACCCCGCGAAGCCCAAGTATGAGGTCCTCGGGGTCTACGATCCTCTTCTCCTGGAGCCTCTTGCCCATGTCATGGACAGCCTCGGCGTCAGGAGAGGCATGGTGGTCCACGGCAACGACCGCATGGACGAGATTTCGGTCTCGGATTCGACTTCGGTCTGCGAGCTGCGCGACGGGAAGATTGAGAGCTATGAAATCGCCCCGGAGGATTTCGGCCTGGCCAGAGGCAGGAAAGAGGACATCGTCGGAGGGACGGCGGAGGACAACGCCAGAATAACGCTGGACATCCTGTCGTCGGCGAAAGGCCCTAAGCGCGACATAGTCCTGATGAATTCGGCGGCCGGCCTGTATTGCGCCGGGAAAGCCAGGGATATGAGGGAAGGCATCGATATGGCGGCCAACCTCATAGACGAAGGCGAAGCCATGAGGCTCCTGGAAAGGTACAGGAAGGCGAGCGCATGACCGTGCTGGACGAGCTGGCGGAAGAGGCCCGCAGAAGGGTTTCCGAGGCGGAGAAGGAGGTCCCTCTGGATGAGATGAGGCGCAGATCCTCCGCCGCCGCAGCCGGCCCTAAGCAATTCCCGTTCGAGGAGGCCCTGAGGAAAGAGGGCATGTCGTTCATATGCGAGGTCAAGAAAGCCTCTCCATCGAAAGGCGTGATATCCGAGGCCTATCCGTATCTGGACATAGCCAAGGAGTACGAGGCCGCCGGCGCGTCCTGCATATCGGTCCTCACTGAACCCAGCCGTTTCCTAGGGGACCTGGGTCATCTGTCGGAGATAGCTTCCGCGGTGCGCATACCGGTTCTCCGCAAGGATTTCGTCGTCGATGAGTACATGGTCCATGAAGCCAAATGCGCCGGCGCGTCCGCTGTCCTCATCATCTGCTCGATTCTGAGCAAAGAAGAGATGAGAAGGCTCATAGAAGTGTGCGATTCGCTTTCATTGTCGGCGCTGGTGGAAACCCACGACCCGTCGGAGGTATCCATGGCTCTGGAATGCGGGGCCAGGATAATCGGGGTGAACAACCGCGACCTCAAGGATTTCACGGTGGACCATCTCAACTGCCTCAGGCTCCGCCCGATGGTGCCGGAGAACGTTCTGTTCGTGGCGGAGAGCGGGATAAAGAGCCGCCGGGATGTGGAAGACCTGGAGAGGAACGGGGTCGATGCCGTACTGATAGGCGAGACGCTGATGCGCTCGGACGACAGGGCCGCGAAGATCCGCGAGCTGAGGGGCCTGCCATGACGCTTGTCAAGCTCTGCGGGATGCGCTCCGAGAGGGACATCCACGAAGCCGTGGAAGCCGGGGCGGATGCGATCGGGATGGTTCTGACTCCGGGATTCCGCAGGAGCGTAGGACTGGGGGATGCGGCGAAGATGGCCCGCCTGATCCCGAAGGGCGTGATGTCCGTGGGCGTCTTCGTAGATTCGCCGGCGGAGGAGGTGGCATTCATGGCCGGATCTCTCGGCCTGAAAGCGGTGCAGCTGCACGGCTCCGAGAGCGACGGCTACATTTCCCGCCTTCGCGGCATGACCGACGCGGCGATAATCAAATCTTTCATCGTCAGAAGCGCGGAGGACATCAGGAAAGCCGAGTCTTCGTCCGCGGATCTGATCCTTCTGGACAGCGGGATGGGATCGGGAAAGGCATTCAATCCGTCGTTATTGTCTCCGATTGGCCGCGGATACATTCTGGCCGGGGGCCTGACTCCGGACAGCGTCAGCGAAGCCGTTATAAAACTGCATCCATACGCCGTGGACGTGAGCTCCGGGATAGAGACGGACGGCGCGAAGGATCCCGAGAAGATGAGAGCGTTCGTCAGAGGAGCGAAGACGGCC
>JAEEJP010000005.1 GCA_016281925.1 Methanomassiliicoccaceae archaeon
CTGGCCCTGCAGGGTGTGCCACGGGAAGGGATGCGACCACTGCCACGGGAAGGGGAAGATGTATCCGACCTCCGTCCAGGAGATCATCGGGGACATAGCCCTGGAGATGACCGGCGGCAAGGAGCATTTCTTCCACGGGATGGGCCGCGAGGACATCGACGCCCGCATGCTGGGGGACGGCAGGCCGTTCGTGCTGGAGATCAGCGACCCGAAGATAAGGGGGATAGACCTGGACGAGCTTGCCGAGCGCGCCAACAGAGGCGGCCTGGCGGGATACCGCGACCTGCATTTCGTCAGGCGCGAAGCCGTCGAAAGATACAAAGGAGCGGCCTCCGACAAGGTATACCGCGCCCATGTCGTCGCCGAGGGGAAAGTTAATAAAGATAGAGTAGTTGACGTTGCCTTATCGTTCAAGAACGCCAATATAGATCAGAGGACTCCCCGCCGGGTCGAGCACAGACGCGCCGATCTGGTGAGGAAGAGGATGGTCCACTGGGTAAAGGCGGACTCGATCACCGATGATTCGTTCGATCTCGAGCTGGAGACAGACTCGGGGACTTACGTCAAGGAGTTCGTGTCCGGCGACGATGGGCGCAGCGTTCCGAGCTTCTCCGAGAGGCTCGGGGTGCAGTGCAGAGTCGAGGCTCTCGATGTGTTGGCGATAAACTACTATGAACCATGAGGGATCAGAATGCAGGCATCCAGAGGAACAAGGACCAAAACCCGCAACCTTCTGAAGAAGAAGGCGAGGGCTCGCGGGCTTTCCCCCATCACCAAAGGCCTCCAGACCTTCGAAGAGGGGGAGAAAGTCAACATCATAATCGACCCGAGCGTGCACAAGGGCATGCCCTTCTCCAGATTCCACGGGCTTACCGGGGTCGTCATCGGAGAGAGGGGAAGCGCTTACGAGGTCAGCGTCAAGGACGGAGACAAAGTCAAGACCGTCGTCGCCCGCCCCGAGCACCTCGTGAAGAACAAAAACTGAAACATCAAACAGAAGGAAGTGGGACTATGTCTGAGCGTTACGTTACACTGGCTGAAGTGAAAGAGCTCCTTACGGAGGAAAGCGAGAGGAGAGAGCTTCTCATGTCGCAGAAGTCCGCGCTCGAGCACGCCCAGAAAGTCTCCTACCTTTCTGCCGAGGACACGCGCAGGCTCGTCGAAGAGGTCAGCGCCCTCGACATCGTGGACGACCGCATCGCGGCCAAAATCGCGGACATCCTTCCGAAATACCCCAACGACGTCCGCGCCATATTCTACAAGGAAAGGATCGAGCTCACCGCCGACAGGATCCAGTCGATCCTGGATATCGTGGCGAAATACATCGGCTGAGACTTCCGGGGGCGGTTCGTACGGAAGAGTTCGCTTACATCCTGGATTTCCTGCCGACAGGCATCTCCGGCCAGGGCATGGGCAAGAAAGAGCCCGTGGCATATGCCGTCGGAGACGAGGAGTTCAAGCTTTTCATGCTGGTCCCAAAGATGAACGCCATATTCGGCGTCGGGGACAGGGTATACATCGGGAAGGACACCGCGGCGAAGAAGCGCGACGTCATCGACCATGTCAAGAGCCGCATCGGGTACGGGGAGCTGACCAACAACGCCCTGGCCGAGCTGGAATACGCCGTCGTGGAGATAGTGAAGCTCCACGAGGACAGGTTCATCAGGTTCTTCAACGAAGCCCAGGCGATCAGCCTCCGCAAGCATCTTCTCGAGGAGATACCGGGGCTCGGGAAGAAATCCGTCGAGGAGATCCTCAGGGAGAGGGAGAAGGCCAAATTCACCGGATTCGCCGATCTCACCGAGAGGGCGAAGATCAAAGTCCCCGAGAAGCTCGTCGCCAGGCGCATAATCGAGGAGATCGAGAGCCCCGACCTCAAGCGCTACCTGTTCGTGTCGAAATGACCGGGGCGGGGAGGCCGGATCCCGGGTTCGTCCCGAGGAAGAGCAGGGGCCAGAATTTTCTGACAGACGGCAGGGTGGCCGACAGGCACATCGGATACGCCGGGATAAGGGAAGGCGACAGGGTCCTGGAGGTCGGCCCCGGGTTCGGGGTCCTGACGTCGAGGCTGGCGGAGGTCTCCGGGTCTCTGACCTGCATAGAGCTGGACGAGAAGCTCGCCGATTACATCGAGGGCGAGTTCGGGGGCCGCCTGACGTTGATCCGCGGCGACGCCGTCAGAGTCCCGTTCCCGGAGTTCGACGTCTTCGTCAGCAACCTGCCCTACAGCGTTTCGACGCCGATCATCTTCAAGCTTCTGGGATATGATTTCAGAACGGCCGTCGTCATGGTCCAGAAGGAATTCGCCGACCGCATGGTCGCCGACGTCGGCAGCCCGGACTACTCCCGCCTGACGGTCGATCTTTTCTACCGCGCCGAGTGCGAGATACTGGAGACGGTGCCGGCGTCCAGGTTCGACCCCAGGCCCAAGGTGGATTCCGCCCTGGTGAGGATAACCCCCAGGAAGGCGCCGTTCAGCGTCTTAGACGAGGGCACATTCTTCAGGGTCGTAGAGACGGCGTTCAACCACCGCAGGAAGAAGATAGGGACGTCTCTGAAGGCATCCCGCATGATCGGTTCCGCGGACGGCATCCCTTATCTGGACGAGAGGATAGAGAATCTCCGCCCGGCCGAGATAGGGGAGCTGGCCGATGCGGTCTACCGCGCCAGGCATCCGGACGATACAAACTAATCCGATGTCGGATATATGCCACCGATCGCATGCAAATCGGAATAGTAGGGAAGCCGAACGTCGGGAAATCCACATTCTTCGGGGCGGCAACGATGGCCCCGGTGGAGATCGCCAACTATCCCTTCACCACCATAGAGCCCAACAAGGGCGTCGGATACGTCCGCGCGCCCTGCCCATGCAAAGAGCTGGGGGTCGCCTGCACCCCGCACAATTCCCTCTGCGTCGGCGGGACAAGGATGATCCCGGTCGAGCTTCTGGACGTCGCCGGGCTGGTGCCTGACGCATGGCAGGGGAAAGGCCTCGGGAACCAGTTCCTGGACGACCTCAGGCAGGCCGACGCGCTCATCAACGTGGTTGACGTGAGCGGGTCCACGGACATAGAAGGCGTCCCCGGGGAGCCAGGATCCCACGATCCCGCCGAGGACATCCTGTTCCTCAGGACCGAGATCGAATGCTGGATGAGGGAGATAATCAAGAACGGGTTCTCCAAGATCGCCAGGCAGGCGAGGATGCAGGGCAGCAAGCCGGAGGCCATCCTCCATGAGAGGCTCGCAGGGCTGAACGTCACCGAGCAGCAGGTAAAGGACGCGCTCAGGGAGGCCCCGCTGCCGGACGATCCCACCCAATGGGATGACGAAGTCCTGCTGAGGCTGTGCAAAGAGATCAGGAAGAGGTCCAAGCCCATGATCGCGGCCATGAACAAGGCCGACATCGCCCCCGAGGGCTTCATAGAGAAGGTGGAGGCGGTGAACGACATGTGCGTCGTGACCATGGCCGAGACGGAGCTGGCCCTGAAGAGGGCGGCTGCCGCAGGGCTGGTGGAATATGTCCCGGGGGATCCGTCGTTCAAGGTCGTCGAGGGGAAGAAGCTCACCGACGCCCAGAGGAAAGGGCTGGACTACATGAAGGCGAACATGGACAGATACGGCGGCACGGGAGTGCAGAAATGCCTCGAGGATGCCGCATTCAGGATGCTGGACCTCATCGTCGTCTACCCCGTGGAGGACGAGAACAAGTTCACCGACCATTTCGGCAGGGTCCTGCCGGACGCGTTCCTGGTCCCCCGCGGAACCACCGCCAGGGATTTCGCCTACAAGATACACACAGACCTGGGCGACAAATTCATCCGCGCCGTCAACGCTCGCACCAAACGCACCGTCGGGGCGGATTACGAGCTTCAGGACGGCGACATAATAAGGATAGTCGCGAACAAGTGATCCATATGGGAACCTGGGACCTGAGGCTCATCGGATCTTCCTTCGTCCAGGAAGGGGACAGCGCCTGCATAGAGATCTTCGGAAGGGCGAGGACAGGGGAATCCGTGACCGTCCTGGCCCCCGGATTCAAGCCGTATTTCTTCGTGGTGGATCCGGCGCCGGAGCTCCGGGACCTTCTTCCTAGGGAGGAGGGCATAGAATCCGCCGAACCGGACAGGCTGCTGTACAAGTCCGAAATGCATGACGTCCTCAGGGTGACCTTCAGCGACCCCCGCAAGATGGCCGAGTGGAGGAACGCCATCAGGAAGAAGAACAGGATCCTGTCGGGGGACATACCGCACCACCACCGCTTCTTCTACGACAACGACATGGGCGCGTGCATCAGGGTGACCGGGAAGCCTTCCGACAGGCCGTACGGGACCGACATAGTCATCGAGATGGAGTCCTTCGAGAACATCGAGGCGTTCGATCCCGGGCTGAGGATACTCTCGTTCGACGTGGAGAACAGCGTTGAGCACGACACCCTCTACACGATATGCTCGGTGATTTCGGACAGGGACGGGATTAGAGCCTGCGAGCCCGCCTCCGGGACCGAGGAGGAGATCATAAAGGCCTTCGCGGAGACCGTCAGGAAAGAAGATCCCGACGTGATTACCGGGTACAACATTGACAACTACGACATCAGGAAGATCGACGAGAGGGCGAAGGCCTGCAGGATCAAGGAGCCTATGCCCTGGGGCCGCGACGGGAGCCAGCCCAGGCTCGTCAGCGACAGGTTCTGGAGGGTCAAAGGCAGGGTTGTATGCGACGCCTGGTGGGCGGTCCGCAGGGAGCTCAGGCCGAAGCAGGAGACGCTGAACGCCGTGTCCATGCAGATCCTCGGGGAGCAGAAGCTGGACGTGGACCCGAAGCACATGGACAGGGAATGGGCGGAGAACCCGGGGAAGGTCAAGGAGTACTGCATAAAAGACGCCGAGCTGGCGCTGCGCATACTCCTGGAGGTCGGGACCGTCCGCAAGGGCATGGATCTTTCGTACGTGTCCAAGCTGACTCTGGAGGATGTGCTGACCTCGGGGTCGTCGCAGCTGGTGGATTCCCTTCTGATACGCATGGCCGACAGGAACAAGGTCGGCGTGCCTCCGATGGGCGCGAGGACGGCCTCGGGGGAGCAGATAGAGGGCGGATATGTGCACAGCATGACGCCGGGGCTGTACCATTGGGTGTGCGTCCTGGACTTCAAATCCATGTATCCGTCGCTGATAATAGCGAAGAACATCTGTTTCACCACCCTGTCCCAGGACGGGGAGATCCAGAGCCCGTCAGGGGCCAGGTTCATGTCGAAGGAGAGGAGGGTGGGGCTCCTGCCGCAGCTTCTGTCCGATCTCATGGGCGAGAGGGACAGCATCAAGAGGAGGATGAAGCAGACTTCGGACGAGCACGAGAAGCGTTATCTGGACGGTCTGCAGGCCGCCGTCAAGGTCCTGATGAACACTTTCTACGGGGTGTTCGCCTCGTCGTTCTACCGCTTCACGGACAAGAGCATAGGGTCCGCTATCACTTCGTTCGCAAGGTCCAACATCAAGGGGATAATCGACACGGTCGAGTCCGAGGGCATACCTGTGATTTATTCCGACACCGACTCGGTGTTCATGCAGTCCCCGGACCACACCCTGGAAGGATCCTTGAGCTTCGGAGGGAAGATGGCCGACCGTTTCTCCAAGGACGGCGGCATACTGGAGTTCGAGAAGCTTTTGGAGCCGATGTTCACCCACGGGATGAAGAAGAGATACGTGGGGAAGGTCGTTTGGCCGGAGGCCTCCGACGATCTGCTGGTGAGGGGATACGAGATACGCCGCTCGGATTCGTTCGATCTGCAGAGCGACCTTCTGACAGGATTATTCGAGAAGATCCTGGCGGAGGAGAACGCCGAGGCGCTGGAGACCGTCAGGCGCACGGTCCAGAGCACGCTCAGGGGCGAGGTGCCGCTCGGGAGCCTGGTCATATCCAGGACCTGCAAGGGGCTGGATGCCTACGAGAACCCGGAGAGGATGGCCAACGTCCAGGCCGCCAGGAAGATGGTCGAACGCGGGTACGAATTCATACCAGGTATGAAAGTCTCCTGGATAGTCACCGACGGCAGCAGCACCCCCCAGAAGGTGGAGCCTTACGTGAGCGGGACTCCGTTCGTCGGCAGGCCGGATTACAGGTATTATGCCGAGCGCATCGCCCAGACCGCGTCGCGCATCACAGAGGTCTTCGGATGGACCGAGAAGGACCTGATGACCGGGAACCAGCAGGCGGATCTGTTCTCGTTCGCCCCGAAGGACAGGGGAAACAGGCCGAAGAAGACGGCGCCCAGCAAGAAAAAGACGACTCTGGACGATTTCTTCCGATACAGGCCCGGATAACCGCGGTCGGAGAACGGGCGACAGGACGATCCTCTGCCTGTCTCCGATGCGGTCCATGCCGGAGCAGTCGCCGATCATCCTGCCGATTCTGATGACCGGGTACGGGGCGACCGGCTTCCCGTCCTCCCCGCTGAGAGGCGTCGGGCCGAAGAAGACGCAGAATGCCCCGGGGCCGGGCCAGTAGGCTATGTCCCCGGTCTCCAGCTGCGTCACGCGGTTTTCCTTGGGCAGGACGGCATCCAGCGGGAGCTCGCAGTACATCATGCCGCCCAGCATGTTGGTCTCCAAGGTGACGGGCGGGGAGAGCCAGATGGCGTTGGATATGTCCGAACCGTCAAGATCGCCGAGGAATTCCCCGGCGTGGGCGCATCTTATGGATATCCTGCTCATCTTTCTCCCCTTCCGCCTCAGTTCTTTCTCTCGAAGAGCTTGCGGATCTCTCTTCCGGTGACTTCGAGCTGGAGCTGCTTCTCCTTCTCTTCCATTGCCTTGAGGTTGACGAGCCCGTCGGCCCACTCCTGCCTCCACTGGTTCTTGAACGTCCCATCTTCGATCTCGGTGAGGATCTCCCTCATGGCTTTCTTGGACTGGTCGGTGACGACCCTTTCCCTTCTGGTCATCCCGCCGTATTCCGCGGTGTTGGACACCACGTGCCACATGAGCTCGAATCCGCCCTTGTTGATGAGGTCTACGATGAGCTTGGTCTCGTGGAGCACCTCGAAATAGGCCATTTCGGGGGGATATCCGCCTTCGACGAGGGTCTCGAATCCTTTCTTTATGAGCTCGGTCTGGCCTCCGCAGAGGACGGACTGCTCCCCGAACAGGTCGGTATAAGTCTCGTTGTCGAATGTGGTCTCGAACACGCCGGCGCGGGTCGCTCCGAGCCCTTTCGCGAGGCCGAGGGCAATCTTCTTGGCGTTGCCGGTGACGTCCTGGTGGATGCAGATGAGGGCCGGAACCCCGAATCCCTCGGTGAAGACGATCCTCTCCATGTCTCCGGGGGCTTTGGGCGCCATCATGATGACGTCCACGTCTTTGGGAGGGACGATGAGCTTGTAAGTTATGGCGAATCCGTGCGCGAACTCGAGCGCGGCTCCCTTCTTGAGGTTGGGTTCCACGTATTCTCTGTAGATATCAGGCTGGATCTCGTCAGGGAGAAGCATCAGCACAACGTCCGCGCCTTTCACGGCATCGGCGAATTCGGCGACCTTGAGGCCGTCTTCCTTGGCTTTCTCCCAGGATTTCCCTGTCTTTCTGACGCCTACGGTGACGTCGATGCCGGAATCGTGGAAGCAGAGGGCCTGAGCCCTTCCTTGCGCTCCGTAACCGAGGACGGCCACTTTTTTGCCGTCGAATATCGAAAGGTCCGCATCTTTGTCATGATAAAGCTGCATATTCGCACCTGAGGGGTGGTATGAAGCAATTCGCACATAAAGATTGATGGTTGTTTTTATAAACCCATATACGTTCCATGAATTATGGACGGTTATTCGCCTGAACAATTCCACCAGTACTTAGATAGGGTATCCAGGTGCGTTCGTTACGTCAGTTCAGAGAGGGCTGAGGAGTTTGGGTTCAAGTATTATTACATACCTTTTTTGCTGGCTATCAGAAATCAGCCGGGCATATCCCAGAAAATCCTGTGCGAGAGCATACCGCTAGACAAATCCAGAGTTTCCATAGTGGTCCGCGAGCTGATACGCAGCGGCTACGTCAGGAACGACAGCACCGGAAAAGTATGGTCGATAAATCTGACCCCGTCGGGGGAGGCGGTATCCAGGAAAGCCGAGGAGATAGTGAACGATCTGAACGGGAAGCTTTTCGAGGGCATCGGCAGGGAAGATCTGGACGTTTTCCTCCGCGTCATGGGGGAGATTTCGGAGCGCGCCGATGCGATCTCCGCCGGAAGCATATACGACCCGGCGGATCTGCCGTTCCAGGACGCAAGCGGCTGACAGTGCCGTCTGATATCCGGGCGGATCCCCAGGTTATCTACAAATATCAGAAGGGAATGTCCGTCCGTAATTCAGATGGCTGCCGAACAGATAACTTATAAAAACATAGATCCCAAGGTCCGCAGGATGATAATGCTGGGCCTTGGGCTCGCCATGCTCATCGCGTGCTTCGATGGGACCATCGTAGGCACGTGCGCCCCCAGGATAATAGAGGATCTCCACGGGGCGGAGCTTTACGCATGGATGATCACGGCGTATATGCTGTGCGAGACCGTGATGATCCCGATATCGGGCAAGCTTTCCGATCTCTACGGAAGGAAGCCGCTTTTCCTCGTAGGCCTCACTATCTTCGTCTTCGGATCGTTCCTCGCAGGGATGTCCACCAGCATGGAGATGTTCATCGCCTGCCGTGCGATCCAGGGATTGGGCGGAGGGATACTGATCCCGGTGGCGACCGCTGCCGTGGCTGATCTTTACTCGCCCCGCGAGAGGGCCAGGATGCAGGGGATACTCGGAGCCGTCTTCGGAATCGGAAGCGGCATAGGGCCTCTCATCGGCGGATACATCACCGAATACATCAGCTGGCACTGGATATTCTACATAAACATCCCGATGGCCATAGCCTCATTCGCCCTTACGATCAAGAAGTTCCCCACGCCCATCAGCGATGCGGGATCCGTGAGGATAGACAAGGTCGGCATAATCCTGCTGTCGGCGATGCTGATAGACGTCCTGCTCTTCTTCCAGTTCGGAGGCGACAAATTCGAATGGATAAGCATAACATCCTTAGTGATGATCGCCGCCGCTCTGGCGCTCATCGCGCTGTTCGTCTTCAATGAGAGGAAGGTCTCAGAACCCATAATCGCCCCGCATCTCATCCGCAACGGGGTCGTCGTCAAAGCGGCCCTGTTCATGTTCATCTTCGGAATAGCCATGATGGGGGCCATGACCTACGCGTCCATGTTCTCCATCTACGTCCTTGGATTCAGCGTCCTGGATTCTGCGTATTACTCTTTGGCTCTGGTCGCAGGAATAATGATCACCTCCATAGCCAGCGGAGCTCTGCTCGAGAGGACCGGATACAGGCTGTGGCTCTGCGCAGGCCCCCTCATCGCCTTCGCCGGGCTTTACATGATGTCCGGGATGACGGTCGGGACTTCCGTGGAGTACTATGTGGCATCCCTGTTCGTCCTCGGATTCGGGCTCGGGTGCCTCGGCGGAGTCATCATGACCGCGGTCCAGAACAGCTCCGAGAGCTCCGAGATAGGCATGACCACTTCCGCGGTGAACCTCATCAGATCGGTCGGGGCCACCATCGGAAGCGCAATCTTCGCGATGGTCATAGCCAACAAGATCGACGGGGAGCTGTTCAAGCTCCTGCCCCAGGCTGTATATGACATCATCCCGCACAACACCGGCGTGCTGGATTCGCTGTCCGACCCGAATTTCTGGGTTCAGGTTGCCATACTGGTTCCGGAGCAGGCCGGCGAGATCGCAGGGGAAATCCTTCTGGCTTTCGCCAACAGCGTGGACTTCGCGTTCCTCACCGGAGGCGTTCTCATCCTTCTGCTGGTATTCATAGGCATCATCTTCAAGGTGAAGAAGCCCAGGGAAACCGGCGTTGATGTCGTCCTACCGGAAGAACCCCGGGAAACCGAATGAAACCCGGCCCTGCTCCGGGACGGCCGGGGCAGGATCCCTTTTTTTGCGCGATCTGCGGTTTATTGCGTGCGGACCGCAGGCGATACCGCAATATCCTATCTCCCGCATCCGGAATCCATGGAGGACATGAGCATAGCGCTTTCATGCATGAGGTCCGAGGCCGGGAACATCGCCGGCAATCTGGAGTCAATGCTCAGGCGGGCGGAGGAAGCGGAAGCACTCGGGGCAGACATGATAGTTTTCCCGGAGCTTTCTCTGACGGGATATGCGGTGTCGTCCGGCGGGATATTCCGGGCAGAAGAGGATTCGCCCGAGTTCAGAAGCCTGGTGGCCGCTTCCAGGGGCATCAGCATCTGCTTCGGGTACGTGGATTCCGGGCTCCATATCGTCCAGGCGATCGCGGAGGAGGGAAAGATAGCCGGCGGATACATGAAAACCCATCTGGGAGACGCAGAGTCCAAGAGGCTGGTCCCGGGGAATTCATTGGGCATCATACGCACCAGGAAGGCGGCCATCGGCATACAGCTGTGCTGGGAATCGCATTTCCCCGACATCACGCGTACATATGCATCAGAAGGCGCCGATCTGGTGCTGATGCCGACCGCCTCCGGGCTATCCCCCGCACGCAGGATGGACATCTGGAACAGGATCCTTCCGGCGAGGGCATACGACAATTCGGTGTATGTGGCGGCCGTGAACGCTTCCGGGGACAACGGCTTCGGTGTCGGCTTCGGCGGATGCGCCATGGTCCTGGATCCTCTGGGGAAGGTCATCTCCCAGGATGCTGCCGGGGGCGATGCTCTTGTTTTCGCGGATCTCCCTTCGGAGCCTCTGGAAAAAATAAGGGAAGGCGACGGATACGCCACGATGAAAGGGGTCCATTATCTGGCTAAAAGACGTCCGGAGCTTTACCGGGAATGAGTTTGGTATACGGCCGGCCCGTGTGATACTACTTATGCCACTGGACTTTCCGCGGGCCGGACAGGTCATGTTCGTTCCTCTTTTCTATGCGCCTCCGTTTGTTGTTTCTAAATTTAGGAATACCTAAATAATATTTAAATTTAGTTATGCCTAAATCAGAATTCCAATCATCTTATAGTCTGACCGCTTATTATGGGCATGGAAGGATTCGTCGGCCGGAAAGCTGATCTCGATTTCTTGGAAAGCCTGTACAGAGCCGTCCCGCAGAGCTGCGCCATATACGGCAGGAAGCGCCTGGGCAAGACTGCCCTTCTGCAGAAATTCTGCGAATACAAGCGCCACATATACATATCAGGCTTCAACGGCCCGAGATCGGAATGCCTCCGCAACATCGAGGAATCCGTGCATAGGTTCACCAACGAAGAGGAGCATTTCGACGACGTGGATGAGCTGTTCGACCGCCTCAAAACGATATGCGTGAAGCGGACCGTAGTGATCCTCGACAATTATTCCGAGCTCCTGAATCAGTTCCAGCATCTGTACGGCGAGATCACCAGATTCCTTTCCCGCGACATAAAGAGCACCAAGATCCTGCTCATCGCGTGCGACACCGACGGCTCCATATTCGGCAGGATAACGAACCCGAAAGAGATCAGGCCGATGAACTATCTGGAATGCGTCGGGTTCCATCCTGAATTCGGGCCGGCGCAGCAGCTCCAGGCTTATGCGATCGTCGGCGGGACGCCCGCATACCAGCATCTCCTGATCGGAAGCCCGGAAGAGGTCATCAGAAGCCAGTTCATCGGCAAGATGTCGGTTTTCTCCCTGGAAGCGGAATCAATAGTCTCGGAGCTGTCTTCCAAGAGCGATTGCGACAAGATATTGTATGCCATGGCGTCGGGGGCGGAGACGCTGAAGGAGATCCAATCCAAGTCCGGGCTGACATCATCCCAGTGCCAGAAGGCGATCGCAGAGATGGAGAACAGGGGGATGGTATTCCGCGACCACTCCGATTTCGACGAAAGGAACTGGCTGTGCGGCTTCTCGAGCAACATCCTGAAGTTCTATTATACCGTGATAACGAGGTGCAGGCTAGGGGACGATTTCTTCTCGGAGGAGAAAGCCTTCGCCAGAGCTCTGATCGCGATGGATTCCTATCTTTCCGACGTGTTCCGGAGCATCTGCAGGGAATACATCAGGATACACTACGACAACGCTTCCGTAGGAAAAATACACGGCGGAGGGGCTTCAGGCCCGGACGTGGAATACGTATCTGTGGCCAGGGATGCGGAAGGGAAGAGGGTCACCATATGCTCCCTATCAAGGTTCCGCGGGGATCCCATGGATATGCGCGATCTGAGGAGGCTGCAGAACGGCTCCAGGAAGCTCAGGATAGAGCATGCGCCTCTGTTCATGCTGTTCTCCGGATGCGGATTCGCCGACGACCTCAGGGAGACTGCCGGTTCAAAGGGGGACGTGGTGCTGCTGACATTGGAGGATATGTATGAGCCTTTGGCTCTGGAGGCGCAGGAATGAAAGCTGATTCGATCTGGGGGAAGAAGATGGCGATGGTCGTCGTCGATCCCCAGCGCAAATTCTCGCTCCCGGTCCCCGACTGGAAGGACCGCATGGAGTCTGCCGTGGAAGCGATCAACAGGTTCGCGGGGATCTTCCGCAGTCACGGGGCACCCGTGATATTCGTGGGCTTCGTCGGCCCGTCCCATTGCGGATACGAAGGGGACGACGGGGACGAATGGCTCCCTGGGCTTGCCGTCGAGGATTCCGACATAATCGTCCTCAAGGAGCATATGAACTGCTTCAAGGAGACCGATCTGGAGAAGATTCTGGCGGACAACGGCATAGATTCCATCCTGTTTGCGGGGATGCTCACCGAGTTCTGCGTCATCACGACGTATTTCGGGGCGGGGGAAAGGGGCATCAGCCCGTACCTGGGGAAGGATGCGACCATCCCCTACAACCAAGAAGGAAATAAAGCCGCCGAGGTCATCTGCAGCGTAGTCAGCGCCGATGTCCTGGAGAGGTTCCTGTCGGGGGAGCAGCCGGAGCCGGTCTGGCCGTTCGAAGAGGGCCATCACCGAGGGCAGCCTGAAGGTATGTCATTGTAAGACTATAGTTCTGCCAACCCGGTTTGGGATTCAGGGCGGCAGGCAGACATGCGTCTGTTATCTGCAATACTATAGTCTTACTCCAATGTGGTCTCAGCCGCGCACACATCCCTTCCCGGCCAGACGAGGATGGGCATGGCTGCCAGGCACAGCGCTATGCAGAGGGCGGCAAAGGCCGTTCCCATTCCGTCCGGCTCCGGCGACATTTCCGAGAGGCATCGCCGTTAACCTGTCTGGATCTGTCGAACCGAAGGTCATATCCGGCATCCGGTGCGGCGTTAGGCGGCAGAAATATTCCTAAGAAAAAATTAGGAAACACAAATTTATTCCTAGGAAAAAATTAATTAAATACTAACTTTTACACAAAATAATTTTATATTAATTCGTTCAATATAAATATAGCATGGAAAGGAAAATAACCCACGACATGAAGCTCTGGAAGGAGTGCGGAAAGAGAGAGGCCCTTCTTGTCAGGGGTGCGAGGCAGGTGGGGAAGACGTACATCATCGACGAGTTCATTTCCTCGGAATTTCCGGTCCATTTGAGGATAGATTTCCATGAGCGTCCCGATCTCAGGGGCATATTCGAGGGGGACCTTTCTGCGGAATCCCTGATATCCAAGATGGAGCTTATGATCCCGGGGTTCAGGATGGTGCCTTTTCAGACGGCTATATTTCTCGATGAGATACAGTTCTGCCCCAATGCCAGGGTTTCCTTGAAATATCTGGCTTCCGACGGCCGGATACGCGTGATAGCTTCAGGCTCCCTTCTGGGATTGGATTATTCCAAGGTCGACTCATATCCTGTGGGGTATGAGAAGACTATAGTCCTCCACCCGATGGATTTCGAGGAGTTTCTTTGGGCCGCGGGCATAGAGAAGGGGGCAATCGACTCCATGAAGACCCGCATATCGGAGCGGAAGCCGCTTGGAAAGGCGCTGACGGCTGTCATGGAGTCTTATTATCGCACTTTCGTAGCCGTAGGCGGGATGCCTGAAGCGGTGTCCAAGTATCTGAAGTCCAACGATTGCCATGCCGTCAGGGAAATCCACAGGAAAATCGTCGAAGGCTATCGCAATGATATCGGAAAGTATTCCGGGGCGAAGGATCGCAACCGCATTTTCGCAGTCTTCGACTCGGTCCCGTCGCAGCTGTCGAAGGAGAACAGGAAGTTCATGTACGCCAGAGTCGGCGCGGCCAAGCCGGCGACATCCGGTTCCTATGCCGCGGCAATCCAATGGCTCATCGATGCCGGCGTCTGTCTGAAGTGCGTCCGTCTGGAAAATCCGAATCTCCCGTTGGAAGCGGGCGCCGATCCGGGGGCTTTCAAACTGTATCTCAATGATACGGGCCTCCTGATATCCATGATGTCGGAGGACGTGGCGCATGCAATCCTTACAGGGGACGTCCGCACGAACAGGGGCTCCGTGATGGAGAATGCGGTGGCTGAGGCATTGGAGTCCAAAGGCCATAGGCTTTATTATTTCTCCAGCAAGAGCTTCGAGATAGATTTCATCACGGCGATGAGGGGGACGGTCGCCGCGATCGAGGTGAAATCCGGGAACAACAGGAAGTCGAAGTCTCTGGATCCGATGAGAGAAAAGTACGGGACTAAGCGCAGGATGAAGTTCGAAACCACCGATATTGAGGTCACGGAGGATGGGGTGGAGCATTACCCCCTGTTCTGCTGCCAGTTCCTGGACAGCCTTTACGAGCCGTACGGGACCGTCTCGGGGATGCCCGATGCGGGACAGGCCAATGACCTGCTGAAGAAGGCTTTCCGAGAGGAGTCTGCATGGGAAGGGCCCTTTCAGGGGCTGGACAGTTTTTTCCTGGAAAGACAGAAGGCCTCGTACCAGGGCGGCCCATCGACTTATGGAATTTCGATGCATCCGCTATCATAGCACCCCGTTGGCAATCATAGAATGGTGGCAAGACCTTCAGCATGCAGGGAGGAATCGGAATGGCGACCAAATCATTCTACGAGATTATGGTCATCGACACGCCTGAGACCGGAGCGAATCTAGCTAAGGCCATCGAGGATTATGAGAAGTATGGGCCGTACGCTCTGGGCCCGGTCCAGGGCACCACCGACAATCCCGAGATCCTGGATCGGATCATGGGCGTGGATCAATGAGCGGATACACACTCGTCAGGCTGTCCGCCCCGCTGTCCAAGTACAGTGAGGCCGCGGTGTCCGATGTTCTGTACTCCTTCGATCCTGCTTTCGATTCCTCGGTGGACGGGTTCCTGACGGAGAGGTCGATTTCTATGAAGAAGAGATGTGAGTGCAGGACGTACCTCCGCAGGGAGAGGAGCGAGACCGTCGCATCCCTGGCGGAGGCCTATTCGATCACTGAAGACGAGGTCATGGCGGCTGTAGCGCCCGCCGAGGCGAAGGCTGCGGAGGCCGAGGCCAGGGGCGACCTCTTCCACGGGTACGGGCCTATGTATCCGGATCCCGACGAGAGTATAGACTGGCGACGGTGCCAGTTTGCTTCAACGGCATCGTAGGCGGGAACCGAAGAATCGGGACGCGTCGCGAGGCGCTCTCCAAGACGTGAGCGCAGGAGGGCGCGGGCCCAACGACAATAAGCCGGACCCATACCTCCCAGAAGACCCAAAAAAACGACTTAGAAAAACACAAGCGCCATTAGCCAGACCGCTAGAAACAAGGTCAATAGTTATGCTGGATGGCATAAAACAAAGGTGGGCCTGCCCGGATTTGAACCGGAGTCAACAGCTCCCAAAGCTGCAAGTATACCAAGCTAACCCACAGGCCCTCTGGCGCGTCATATCAGCGTCGGTATTAATTGGTTGCGTCAGACTTCCCAGGGCAGCTTCGGATCCAGCAGTTCCGTCATCATAAGGGGGTCGGCGGTCGCGAGGGTCTGCAGATGGCTGAGGACCTGCATCGTGTTGGGGTCTATGTCCCTGCCCAGGCCGGATATGGCCGCTTCGTCGTACAGCATCTCCTTCGCCGTGAAGTACATCCTCTCGGCTATGACCGCCCAGGTCCCGTTCTCTATGAACGGGCTCCCGTATTCGTTGCTCTTCCAGCGCTCCAGGAAAGTGTCCGAATTGCTGACCCAGACCGGCGGCCCGCAATGCTTGTGGGTCTTCGAGAGCATGTCGCGCTCGATCTCGTACATCACGACCAGTTTGTCCCCCTGCATGTCGTGCACCGCGCGGAGGACGTTGAACGAGAACTCGTTGAGCTTCTTTTCGAGGGCGTACTGGGTCTTCCAGAGCTGGGAATACAGGTTGTCCTCGATGATGCCCTCGGGCCTGTCGAACAGCACCGTGACCAGCCTGGAGCCGTGCTTGTCGGCGATCGCCGCCAGATCCTCTCTGGGAAGCGCTTCCCTCTCCTCCGGGAAGAAGAATCTCTCGCCGGGCTCCGCCAGATATGCTTTCGCAGCGGCTATGAAAGTCCCCATGGTGTCCTCGTGGACCGCGGACGCGACGTTGCGGCGGGAATCCACCGGGTCATACACCACCAGCGGGGCGACCATGGACGGCCCTTTCCCCTCGATCGCGATGGTATAGTTGCTCTTCCATTTCTGGGAGCCTTCGAGGACGCCTCTGAACGACCCGTAGTGGACGACCAGCACTTCGCAGAGATATCCGGAGAATCCTCTGGCATCCTGCTCCGCGCCGTACGTGCCTATGCCCTTCATGAACTTCTTCAGAAGGCGGACCTCGTTCTTCTGGCCCGAGTCGAGATGGGACAGTATGTACTTGGTGTGGAACGGGGTGCGGTCTACGGCGCTCCTGAGCTTGTCGGTGCTCTCGAGGCGGTAGCAGGGGACCAGATCCACGTCGGTCCCTTCGAAATTCCCTCTGGTATAGGGGTGGTCCGAGAACATCCTGGTGCCGTGGAGGATATCCTCGCCGATCTTCAGCCCGATCCTTTCGAGCTCGTCGTGGGGGACGGTGTTGGGGAACATCATGAAGACGTCGAAATCCGGGTCCGAAAGGAACGTCCCTTTGGAGAACGATCCGGCCAGCGTGACTTCGACGTCGATGCCGTGCTCGGCCGCATACTGAGTGACTTTGGCGATAAGGCGCTCCGATCTGCTCTCGAGCTCGGCCACGTACTCCTCGGAGGGCAATATCCTCTCCAACACGCGCTCCTCGACGTCCATGCGTGTCCCGTACTTTGAAACCCGATATAAGGGTTGGTACTCCGGTTCCGAGGCCGGAAGCGTCCGCATCCCATCCATCGGCGGAGGTCAGGCATCGGCGCGGAAGCATCCATCCGCAGCAGAGCGCGCATCTTCCGGCTTTTTTCAGGATAGAAAGTTTTGGACTTGTGCTTTAATCATTCATTTCACAGGATCCTATAGTACGATTCGAAACGCCCTGAACAGCATATCTGGTACGATTCGGGTGTCAATAGGCGCAATGCCCTTTGGCGATCGGCGCGTTCGGATCGGCCGGGAGCATAGGGAGGACATCCTCTTCCCTGTCGGTCCTGACCTCTACCAGGCAGGTCCTGCCGCAGTCCCTGGCTTCCTTCAGCGCGTCGGCGATCTCGCCGGGCTTCTCCACCAGCAGGCCTTTCGCCCCGAAGGATTCGGCAAGCTTCACGAAGTCGGGGTTCCCGTTGAGCGTGGTCCCGGAGTATCTCCCGTTCCAGAACAGCTTCTGCCACTGCCTGACCATGCCGAGGACGCCGTTGTTCATGACGATCACAGTTACGGGAAGGTTTTCAGACATGGATGTGGCCATCTCCTGCATGACCATCTGGAACCCTCCGTCCCCGGTTATGGCGATGACGTCGGAATCCGGTTTGGCCGCTTTGGCGCCGATGGCCGCGGGAAGGCCGTATCCCATGGTCCCGAAGGTTCCCGAGGAAAGGAGCCTGCGCGGGTGCTCGAAGTTCAGATGGTGCATCGCCCACATCTGGTTCTGGCCCACGTCGGTGGTGACGATCGTGTCGTCTTTGATGATTTTATTGATCTCATGCATCAGCTTCTGCGGCGCGATCGGATAATTGCTTAGGTCGGTGTCGCAGCGGCATCTCTTCCTGAAGCCTTCCGCTTCGGCCGTCCACTCTTTTCTGGGGGCGTATCCTTTCAAAGCGGCGGTGAGCATCGGGACGATCTTCTTGCAGTCTCCGAGGAGGTCTATGCGGCTCTGCTGTCCGTGCTTCCCGAATTCCGTCGGGTCGGCGTCGATGTGGACCACCCTCCCTTTCGGATCCTGGATCTTGCTGCGGGGGCTGTAGGTCCTGTCAGAGAATCTGCTGCCTATAGAGATGACCAGATCGGCGCCGTTCATCGCGCTTTTGGCGGACATCCTCCCGTGCATCCCCAGCGGGCCCATGCACAGCTCGTATGACGACGGGACTATGCCCATGCCCATGAGCGTGGTGTCCACGGGAGCTTTCAGAAGGCGGGCGAATTCCATCACCTCGTCCTGGGCGTTCGCCGCTCCTCCTCCGACGAGGATTACCGGCCTCTCGGCCTCGGCTATCCATCTGGCGGCTTCCTGGAGGTTGGATACGTCTTCGAAATCCGGCTTGATGCCGTAGGTCTCGCTGAGATAGGACTCGTCCATCTCGGAGTTCATCTGGTCCACCGGAAGGTCGATGTGGACCGGCCCGGGGCGCCCTCCGCGGCAGATGTCCCATGCCTCTTTTATCGCGTGGGAGAGCCTGTTGACGTCCAGGACGCGGAAATTGTGCTTGGTGATGGGCATGAGAAGGCTGTATGCGTCCACCTCCTGGAACGCGCCCAGGCCGAGCATGTTGGTCCCCACCTGGCCGGTGAGGGCTATCATCGGAATCGAATCGGCGTATGCGGTCGCCACCCCGGTAACTAAATTGGTAACGCCCGGCCCGCTGGTCGCCAGGCACACGCCGGGTATGCCGCTGGCTCTGGCGTATCCGTCCGCCATGTGGGCGGCGCATTGCTCGTGGCGCACCAGGATATGTCTTATGGAAGAGTCGTACAGAGCGTCGTAGATGGGGATGACGCTGCCTCCGGGATATCCGAAGATGGTGTCCACCTGCTTGTCTTCCAGCAGCTTAACGAGCGCTTTCGTCCCTTTCATATGATTCAGAATCTGCAGTAACCTTTTACTATAGGAATCTCTGGGTTGGCGGGCAGCATCGGGAGCACGTCCATCTCCGGATCGACCATTATTTCGATGACCGTGGTGCGGTCAGACTCCCTGGCTTCGAGGAGGGCGCCGGCTATCTCCCCAGGCTTCTCCACGCGGATCCCTCTGGCCCCGAACCCTCTGGCCACGGCGACGAAATCCGGGTCCGCCTTCAGGTCTACGCCGGAATACCTCCCGTTCCAGTAGTGCTTCTGCATCTGCCTGACCATCCCCAGCTTGCCGTTGTTCAGCAGGACGACAGTGACCGGGAAGCCTTCCGCCACCGATGTGGACAGCTCCTGGATGACCATCTGGAGGCCGCCGTCCCCGGTGACCGCGATCACGTTCTTCTCGGGCAGCGCGGCTTTGGCGCCTATCGCCGAAGGCAGCCCGAACCCCATGGTCCCGAAGGTCCCGGACGTGATGAACTGGCGGGGATGCTCGATGCCGAGGTAGTGCATCGCCCACATCTGGTTCTGCCCCACGTCGGTGGTCACTATGGTGTCGTCGTCTATGACGGTGCTGAGCTCGCGCATCACTTTCTGCGGAGCTATCGGGACGGATTGGATGTCGGTATCGCATTCGCATCTGCGCTTGTACGCGAGGGCCTTCTCCTTCCAGGCGGCTATGCTGGGGACGTCGGATCCCAGCGCGGTCAGCAGGCGGGAGACCGCTCTCTTCGCGTCCGCGCGGAGGTTCACGCAGGGATGTCCGTGCTTCCCGAATTCGGTCGGGTCGACGTCTATGTGGATCACTCTGGCGGATTTTCCCCTCATGCGGTCGTGGGCGCTGTACGTCCTGTCGGAGAATCTGCTGCCTATGGAGATGACCAGGTCGGCTTCCTCGGTAAGGGCGATCGCGGACATCCTTCCGTGCAGGCCTAGGGGCCCCACATACATCTCATAGGATGACGGAACGGCTCCGACGCCCATCAGCGTGGATTCCACGGGGGCGCCCAGAAGCATGGCGAGCTTCATGACCTCTTCCGAAGCGCCCATGGCGCCGCCTCCGACGAGGATGATGGGCTTCCTGGATTCCCGTATCCATTTCACGGCTTCGTTGATCCCGGAAAGGTCGTCTACGAGGGGTTTCACGCCGTACTGCCTGTCCAAGGTGGATTCGTCTATCTCGGAGTTCATCTGGTCCACGGGAAGGTCTATGTGGACCGGCCCGCGGCGTCCCATCCGGCATATGTCCCAGGCTTCCGAGATGGCATGGGGAAGCCTGTCCACGTCCAGGACGCGGTAGCTGTGCTTCGTTATCGGCATCAGAAGGCTGTATGCGTCCACCTCCTGGAACGCGCCGAGGCCGAGGGAGCCGGCGGCCACCTGGCCGGTGAGGGCTATCAGAGGCACTGAGTCGGCGTAGGCGGTGGCGATCCCGGTGACCAGGTTCGTGGTTCCGGGCCCGCTGGTGGCGAGGCACACGCCGGGCATGTCCTTCGCTCTGGCGTATCCGTCCGCCATGTGGGCGGCGCATTGCTCGTGGCGCACCAGAACATGCCTTATGGAGGAATCCAGGAGCTCGTCGTAGATGGGGATGACGCTGCCTCCGGGATATCCGAAGATGGTGTCCACCCCTCTCTTCTCCAGCATGTCAAGAAGCGCTTCCGTGCCTTTCATCGGCTATGAAATCGCGCATTTACGATAAATTGATGCTGGCTGTCGGCCGGACGATGCCGCTGGCTGATCAGTTATTGTGAAGAAAAGTGGCAGACAGCGTGCTTGAGTTCCCGTACGCTTGCGCAATACAGTACAGACAGGTACGCGGGCGGACTTTACTGCCGGGTTCGGGATGGGACCGGGTGTTTCCCCGCCGCTGTGGCCGTCTTGCCAGAGATGAGCATATCTAAGCGGTATTTAATGATTGCTGTCGATAAATCGCTCCAGGCAATCCGCATGGGAAGGTTAGGGCCCGGGACAGCCCGATCGGACGCCCGGGCCCGCAGGTCATTCGGTTTCTTTTTCCTGGGGCTTCCTGACCATATTGTCCCCGAGATGGGAATCCAGTTCGTCGCCGTCGAGCAGAGCTATGTGGGGGCGCCCCTGGACATCGAAGATCTGGCAGTCGATGCCGTACAGTATCTTTATGTTGTCCTTGGTGAGGACTTCCGCGGGGCTCCCGTCGGCGTAGATGTGATGGTCATACAGCATCACCACCCTGTCCGCGTACATCGAAGTGACGTTCAGGTCGTGGCAGATCGTGATCACGGTTATCCCTTTCAGCTTCGCCACATCCCTGAGCAGCCTCATGACAAGCATCTGGTATTTCACGTCCAGATTGGCGGTGGGCTCGTCGAGCAGCATCACCTGCGGCTCCTGCGTCAGGCTTCTGGCGATCATCACCTTCTGATGCTGCCCGGCAGAAAGCTCGTCGAACCCCTGCATGGCGAACTCCTGCATCCCAAGGAGCTTGATGTTCTCCGCGGCGATGAGGACGTCCTCCTGGGACATGATGGTGCCCGTATGGGGCATCCTGCCCATCAGAACGGTGTCCAGGACCGACATGGAGAATGTGGTGTCCTCGGAGTGGGGGACGAAGCTCACAAGCTTGGCCAGCTCTTTGAGGGAATACGACTTGAGATCTTTGCCGTCCAGATACACCGTTCCCGAGGTAGGGGTCTGCAGCTTGTTCATGCAGTGCATCAGGGTGGATTTCCCGGCCCCGTTCGGACCCAGGATGCACACGAGCTCCGGCTTGTCTATGACCAGATTTATGTCATTGAATATCGGGACGCTTCCGTAGGAGAAGCTCAGGTTCTCCAGCTTTATCTCCATCACCACACCTCCTTCTTCTGCCTGATGATGAGGAACAGGAATACCGGGCCTCCCACGAAGGCGGTGACGATTCCTATCGGCAAGGCCGTGGTGGTGAACGATTTGGACAGTATGTCGCAGATGACCAGCATGGTCGCACCCATCAGCAGCGATCCGGGTATCAGGTGCCTGTTGTCGGATCCGAGGAACAATCTTGTGACATGGGGGGCTACCAGACCGACGAACCCTATGATTCCGGTGAATGAGACGACGGAAGCCGAAACTATCGAAATAACGACGAGGATGATTATCCTCATCCTTTCGACGTTGACTCCGACGGTCTTCGCGTAGTTGTCGCCCGAGTTCATGGCATTAAGATATCTGGACAGAATCATTAGAGCGACCGAGCCCGCGACGACGATGGATGCCATAAGAGGAAGCGAGCTCCAGCTGGCTTTGTTCAGGGTCCCGACGGTCCATTCGTATGCCGCGGCCATCTTCTCCGCGTCCGATACGATCAGCATGTACTGCGTCATGGCGTTGAATATGTACATCACCGAAATCCCGGCGAGAATCATCATTGCCGCGGTCGCCTTCTTGAATCTGGACAGCAGAACGATGACGGTCGCGGGAATCAGGGAGAACACGAAGGCAAAGGTTATGGTGGCGGCCTCGAAAGTCCCCAGGGAAATACCGAATGTGATCGCCAATATCGCTCCGAAGCTGGCCCCGGAGGAAATACCAGTCGTATACGGATCGGCAAGGGGATTCTTCATCATGCTCTGCATGGCCGCTCCGGCGACCGCCAATCCGGCTCCCGCGACTATCGCAGTCAGAAGGCGGGGCATGCGCTGGTCCCATACCACGCGCTGATCGATGTTTTCGAGAGGGCTGCCCAGATCGAACAGATGGTCTACGATGATCTGATAGACCTCGCCCATGGTGATCGGATATGATCCGACTGTCATGCCGTACAGCGATGCTGTGAGCAGTATGGCGAATAGAGCCACCATTGCGATGATTTTCTTATAGCGAAACGCGGAATACTGGCCATAGATAATTTTGACATCTTCATCCGTCGTTTCTAATAATTCTTTCTTTCTGAGTTTCATGACAATCTCAGCTTACAGTATATCTGATATTGGATGATTAGTCCATTTAAATAAAACTATCCCCATGTCCGGAGGGATAATATGCAGTTTACCAAAACTCATGCTATTATCGTCGCAGCAATCGTCATCATAGCGATTGCGGCAGCCGCAGTGCTGCTCATGAACAACGGGGGTGGCGAAGAGAAAAAAGATACCACCATAGATTCTTACTCTTCAAAACCCATCCTCTGGATTTATGGGAATTGCGACGGAGACAAGGACATCGATACCAACGATGTCAATGTGATCAATGATGTGATCAAAGCTAAGGGGACCGCCAGCCAGTATCCCTGGTGCGACGCCAACAACGACGGCAAGATCGACAGCGCCGACGCCGCCGCCGTGAACGCGATGATCGCCGGGACCGCCAAGACACTCTACTTCAAGGACATCGACGGGGACGTCGAGTCCTTCGCCGTCCGCGACGGCGTGAACATCGTCGCGGTCAACAAGTGCCAGGCCGAGGACGTCCTGATGGTCATCAACAAGGACCCCAAGAGCAAGATCGTCGGAGGTGACCAGCAGGTGTACAAGTACAACAACGAGGTCGCCCTTAACTTCGGGACC
>JAEEJP010000032.1 GCA_016281925.1 Methanomassiliicoccaceae archaeon
CTCATCAGTCCGACCGCGTTGGGCTTCTGGCCCTCGTCTATCTTGAACACAGTGACGGTCTCGACGCCGCAGTCCCTGAGGTATGTCGAAGTGCCGTTGGTGGCGTATAGGGTGAGTCCCATTGCCTTGAGCTCCTTCACCGGCGCCAGGATCTTCTCCTTGTCGGCGTCGTTCACGGTGACGTACACCCCGCCCTGGGTGGGAAGCCTGTTCCCGGCGGCGATGAGGGCCTTGTAGCAGGCTTTGCTGAAATCCTCGTCTATTCCCATGACCTCGCCGGTGGATTTCATCTCGGGGGTGAGGATGGAATCGACTCCGGGCAGCTTCAGGAACGGGAACACGGAGGCTTTTATCGCGTAGTGGTCTATCGCCCTGTATCCGCCGAGCCCGAATTCCTTCAGGGTCTTCCCGAGCATGATCCTGGTGGCGATCTTGGCCAGCGGGATTCCGGTGGCCTTGGAAATGAACGGCACCGTCCTGGATGCCCTGGGGTTGGCCTCGATCATATAGATCTGGCCGTTCTTCACCGCGAGCTGGAGGTTCATGAGCCCGTGTATCTGCAGCGCCAGAGCGACCCTCTCGGTGATGTCCACGATCTCGCTTACTATGGCCTTCGAAAGGGTGAACGGCGGGAGGACCATGGTGGCATCCCCGGAGTGGCACCCGGCGTATTCCACGTGCTCCATTATCCCTCCGACATAGACGTCCTTGCCGTCGCAGAGGGCATCCACATCGATCTCGATGGCCTCGGTGAGATATTTGTCGATCAGGATGGGGTGGTTGTGCGAGACCTTGACGGCCGTGTCCACATATGTCTTGAGCTCCGCCGTGGAATAGACGATCTCCATCGCCCTCCCTCCGAGGACGTACGACGGCCTGACCAGGACCGGGTAGCCTATGTCCTCGGCGATGGCCCTTGCCTCCTCGAACGAATATCCGGTGCCGGACCTGGGCTGCTTGATCTTCAGCTCGTCCATGAGCTTGGAGAACCTGCGCCGGTCCTCGGCGACGTCCATGCTGTCCGGGCTGGTGCCCAGGATTTTAGTCTTGGTTCCGGCCAGCGCCTTCTCCAGGTCCACAGCCAGGTTGACCGAGGTCTGCCCGCCGTACTGGACTATCACTCCGTCGGCATCCTCGGATTCGATGGCGTTCAGCACGTCCTCGAGGGTCAGGGGCTCGAAGTAGAGCCTGTCGGAAATGTCGTAGTCGGTGGATACCGTCTCGGGATTGTTGTTGATGATGACCGCGTCCACGCCTTCCTCCTGGAGAGCCATGACCCCGTGCACGCAGCAGTAGTCGAACTCGATGCCCTGCCCGATCCTTATGGGCCCGCCTCCGATGATGACCACTTTCTTGTTCTTGGACGGGGCCGCCTCGGAGGAGCGCCCGTAGGTCGAATAGAAGTAGGGGGTCTCCGCCGCGAACTCGGCGGAGCAGGTGTCCACCATCTTGTACACCGGGACGATGCCGCCGGCCTTCCTCTTGGCGCGGACCTCGAGGGAAGGCATGCCGCAGAGCTCGCCGATGGTCTCGTCGGAGAATCCCATGCTCTTGGCTTCCTTCAGGGTCTTGGCGTCCAGCCCGGCTCTGATCCTGGATTCCATGTCGACAATGTTCTTCAGCTTCTGGACGAAGAACGCGTCCCACTGTGCGCTCTTGGCCACTTTCTCTACGGTCCAGCCTCTTCTCAGGGCCTCGCCCATGGCGAATATGCGCCTGTCGGTGGCGCTGACCAGCTCCTCCATGATGGCGGCGTCGTCCATTTCGATCGTATCCAGGCCTCTGACCCCTATCTCCAGGGATCTGAGCCCTTTGAGGAGGGCCTCCTCGAAGGTCCTTCCGATTGCCATGACCTCGCCGGTCGATTTCATCTGGGTGCCCAGATGCCTGTCGACGGTGCGGAACTTGTCGAAAGGCCAGCGGGGGATCTTGATGACCACGTAATCCACTGCGGGCTCGAAGGCGGCGTAAGTGGTGCCGGTGATCCTGTTGGGTATCTCGTCGAGAGTGTACCCGACCGCGATCTTGGTGGCCACCCTGGCGATCGGATAGCCTGTGGCTTTGGATGCCAGCGCGGACGAGCGCGACACGCGCGGATTGACTTCTATGAGCCTGTAGTCGCCGTTGGCTGGGTTGTAAGCGAACTGTACGTTGCACCCTGCGTCGATGTTGAGGGCGCGGATCACCTTTATGGCGGCTGATCTGAGGCGCTGGTGGTCCTTGTCGGACAGCGTGAGGCAGGGCGCGCAGACTATGCTCTCCCCGGTGTGTATGCCCATAGCGTCGAGGTTCTCCATATTGCATATTATGATGCAGTTGTCGTCGGAGTCCCTCATCACTTCGTACTCATATTCCTTCCATCCGAGGACGCTCTCCTCGATGAGGACCTGGTGGATCCTGGAGTATGCGAGCCCGCGGGCGCAGATCTCCTCCAGCTCGGCCTCGTCGTGGGCGATGCCGCCTCCGGTCCCTCCAAGAGTGTACGCCGGCCTGATGAGGACGGGATACTTCCCGATGACCCTCACGGCTTCCTTGGCCTCCTCGATGCTGTTGACGCTTCTGGACACCGGGATGGGTTCCCCGATCCTCTCCATCGTCTCCTTGAACAGCTCCCTGTCCTCGGACATGGCGATGGCGTCCGGCTGGGTCCCGACGAGGGCCGCCCCCAGCCTCTCCAGCTCCCCGTAATCGGCGAGCTCCGAGCAGATGTTGAGCGCGGTCTGGCCTCCCATGCTGGAGATGACCCCGTCCACGCCCTCTTTCTCTATGATTCTGGCGACGTTGTCCGCGGTGAGCGGCTCTATGTAAACGCTGTCAGCGGTATCAACATCGGTCTGGATCGTCGCGGGGTTGGAATTCACGAGAACGGTTCTGTACCCCTCCTCCCTGAGGGAGCGGCATGCCTGCGTCCCGGAGAAATCGAACTCGGCCGCCTGACCGATGACGATCGGGCCGGACCCTATGACAAGCAGTTTCTTGTAATCTTTCCTCACAGCTTTCCCTCCTTGACCATCCTGCCGAATCTGTCGAACAGGAACGCGGTATCCACCGGGCCCGGGGACGCCTCGGGATGGTACTGCGACGTGAATATGGGCAGATCCCTGTGCCTCACGCCTTCCACGGTGCCGTCGTTTACGTTGATCTGGTCTGCGATGAGCCCGGTCCCTTCCAGGCTGCTCTCGTCCACGGCGTATCCGTGGTTCTGGGACGTTATGTAGACGCGCCCCTCGAATTTAACCGGCTGGTTGCATCCGCGGTGCCCGAACTTCATCTTGTAGGTCTTGGCGCCGAGCGCGCGGGCGATGACCTGGCTTCCGTAGCATATCCCGTACATGGGCATGGCGGAGCTGAGGTCGGATACGGTCCTGACAGCGGTGCTCTGGATCGCCGGATGCGACGGGTCGCCGGGGCCGTTGGTCACCAGCAGGCCTTTGACCTTGGATTCCAGTATGACATCGGCCGGCGTGTCGTACGGGAACATGACGACGTCGAACCTGGAGCTCAGGTCCCTGACTATGCCGTCCTTGGTACCGCAGTCCAGCAGCCCGACCTTTATCCCTTTCCCGTTGTTTATCTCGGCGATCTTCCTGCACGAAACCTCGCCGACGAGGTTGCTCTCGGACGGAAGAGGCATCGATCTGAGCTTCTTCACGGTCCCTTCGATGTCGCCGCCTCTGATGATGGCCCCTTTCACAGTCCCTTCTGTGCGGAGCTTGATCACTAAATCGCGCGTATCGATCCCCGAAATCCCCGGGATGCCGTGTTTCTTGAGATAAGCGTCCAAAGTCCCCCCATTATACATTGCCGAAGGGTTCCTGCAATATTCTCTTACGACGAGGCCGCGGGTGTGGACCGCATCCGACTGGTCGAACCCGTCGACTATGCCGTAATCACCCACCAAGGGATAGGTCATGACGAGTATCTGACCCCTGAACGAGGGATCCGTCAGGCTTTCCTGATAGCCGTCCATCCCGGTGGAAAACACCACCTCCCCAACCGCATCTGCCTCGGAACCGAAAAGCTCGCCCTCATAGGCGGTTCCGTCCTCGAGAACCAAAAATCCGCATGCCATTGGGATTAATTCAGATTCTGATACCCTATATAACCCCTATGATTTGGCGGTGACAAGGCAATCGGGCGGTTGTCTGAAAAGCGACAAACCCCAATTTTTCATACTATCGGGGCCCATCCAGCCCTTCCGCCGGAGACAGAGCGAGAATCGCAAAGAATAATAATAAGGAAGCCCAGAAGACCCCATGCGCGTTCTGAGCGAAGACAGGTCGGCCGGCCTCGTGAAACTCATGGTTGAGACGGACGAGGACCTCTGGCATCTCTACAACATAATCGAGGTGGGCGATCTCGTGACGGCTTCGACCACCAGACGCGAAGAGAAATCCGCCGACAAAATCCGCGCCGAAAGGGCGGAGAAGAAGAGGATGACCCTCGGTATCCGCATCGAAAAGATGGAGTTCTCCGAGGACGACCTCCGCCTGAAGCTCCTGGGCACCATAGAGACGGGACCGCAGGACATAGGCCAGCACCACACCCTGATCTTCGAGAACGGCGACTCCCTGTCCATCTCGAAGAAAAGATGGAAGGACACCCAGATCGAAAGGGTCGCCAGGGCAGTGTCAGATTCCAAAAAGCCCCGCATAGCGTTCGTTTCCCTGGACCAGGACGAGGCCACGATAGCCGTGCTCAGGCAGTTCGGCCTCAAGGAGATCGCGACCGTCCGCTCCGGGAGATCGGGGAAGCAGTACGCCGAGAAACCCCAGGCCGACGGGTATCACGGCGAGATCGCAGGCAAACTCAGGGCCATCGCCGAACCGAACATGCCTCTGGTGCTTCTGGGCCCCGGATTCGAGAAGGAAACCCTGGCGGAAGACCTCAAAGCCGACGGCTCCTTCGGCAGGATGTATGTATACCATACCGGCCAGTGCGGGATGGCAGGCATCAACGAGCTGATGAAAGCCGGGATGGGCGCCGATGTTCTCAGGGAATCCTCCGTCGGCACCGAACTGGAGGCCGTGGAAAACCTGATGGCCGCGATCGGGAAGAACGGCAACGCCACCTACGGGACTTCCCAGGTGGAAGCCGCGGCCGAAGCCGGCGCCGTCGAGAGGCTCCTGATCCTGGACAGCAAGCTCAGGGAAGAGGATCTCGACGCCGTAGTCCGCGCGGTGGAATCCCAGAAAGGGGATGTGATCGTCGTTTCGGGCCAGCACGACGGCGGAAAACAGCTCGCCGCGCTCGGAGGGATGGCGGCGATGCTCAGGTACAAAATGGAATGAAACCTGACATCAATCCCAACAATTAATCTACTGCATCGGCATACGTGTCTCAATCCTTATACGCCGCACGAGAGCGGAGTACCCTGGGGGCCAGCCATGAAGAGCAA
>JAEEJP010000033.1 GCA_016281925.1 Methanomassiliicoccaceae archaeon
ACGTCAACGTCGACGAAGAGCCCTGCAAAATCGTGAAAATCACGACTTCCAAGCCCGGAAAACATGGATCCGCGAAAGCGAACATCGATGCGGTCAGCATCTTCACCGGAGCGAAGAAATCCATCGTCGGACCCGTCAGCACCAAAGTGCAGGTCCCTATGATCGACAAGAGGAAAGGGCAGATCCTGTCAATCTCCGACAAAGAAGCCATGGTCATGGACCTCGAGACCTTCGAGCAGCTCTCCATAACCATCAACGATGATGCCGACCAGAAGATCGAGGAGGGAGCGGAAGTCCTCTACCTCGTGGCCATGGGCAGATACAAATTCCTGTGAAGCGATAGAATGGCGTTCGGGATCTCATATGCCGGCGCGGAATCCGATTATGACGAGGCCGACGTCGTCATCTACGGGATCCCCTACGACCATACCGCCTGCTTCAAAGCGGGCGCCAGGGAAGCCCCGACCGCCATCAGGCGGGCTTCCTACAATTTTGAGGAGATCCATTTCGAGCACGGGATCCATCAGCCCGTCCTGAACGTATGCGACTACGGGAACTGCGACGACTTTGTTCTTCCCGAGGACATGTTCGAGGAGGTCGATTTCTGCGTCGGCCCCGCGGTAAGGGACGGGAAGTTCACCGTCGCCATCGGCGGGGAGCACAGCGTCAACATCCCCATAGTCAGGAGCTTCGAGGAGAACAGCGTCGCCGTCATATCGATCGACGCGCACCTGGATTCCAGGGACGAATACCTCGGGACCCCGAACAGCCACGCGTGCGTCATGAGACGCGCCGCCGAGCACGTAGGGATCGAAAACACGTTCGTCATAGGGTGCCGCGCCATAGGCGAGGAAGAACTGGACAGGGACGACGTGATACCTTTCATCAGCTCTTACGAGGTCATGGACAAGGGAATAGACTGGGCCGTCGGCAAAGCTCTGGAAAGCGTGAAGAGCGAGAAAATCTATCTTACGATAGACATCGACGGGATAGATCCGGCTTTCGCGCCCGGCACCGGGACCCCCGAGCCTTTCGGGCTGATGCCTATGGACGTGAAGAAGGTCATCAACGCCGTAGGCGGCAGGATGATCGGTTTCGACGTCGTCGAGGTCTGCCCTCCGGCCGATCCGTCGGGGATAACTTCGATCCTCGCCGCCAGATACATCAACGAGGCCATCGCAGTGCATGCGAAAAGCCTCAGGAACCGAGATCTCCGCCGAGGAATTCCTCCGCCATCGAGACGTACTCCGCAGCCCTGGATTCTGCTTTGGCCGCGTCTTTGGATTCCGAGAATATCCTGAACGACGGTTCCGTGCCTGACGCCCTCAGAAGGACCCAGCCGTCGTCGAAGAGCAGCTTCAGGCCGTCGGTGCGGTCCACGCGGCATTCGGACGCCTTCTCCAGCATGCGCTTGTACAGATCGTCCCTTTTATCTTCCGGGCAGGCGACCTTGGTCTTCACCGAATGGTATGCCGGGAGCGAATCCAGCTGGTCCGAGAGGGACCCCCTCTTCGCGACGCACTCCAGCATGGCGGCCATCGCCATCGCCCCGTCGCGGCAGTACTGGTGCCTCGGGAATATCAGCCCGCCGCTTTCCTCCCCGCCGAGGACGGAATCGGATTCCATCATCATCCTGGCGACCGCGGGAGCGCCTACCGGGGTGCGGATGACCACCCCGCCGGCGGCCGAGACCACGTCTTCCACCATGGATGAGGTGCTCACTGGCGTGAAGACCTTCCCGGGGCCGTCCGACAGCACGCTGCGGGCGATTATGGCCAGAGCGGCGTCCCCCGAAACGTCCCTCCCGTCCGGGGCCGTGAAGAAGCATCTGTCGGCGTCTTCGTCGAAGGTCACCCCGAAATCAGCGCTGGCGGCGGCCATCAGGGCCTTCAGCTCCGCGGGGCCGTTCTTGGATGGCCCGTCGGAAGGATAGCAGTTGACAGCGACCGTGCGGACCCCCAGCTTTCCGAGGACCGCCGGGACCGCGGAATAGGAGGCTCCGTTGGCGCAGTCGGCGCACACGGTGAGGCCGGCGGACCTGATCGCATCGGCGTCCACCGAAGAGACTACCGCGTCCACGTATTCGTCCTCGGCGTCTTCGACCTTCTCGATGTCCCCGGCGGAAAGCCACCCTACGTCGTCCAGCATGCCGGAGAATGCCTCCTCTATCCTGCGCTCGTCGTCCCTGGAAGCTTCCGTCCCGTCGGAAGAGATGCATTTGATGCCGTTGAACTCGGGCGGATTGTGCGATGCGGTCACCATGATCCCTCCGGAGAGGTCGGCGCGGACTTTCACATAATGCTGGAGCGCCGGAACCGGGAGGATGCCCAGATCGAGCACGCTGCATCCGGATGCGAGCAGGCCTGCTGATACCGCGCTCCGGATCATATCCGCAGAAGAGCGGGTGTCGGTAGCTATCGCCACCTTGCCGCCCAGAACCTTTCCCGCGGCCTTGCCGAGGCGCAGAGCGAATACGGGCGTCATGGTGTCGTTGACGATGCCTCTGATCCCGTCGGTCCCGAACATCGAAGCCATGGCTGACCCAATCCCCCTGGCTTACTTAACTGCAGCGGATGGTCAGGACGCTTTGGAGTTCCTTTCGATCCACTTGCGGATGTCTTCCTTGCGGGTGCTGCCTATGCCGAAATACTCCGCGAACCTGTTGGTGGTGGTGAGCTCCTTGGTCTGCCCGGACTTCCTGGCCGACACGAACCCCATCTCTATCAGGGTGGATACGTCCTCGTACGCGCGGGGCCCGCGGGTCCTGACGAGATCGGACTGCATCACCGGCTGGTTGTACGCTATGGTGCTCAGAGTGCGCATGACTCCGGGCGCCATCTCTGCCCTCGAGAAAGAGCCGGTGCATTCCGCGTATTCCGTGCGGAGCATCATCCTGTATTCGCCGCCTATCTTGGCGATCATGATCGCGGAATCCCTTTCGTCGTATTCCCTGCGGAGATCCAGGATGGCCGTGCGGACCTCCTCCTCCGGGATCCCCGTCTTCTCCGCTATGTCGGATATGCGGAGATCCTCCGCCGCCGAGAACAGGGCGGCTTCGACTGCTGCCTTTGCGTTCATTGCTGAGCTGCCTCCCTCGCTTCGGTGGGCCTGTCCTTTTCGGGCAATACCCTGACATGTATGGCTCCCGACGGATATCCGTCCTGCCACACGTCTATGAAACCGTTCCTGACCAGATGCAGGAGCGACACGAATACCGAAAGGTTTATGCTGAGGTCATCCCCGAGAAGGTCCTCCAGGCCCATCTCCTCCCTGCCGATGCCCAGTATCCTCTCCCAGACCGCTTCCACGGTCTTCTCGTCGTCCTCCTCGTGGGCTTTGTTGTCGAATTTCCCCTTGGGCTCCTTCGACCTGAGGGCTTCGCGGACGCGCTCCCTCTCCTTCGCGATCTCCGCCTCCCTCCTGGCATCCTCGAAAGCGTCTATGAGCTCGAACATGGTGACCGGACGCTTCGGATCCTTGACGTATGCGGGCTTGAAAACCACTTCGGGGACCTCCAGCGGAACGTATTCGTCGGACGGATCCTCATAGAATTCCTCGGTCTCGGGCTCCGGCGGAGGCTCGGACCTCTCGCGGGTGGAATCCGACTGCATCCTCAGGACCTTCCACGCCATCAGAAGGAGCTTGCCGGCGATTATCATGTCGAAATCGCCTTCCCTGACCTTGGCGGAATACAGCCTGGCGAACTCGGACAGATCGATTTCCCAGGGGTCCATGCCGCTCACCAGCACCAGGCTGAATGCCGAGCGTATCGCCTCGTCCACCGGGTCCGAGAGCTTCTCCCCGGACTCCGCGCTGGAAAGGATGTCCATGTATCCGCCGATCTTGTTGTAGGTCTCCTCGTCCTCGGCGATGGACCTGTGGAAAAGCAGATGCTGCCTGATGTCCTCTATGTCGGTCGGCATCGGTCGTCCTCCTTCTGCCTCTTCAGGGCCTCCTCCTCGTATTTCGAGACTTCGGCTATGTCCGGCTGCATGATCACTTTGCTGATCCCGGACGGGGGCCTGGTCACGCCTATGAGATGGTCGGCGAGAGCCAGGGTGACCTTCCTCAGGGACACCTGGATGAACTGGGCCTTGGACGAGCTCTCGCGCACCCTCTTGGCCACCATCTCGGCGTTCACGGAATCCAGGAACATGTCCACCTCGTCCAGGACGTAGAACGGCGACGGCTGGTACTCCTGGATCGCGAAGATGAACGACAGCGCGGTCAGGGATTTCTCCCCTCCCGACAGCGCCTCTAGCCTCAGAAGCTTCCCGTTCCTGGGCTTGGCATTTATCATGAGCCCGCCGGCGAAGGGATCCTCCTCGTCGTCCAGGCCCATGAAGGCCTCTCCCCCTCCCGACAGCTGCGAATAGATCGCCTTGAAATTCTCGTTGACCGCGTCGTATGAGAGCATGAACAGGCCTTTCTTCTTGTCTATCAGGTCGTCCATAAGTGAATTCAGCTCATTTATGCGCCCGTTGAGCTCCGAGGTCTCCCTCATCAGGCCGTCGTAGCGGGATTTCTTCGCGTCGTACTCCTCGATGGAGCGGAGGTTGACGTTGCCCAGATCGGCTATCGTGCGCTCGAATCCCCTGATCCTGCGCTTGAGCTCCTCCTCCGAGGGCACCGGCTCCGGGACCTGTATGGTCAGGGCGTCCACCGCAATCTTCAGATCGGTGAGGCTGGCCTCGGATTGGAGCGCCTGGGCCCTGTAGCTCTCCAGGAGGGCGGTCTTCGTCTCTATCTCCTTGGAAATCTCGCGGACGGCATCCTCCAGGGCGCGCTTCTCGGCCGCGTATCCTTCCTTCTTCTTTCCGAGCTCCTTCAGGCCGCTCTCCATCTCGGCCAGTATGGCGCGGAGTGCCCCCAGATCAACCTCTATGCGGGCGATGGCCTCGTCGGCGGCGGAGATTGCGGCTTCGTCCTCCTCTATGGCGGCCCTGACGGCTTCCAGCTGCTTCCCGTAGGATTCGTTCTGCTTCCCGAGGCCCTCGATCTCGGCGTCCGCTGAAGCGATGGAGAGCTTCAGATCGGAGATCCTGCCGGTGAGCCCGAAGATGGCGTCGCGGATCTCCTGCATGCGCTGCTGAAGCTCCGCGGGGGCGATCTCCGTTATGCGGGCTTTGATGGCGGCCTTCTCCCCGTTGATGGAATCCATGGCCGCCTGCGCCTGGGAATGAACGGCACGCGCGGAAGCCAGACCGGCGGAAGCCTTTCCGGCCCTGTCTTTGCATTCCGCGAGCTCGGCGTCGGCGGCGGATTTGGACTTCTCCAGCTGGGAGATCTGCCCTTTGATCTCGGCTATCCTGCCCATGGACTCCCTCCCGGAGGCGCTGGCCATCCTGAACTCGTCGCTCAGCCTGCGGTACTCGTCGCGAATCTGCCTGAGAGCGCTTTCCGCGGAATCCAGGGCCTCCTTGGCTTTCCTCATCCTCTCGCCCGCCTCGGCCAGCTTGTCCTCGGAGGCGGGGCCGAACTTCAGCATGCCCTGCTGGCTGACCGTACCTCCGACCATTGCCCCGGACGCCTCCATGATCTCTCCCTGCAGGGTGACGATCCTTATCCCGCCCATGATGCGGCGGGCGATGTCCATGTCTTTGACCACGAGAGTGTCCGCCAGGACGTACCAGAAGACGTTGTAATACCTGCTGTCGAATTCGATGAGGTCTATGGCGAATCCTATGGCCTCTTTCAGGCTCATGATAGCCTTAGCGCGGGGCTTCCCCCCCATCATCTTGGTGATCGGCAGGAACGTCACGCGGCCCAGCCTCTCCTTCTTGAGATAGTTGATGGCATCGGCAGCGACCTGATCGTCGTCGACGACCACGGCCTGCATCTTCCCTCCGGCCGCCACGGAAAGGGCGGTCTCGAACTGCTTGTCGACCGTGGCGAGCTCCTGGACAGTCCCGTGGATGCCCTTCATCAACCCCCTGTTCCTGAGGCTGAGTATCGCCTCCACGGCCATGCTGCTGCGCCCGGCCTTCTCCGACGCCCTCTTGTCTATCTGGATGGAATTGTATTCGGATTCGCGCTTCCTGTAGGCTTCCGCGAGCTCCTTGACCTGGGTCTCCAGCTCGGCCTCGCGCTTCCTAGCCTGGGACATGCGGCCCTGTATATCGTCCAGATCCGGCCCGGCCTCTGCCTGCAGCTGTTTCAGGCTCCATTTCGCGTCTTTGATCTCGAAATCCATGGTGTTGGACCTCTCTTCCCGGACGGAAAGGGCGTTCCCGGCGTCCTCGTCCTCCTTCTCGGCCTTGGCCAGCGCAGAAGACGCTCTCATGAGCTCCTCGGAGCAGGTCTGGGAATCGGCTTCGGCCTTCTCCAGCCTCTTCTGGAGCTCCTCGTGCTCCCCTCCCGCCTCGGAGATCTTGGCGGAGATGCCTTTCTCTTCGGCCTCCGCGGACGCTTTCTGCGACTCCAGAGATTCCAGCTCCGACGCGCTGGCCGCACGGGACTTCTCCAGCTCCGCGATCCTTCCGGAGTTCTCGGCGATGCTGGCCTCGTAAGACGCCCGGAATTCCTCGCTGCTCTCCAGATCGCTCTCGGCGTTCTCCTTGTCCCTGTTCTTGGTGGCCTTCTCGATCATGGCCTCGGTGATGCGGGACCTTATGCTGTCATATTCCGGCCCGACCTTGGCCGACATCTCCGCTTCCGTTTCGGCGATGACCTTGTCGGCCGCCCTGATCCCGGCCTCGGACTTTTCCCTGCTGTCCCTGCAGGCCTGTATCTCCGCCCCGACGGAATCCAGGCTTCCCCTGAGGGACTTCAGCCTGGCCTCCTCTATCTGGAGCCTGCGCACCGCCAATTGGGCGTTGGCTATGCCCAGATTGTCTTTGGCCTCGATGTACGCCTCTGCGTCGGCGCGCTCCTTCTCCAGCTTGGCGAGATCGTGGGAAAGCTCGCCGGTTATGATCGTGATGCGCTCGAGATTCGCGGATGCCTCGGACCTCTCCGCTTTAGCCCTGTCGATGTCCGCGTCGAAGCTGGCTATCCCCGATATCCCGTCAAGGATGCGCCTGCGCTCTATCGCTCCCATCTGGACTATGCGCGTGACGTCCCCCTGCTGCACCAGATTGTACCCGTCCGCGGATATCCTGGCCTTGGTCAGAAGGGTATCGAACTCCGCCATCGTTGATTTGCGGTCGTTGACATAGAAATATGAGCTGTAATCGGTTCCGTTTTCAGAGAGCCTGACCAGACGCGTGAGCCTGACCGTGTCGTCGTCCCAGGGCATCAGGCGGTCGGAATTGTCGAAAACGAGGGAGACTTTCGTGTAAGAGGCTTTGTTCTTGGACTTGCCGCCGTCGAATATCAGATCGGTCAGCTTCCCGGCGCGGACGGCTTTGGAGCTCTTCGGCCCCAGAACGAAAAGGATCGCATCGGTGATGTTGGATTTCCCGGATCCGTTGGGTCCGGTAACTGCGGTGTATCCTTCCATGAACGGGACGGTCAGTTTCCCTCCGAAAGATTTGAAGTTCTCCAGCTCGACCTGCCTTAGATACACGATACACCCCACGTATTCTAATCGCCGTTATTTCGCATGCGTTCCGCCCGGGGATTCGGACAGACGAAACGTAATGTTTCCCTACATATTTAACAAACTCTAATTTAGAGGTTCAAAGAATTAATATCGAATTATCAAGAGTCTCGTGCCTAATATATGGGCGATCATCGAATTGAAAGAAGAGGATGGGATGACCCATCCTCAGTTTTTCTCAGGATACTAGGAATAGAGACTTGGAGTCGCCCTCGAAGACCTTCCCGGCCAGGTTCGCGGCCGTGTTCTTGACCTTGGCGCCGGAGGCGCCATGGAAGGCGGTCTGATAGAACGCGTTGCCGCCGATCTTCGACACGGACGAGGCAATCTCTACGTGCTCCAGCCCGGAGCAGTATGCGAACGCGCTCACTCCGATGGTTTCCGCGCCCTCGCACACAGTCAGCGACTTTATGCCCGAGCACTTGTAGAACGCATGGAGCTCGGTATTAGCTCCCAACACAACAGAGGTTATGCCCTTGCAGCCGGAGAAAGCGCTCTTTGCGACGGCCGCCACGCTGTAATCGAAGCCGCCGTAGGAAACGGAGCCCGGGACCGTCAGCGCCCCGACGGGAGCGGACTCGTATCCGACGGCCTTGACGG
>JAEEJP010000034.1 GCA_016281925.1 Methanomassiliicoccaceae archaeon
GATCCGCACATATGTGCGCCCCAGCACGGACATCCTTATCTCCGGGAGCCCTATGCCCGCGGACATGACCTTGATTTCCACAGGAACCGTTATCGGTCGCCCCGCGGGCCCAGCGACGCCGCCGTGACCGTGAGGATGCCGAGGTCGCTGAGCTACGACCTCACCGCCCTGAGCCTGGTCTACGAGGAGCCGAAATGCTCCATCCTCCTCCGCATCATCGAGCAGTACGTGGACTCCCACCGGGACGACGTCGAGCTGGGGGAATGGAAGCTGGCCCACTACAGCCCCGGCGGATGGGGGGATGAAGTCGGGCCGCAGGGGGACGGGAAGGACGCGGGCGGGCCGCCTTCTGGCGAGGGATCCGTCGGCCGACGGGAAGGCGCACCGCGTTGCGTGGATCAATACTGGCCCCCTCCCGGGGATTCCCGGGAGCGCCGCCGGCGCCGGGGGCCCAGGGAAGCGCCCTCTGAATCTCCCCTCTAGGCCGGGCAGGGCATCCAAGGCGCAGACGGGGGGCAACAACTTAACTACCTAACAGAACGGGGGCACGGCCGGTCGTTTCAGTATTCAGATATTAATATAATCCATTGATAATTCAATAAAAAATAGGATTATATGAATATCATATGCACATACAGTCTTATTGGTAGGTCAGACATGGAAAGATCCGGCGGCAAAGCGGCGGCATCGGACCCGCCCCAGTCCGTCTCAATAGCGGCTCTCCGTGAACCGGGGCCCGCCCCGGTCGCAGGAGGCGGAGAAGGGCGCCGCTGACGACAGGAAAAGCTGTATGTCTCCCGGCAGTTTTTATTGATTTCAAAAACAAGACTGCTGGCTGTCGATGGGAGCGGGCCTGTCGGGATTCGAACCCGAGTCCGAGGCTCCGGAGGCCACCATGCTATCCAGGCTATACTACAGGCCCGTAGTACAAAATAAAGCGTTTCTCCCGGGTCCCCCCGGGAATGGAACATCAGTTCTTGTCGAACTCGGTGTATCCGCAGCGTCCGCAGGCCTTGCGGTCCTTGTGGACAGCCATGAAAACGCCGGGCCCGCACTTGGGGCAGACAGGCTTGACTCTGACGAGTTTGTCGCCTTCGACCTTGTATGCGCTGCTCTTCTTGACCGATGCTTTCTTAGCGGCTGCTTTTCCTGCCATAAGAATCACTCCTCGGCCTTGGGCGCCTCGTATTTGGGCGCCTCGATTCCATTCCTCTTCAGGAGATGCTCGCGGTCGTACTTGAGAGCGGCTTCGGTGCTCTTGTAGACCTTGGCGTATCCCTTGGACATGCCCCTTCCGTAGACGGAGTCGATGCTGTCCACGACGACGCATTTCCTGTTGGATTTCAGCTGCTTTGCGACCTCTTCTGCGACCGCGTTCCTTCCGGGGGTGGATTCCCCGTTGTGATCGATCGTGAAGTAGACCTCTGTCCTCTCGAAGAGAGGGTTCTCCCTCTTCTGGGTGATTTCCATTTTCATTTTGATTCCTCCAGTCTGGCGACCAGTTCGGCGGCCTTCATCTGGGCTTGCCCGTCCACTTCGACGAGCATCATGCACCGCCCGGGCCATCCGTATACGATCCGAGCGCCTTCGGGGGCATAGAGGATGCACGGCAGCAATGCCAGATCCTCCTCCCCTTCCACGCGGATCAGCCCGCATCCGGACTCCCCGATGCACCTGCGCACGGCATCCGCGAGCTGCGCGGATATCGTTCCCGCAGGGCTGACGACCCTCTCCTTGGGCTCATCGCGGACGAGCTCGGCGAATTGGGTCATCCCGCGGCGTTCGGTGAATCCGTCGTATATGGACAGATCCGGCCTTATGCCGCGGTTTCTGAACGTCAGGGACACCACGTCCCCTACCGTCACCAAAAGGGTTTCTTTACTGAACGAATCCAGATCGGAATCGTACAGCTCAGTTCCGATGGGCTCTTTGAACGCCTGCCTCTGGGAGGCCGGAAGGACAAGATCCCTCTCGAACATGAGTGTCAGCGGACCTTCAGGGCGTATTTGCCGTTCTTGGAGATCCCCATGGTCTTGGCGATCTCGGACTTCTCGAAGTCCACGACGGCGAGGTATCCCTGCCAATCCTTCGTGAGCTGCCCCCTGCACTGGGGACATTCTGACAGAGGGAGCTTCTGCTCCTTGAGCGCCTCCGAATCGAAGAGCATCTTGCATGACTTGCATGCGAGAAGATTCCTGACGTCACTCATCGTCTTCGCCTCCTCTGCGGACCGATTTCTTTCCGTCCTCTTCGAGCCACTGGAGCTTTCCGAGGCCGGTCTGGCGCATGGTGAGCCCGATCTTGCTCTCCTGGGGGCTCTTCTCGTTGAGATCGAGGCTGACTATCCTCGCTCTGACGACGTCCCCGACGGCGAGATATCTTCCGCTCTCCTTTCCGACGAGCCTCTGGTTGCTCTCGTCGATGTCGACGCGGTCGTCCATCACCTGGCTCACGTGAAGGAGCCCGTCCAAAGGACCGAACCTGACGAAAGCCCCGAACTTCACGATCTCGACCACGTTGCCCTCGACGATCTCGTCGTTCTCGGGCTTGAACACTATCTCGTCGAACATGACGGACTGATGCACTCCCCCGTTGCCGTGGACTATGCGGCCGGGCCCCACTGATCTGACGTTCTGGATGAGCACGGTGAACGATTTGTCCTCTCCGAACCTCCCGCCGAAAGTCTCCCAAGTGAGCTTCTCAACGTTGGCCTCGTAGTCGTCGCCGAGCTCCACGGGCGGGATGCATACCTGCCTCTCGACATCTTTGATCATGGCGTACATATTGGTCCTCCTTCCAAGCAATAAGGAAGAGGTATTTAAAATATAAACTCAGAATAATGGGGGCCCGGCCCGGTGCGGGAAGGGCCCCCGGAAGTTTGGGGCGGCGTTCACATGCCGGGGAATTTTTCGTCGTATCTTTTCTTGCAGACGGCCACCATTTCCTTCGCGTCATCGGCGTCCAGCATCTCCTTGGCCTCGGTGACCTTGCCCTCGAGGGCCTTGTAGACGGAGAAGAAGTGCCTGATCTCCTCGGTGAGATGCTTTGGGAGCTGATTGATGCTGTCGAAATCCCTGAAGTGGCGGTCCTTGGTGGGCACGGCTATGACCTTGTCGTCCTGGTCGCCGCCGTCCACCATCTTGAGGAGCCCGATGGGCTTGCACTCGACGAGAGTGTTAGGGAACAGGGTCTCGGAGCAGAGGAGGACCACATCGAGGGGATCTCCGTCGAAAGCATAAGTCCTGGGGATGAAGCCGTAGTTCCAGGGGTATGCGGTGGAAGTGGAGAGGACCCTGTCGAGAGCGAGCAATCCGGTTTCCTCGTCGATCTCATACTTGACTTTGCTTCCCTTGGGGATCTCGATTATTGCGGTGAATTTGTCGGGCGTGACCCTGTCTTTGGAGAGCTCGTGCATTATCATTGGTATCGCGGCCCGAATAGCCTTGGACTGATATAATATAGATTCCTGCCTGCCGACGGATGGCCCGATCGGCTGAGCTTGGAGATCTGCCATTGCTTCAGGTTGAACGTGCAGCACTGGACCTTGGAGGACACTATGGTGCCGTTCTTCCAGAGCCTCATGAGAGTCGGCTTTATGCTCCTCACGTATTCGAGATATGTGGCGTTGTCCTTGAACTCCTCCGGGCGGAGCTTCTTGACTATGGCGCGGGTGCATATCATCGGGTTCTCTTCGATGGTTCTCAGCAGCTCTTCCTCTGTGATCTCTTTCATAGGCATCCAGTCGGTTCGCAGATATATGCTGTTTTTCCCGTCCAAATAAGGTATCTGTCCATTATCATCTCTAATAAAACCGCCCTATGCGCCCGCGCGGACTGGAATCCCGGCTCGTGACAGCCTGGGGATGCCGTCCGGATCGAGGTATCCCACGCCGAGCGTCCTGACGGGATTCAGAACTTCGATTCCGGAGGCCTTCCTCGCGCACGACGCGCCTATCCCGCAGCAGAGGGCGAGGATGACGTCGCACCCGCCGGCTTCGGCGGCCATCTTTCCGGCGTTCTTCATGAAGCATGCGGCCGAGGTGGACTGCACCCCGGCGACATCGATCCCGTCTTCCCTGAGCTTCGAAGCGATGGCTTCGGCATATTCCTTCCCGCCGGCCCCGCAGAATCTGGCGCAGGTGTTGCATGTCCATACGTAAGCTTTCTTCCCTCCGAGGGCCTCCCTGATCTCGGGATAGCCCTTGGAACGCTCCATCACCATCATCGCAACGCCATCGGCAGCCCGATATATCCGCGATTCGATTGGAGGGCGTGTTCGTGAGCATCGACGGCCTCGACGGAAGCGGGAAAACCACCGCGTCCAAGATCCTGGCGGACATGATCCGCCGGGAAGGGCAGGAAATCCTCCTGCTGGAGCACCCGGGGGAAGGATTCCTGGGCCGCACGTGCAGGCGCTTCCTTCTCAAAGACGGGATTCCCGCATCGTTCGCGGCCGCGGCGTTCCTTTCATCGGAGATGTTCCTGAACGCGTTCCGCATAAAGAAGAGCAGGAATGCTCTGGCTGTCAGGTACACGCTCTCCGCCTATTATCTTCCGGACCCTATCGCGGAGCCTGTCTTCAGACTGTTCTCGTCGGTGATGCCCCGCCCGGACGCCATGATATTCATCGATCTGGACCCGGAGACGGCGATGGAACGCGCCGGCTCCCGCGGAAACGAGCGCGAAATGTTCGAGAATCTGGGTTCAATGAAGGAAATGAGGGAAAGAATCCTCTCCGTCCCCGGTCTGACGGTCATAGACGGCTCTGGAACCCCGGAGGAAACCGCGGAGCGCATGATGAAAGCCATGAGCATCGATTCTGCCGGCAACATATTTTAAGGGAATGTCTCTAACCGGTGCCAAGTGGATATCATGCCCGAGAACGATCTGGAGCTTATACCTGTAGAAGACATCAGAATCACCAAAGGAATGACGGTAGACCAGCTGATGAGGGCCATGGGACGCGCCGGCGGATTCACCGCCCAGAAGCTCTCCGACGCCGCCGACATCGCCGAGAAGATGATCACCAAGAAAGGATGCCTCAGAATCCTCTCCTTCCCGGCCTGCATCAACGCCACCGGAACCCACGGCGTCATCGTCGACATGGTGAAGAACCATATGGTGGACCTCATAATCACCACCTGCGGCACCCTGGACCACGACATCTCCAGGACTTACGAGGACTATTTCAAAGGGGATTTCATGATGGACGACGCCAAGCTCAGGGATGAGTATTCCATCTCCAGGCTCGGGAACGTCCTGGTCCCCGACTCCTGCTACGGAGAGGTCCTCGAAGGGGAGATCCTGCCCATGTTCGACGAGATCTTCGAAGGGAAGGACTCCATGACCACCCACGAGATCATCTGGGAGGTCGGGAAGAGGATGGGCAACGAGGATTCCCTCATGTACCAGTGCTGGAAGAACCAGATCCCCGTCGTCGTCCCCGGGATCACCGACGGATCTTTCGGATGCCAGCTCTGGATGTACTACCAGACCCACAGGAAATTCAGGATCGACCTCTTCGGCGACGAGCAGATGCTGTCCGAGATGACCAACCATGCGGAATACACCGGCGCACTCATGATCGGGGGAGGCATCTCCAAGCACCACGTCATCTGGTGGAACCAGTTCCGCGGAGGCCTGGATTACGCCGTCTATCTTACCACCGCCGAGGAATACGACGGGTCGCTCTCCGGCGCCAGGCTGAGAGAGGCCGTCTCCTGGGGGAAGGTCAAGGCCGACGCCAAGAAGATGACTGTCGAAGGCGACGCCACCATCACTCTGCCTCTGATATACGCCTCCCTCGCCGAGAGGCTGCTCTGAAACCCCGGCGGGGCGCTGGCTCCGCCTTTTTATCTGCACATCAGCCGTTTGATTCCTGGATGGCGGCATTTCTGCCCTTACCATTAAATATGGCCTCATCCACTCCGACGAGAAAAGAGGTATCCAGATGGATAAGATACTCCTTCTTCCCGGAGACGGAATCGGAAAAGCTATGATGGATTCGGTCAGGTCCGTCCTGGATGCGTCCGCGGAAGGCATCGAATTCTTGGAAGGAAACATAGGGGCGTCCGCTTACGAGACCACCGGATCGCATCTTCCCCGCGGGACGATGGAGATGGCTTCTGAATGCGGGGCTGCTCTGTGCGGCCCCATAGACCTAAGCCAGTCATCCGTCAGCCAGAAAAGGGATCCGGTGAACATTCTGAGGATACAGCTGGACCTGTACGCCGTCTGCAAAAGATTCCGCACCCTGGCCGATGACCTGGGGAAGACCGGGATCGACACCTCGCTCTGGTTCTGCAGCCCGGCCCCCGGAAGGGATACCGTGGAGACCGAGGATTTCGACGGCATAACCCTGACGAAATATGTCAGGAAAGGGAACTACAGCAGGATGATGGCCAAAGCGATGTCGTATGCCGAAATAGAGCATAAGAAGAAGGCCGTGTGCATCACCAGCGACATCTTCCCCGAATCCAGCGGGATGTTCAGGGACTGCTTCCGGAACATCTTCGGCACCGGCAGCTTCGAGCTCTCGGAGGAGACCGTCCGCAGATGGGCCGCTTCGGCCGTCAGAAGGCCGGGGGAGTACGGGACGGTAGTCTGCGCCGACCTGTTCGGGCAGGTCGCGGGAGGCATTCTGGCCGGCCTCACGGGAGGGAACCATCTGTCTCCGGACGTCTACGTCGGGGACGACCAGATCCTGGCCGTGACCGGGAGCGTCCCGCAGGATGTGGATGGGAAATACGCCAATCCGACGTCCCTGATAATAGGCGGATGCCTGGCATTCTCCGATTTCGGGATGGAAAAGGAATCCCGCGCCCTGATGGACGCCCTCTGCGATGCCTACGCCGCCGGGGAAAGGACCCCGGACGTGGGCGGGACCCTGACGGCGGAGGAATTCTCGGACCGCATAATACGCCGTCTATGAACAAATAATATGAATCACGCGCGAGATTATCAGGCATGAAAGACGCGGGACACAGGGCATGCGTCGAGGCGGCCCTGAATTTCGAAGAGACCGACAGGACGCCCGTCAACAATTTCGCTCTGGTCACCGCAGCCCGCAGCGCTGGGGTCACCATGGAAGCGGCCAGGTGGAACCCGGAGCTGTCAGCGAAGGTGTCCGTCGACTACGCGATGAAGACCTTGTCCGATTTCGTCAAGCCGATCCTCGATTCCCAGGTTCCGTTCGTGGACCTCGGAATGGACGTGAATTTCCCGGAGGACGACTACGGCCGCGTTCCCAGGCATCTCGTCGACACGGCCGAAGACATAGAGAGGATGGAGCTCTTCGACCCTTACGAGGAGAAGACCTGCCCGAAATTCACCCAGGTGTTCACCAGAAGCATCGAAGAGACCGCCAGGATCCTCCCCGAAGACCTGCACATCTGCGGACTGTCCTGGGGGCCGATCACCACATCCGGATATGTCATGGGCGTGGAGAACATGCTGATGAACACCTTCGACCAGCCCGAGCTTGTCAAAAAGCTGAACAGAAAGATCACCGGCCTGGTCTCCAGCATCCAGAGGCGCATGATAGACGCAGGAGCCACGCTCATGTGGATGGCCGACCCGACCTCGTCCCAGGACATCATCCCGCCGGAGATGTTCGCGGAATACTCCAAGGAGCACATAGCCAAAGTCGTCTCCGACGTCAGATCCATGGACAGGGAAGTCCCCACTTTCATCCACATCTGCGGGAACACCCTCGAGACCATGAAGCAGCTGCCCGAAACCGGAGCGGACTGCCTCAGCTTCGACCATGCCGTGGATCCGGGGAAAGCCAAAGAGAACGCGGCCGGGAAGATAGCTATAATGGGGAACATCGACCCCGTGCTGCAGATGATGTCGGGGACGCCGGAATCGATCACGTCCCAGTGCTACAGGATCCTGGACGCCGCAGGTCACGGAGGAGGGTTCATACTGGCCCCGGGATGCGAGACGCCCATATCGAGCCCTGACGCCAACGTCATCGCCCTGGGGAAAGCCGGGCGCGAATACTGGCGCAGACGATCGCGCCGGGCTCCGCCCCTTCCTTTCCGGTCTGCGGAATCGGACGGGATGGGAGCGGCAATCCTGAAACCCTAAATACATGGACAGAAAAAACAGAAAGATTTATATTTAAGTCTTCAATACGACCTCTTACCAGTGCAAGGGTAGTCAAGCATGGCCAACGACGCAAGGTTGAGGGCCTTGTCCTTAGTGGTCCGTGGGTTCAAATCCCATCCCTTGCACCATTATCATTCTATTGCATTGTTTCAATGCGTTTATGTCCGTCCATTTGCCGGCCCAGCGCAGGCCATCGTTTCATACACAGATGCGGACGCAGAATGCCCCGCCGCCCGAAAGACCCGGCGACGGAGCGGAAAGGATTGTTTCATATTGTAAGCGACGGGATCGCCATCATGATCGCCACATATGCGACGTATACCGCCAGGAAAAGGGCGCCGACAGGCCTGGATACCCTGTCCTTCCTGTAAACGGCCAGCATCATAGCGGCCGTCAGCAGCAGCATTATGGGCAGATGGAAGATGAGCGCGGAATCGGGTATGGGGACGTCCACCAGAAGGGCTCCGATCCCGAGCACGAACAGCACGTTGAATATGTTGCTCCCGACGATGTTCGCGACCGCCATCTCATTCTCGCCGCGGCGGGCCGCAAGAACGCTTATGCAGATTTCCGGCAGGGAAGTTCCGACGGCGACGACGACCAATCCGATGAACATCTCGGACATTCCGAATATATGGGACAGCTCCACCGCCCCGTTGACGAAGAATCTTGCGCCGAAATAAAGCATGATCAGGCCGATGACCACCATCAAAGCCAGAATGGGGTATCCCAGCGAATCCTCCTTTTCCTCCACGACTTCCGATGTATAAGATGCCTGCCCCTCCTCATCGTTCTTCTTCAGACGGTAGACGACATATACGAACACGAAAAGGGCGGCTACGAAAATTGCTCCAACGATGAATCCCGCATATCCGATGAAGGCGAGCGCGAACATAGCCAAGGAAACTGCGAGCATCATTCCGAGCTCAAACCTCATGGTGGAGAACTTGGCCGCCATAGGCGAGATGATCGCGGCCAGACCGATGGCGAGGCCTATGTTCGCGATGTTGCTCCCGATGACGTTCCCCGTTATTATTTCGGGGGTCTCCGTGCTCACTATGGAGGTGATGCATTCCGGAGCCGACGAACCGAACGCCAATATCGTAAGACCGATCACGAACGGCGGGACTCCCAGGCGGAGGGCCAAACCTTTGCCCCCTTTCACAAGCCACTCGGAACCCAGATAAAGCAGGCCGATCCCGATCGGAATCCCGAGCAGCAGCAGCAAATTCATGCGGGTCCATTATTGAACTCAGTTTTAAATATGCCCATAGGTTCGCGGCCGGACCGCGAAAGATCGGCCGAACCTGTAGGTAAGCCTGCATTTCCCTCCGCGGACGTCGAAAACCGCGTAAGCGCCGTTGATGAACGTCATTCTTGGGGCTTTGTGGCCGACGTCGGCGCCGAAGACCTTCGGGACATCGAAATCCGACAGCACGGAACAGACGGTGCCCATATAGTCCTCTCCGGCGAAGAACAGAGGCCTCCCGAAAACGAATCCGGCCGCGCCGTCGAACCAGCCGTCCTCCGACATCCCCCTCAGCATCTCCGCGACGCGCCCGGCATCCATATCGTATGTCTCCATGTACCAGACGATCCCTTCCCCCGAATACCTGGACACGAATCCTGACGGGTCGGCGGCGCCTTTCCTATGGAACCAATCCAGGACGTCCATGCACCCTCCAATCAGCCTCCCGCCGAATCTGGCGTCTCCGCAGGACGAGACCCATTCCGTAGGGGCGTCATCGCTGAACCCCTCCAATCCTGTTTCTCTGTCGGAGAAGCCTTCCTCGTGGAAAGGATACGAGGACTGGTCCGCCCTCCTGCCCTCTATTATCTCCAGATTCTCGGCGACGCTGCTGTGCCACTCTTCCATCCCGTAATCGCCGAAATTCCCCCCGTATGCCGTGGCTATGTCGTGCTCGGCTGTGGCCTTGAACAGAAGCACGGTGTTGTCTGAATAGCCCTGCATCCAGGTCGGATTCCTCGCCAGGCAGTCCCAGTCCATGAGAGGCAGCATCTCGATCTGAAAATCTCCTCCCTTGGCAGCGACGATGTATTGGACGTCGGGATCCTCCAGAAGGGAGCGCAGCTCGCGGACGCGCTGTTCTGCCGGGGCGCTCCTCCCCTCGCTGTCGGCCGTATAGACATCGGAAGTTTCGACGACCGGATGGCCCATGGACCCCAGCTTCCTCTTGGCGCTTGAAAAACGGGCTATATCCTTGGGGTCCGTGACTCCGAACGATGGCGCGGTCACTCCGATTTTTCCGGAAGAAGCCAGGAAAGGAGGGAAAATCATGCCCCGGAATCCCCTCTGTATTATTAAATCGTAGCCTGATATCGGGGAACCATGGCAATACTGTCCGACGAAGACCTGATGCAGGGCATGATGACCGGCACCATCGGAATCAGCGATTTCAGCGAAAGGGGGCTTACGCCCAACGGATACGACCTCCGCATAGCGCAGATCTCCATATCAGGCGATCCGGCCGCGATAGAGAAAGGGATCGCCGTCATCCCGCCGAAGACGATGTTCTACGTATCCACGGTCGAGCGCATCAGGATGCCGGACGACCTCTGCGCATCGCTCTGGATGAGGACGACCTGGATAAGAAAAGGGATAATCGGAGCGTTCGGAAAAATAGACGCCGGATTCGAAGGGACGCTGACGCTGGGCGGATACAATGCGTCCGGCGAACCCGTGGAGATACCGATCGGCGAGAGGTTCTGCCAGATGGTGTTCGAAACCCTCAGCTCGGCCTCCGCCAAGAACTACGCCAAAAGATCCGGCCATTACCAGGGCCAGACCGGAATCACGCTGAAACCGGTCGGAAAAGACTGAAACCATAGCGGCATCCGGCCGGAGAAAAGATGGATAGGCCGGGTGCCCCCAGCCCAAATGAGGAAAACAGATTGTTTGAAGATGCTTCAACATAAATGATGAGACATCAATAAAGTGTAACAATCAATCATATTTAAGATATTCTGAACCGAACAGATGATTTCCATCGGACCGCAGACGTCCACGGCTGAATGATCATAAGAAGCAATGAAAAAAGGGAAAGAAAATTGAAAGGAACCCGGGAACGGATCCCGGGGTTAGGACCTTGAAATCACTCTGCGGAAGACTCGGCTCCGGTCTGTCCGAGATAGTACTGCTCAACGACCTTTCCAGATGCGTTGTCAGCCCTGTAAGCTGCGTAGGTAACAGCGACGACTGCGGCAAGGGTGACTGCGGCGACTGCAACTGCGGTGATGATTGCGACCATTTGTATCTACCTCTCATTGTTTTTGTTGTGGGCTGTCTCACTTTGACTGATGCCTCAACATTATCTGATTCGACATGACAGTATATAAAGATTTCTGAGTATCAATGCCTTTTCTTACATACAAATGCTTAATAATATCCATTGTTGCGCCTGCCGTCTGGCTCAGGACTCCCGGCGGATGTCCAGCGAGTAGACGCTCATGGTCGGCGAATAGGTCTTGAGCTCGGAGGCTTCCACGCTTATCCCGAATCCCAGGGCCGCCATATCAGATTCCAGCTTTGCGCAGAATCCGCTGAACCCTTCGCACTCCGTTATCTTGTACATATGCGCGATGCCGCCTATGCGGAGCCTTCCCAGGGCGCAGCCGAGGAACCTGTCCGCCGTCTGCGGGAGATTCATGATTATGCGGTCGGCGATGGGAAGCCTCTGTATGACCTCGATGGCATCGCCGGTGATCGGGAACAGCTTGTTTATATGGTTCTTCTCGGCGTTGATCCTGGCGAACCTCTCGGCCTCCGGGTTGAGATCTATGGAATAAACCGCGCCGGGATCCGCGTTCCTGCAGATGACCGTCCCGAAAGGCGCGACGCCGGCGAACATGTCTATGACCGTCTCCCCGTCCTCCACGAGGGACGCGATCCTTGCTCTTTCAGAGGATAGCCTGGGATTGAAATACACTTTGGAAGGGTCGGTGCGCAGAGAGACCCCGAACTCCCTGTGGACGGTCTCCGAAGGCCCGGAGCCGGCGATCCTTTCGAGGTCGCGGATCCTGAACTCGCCTTTGACCCCTGAATCCAGGAACGCCGTGCGTATGCTTCCGTTGACCTCCATCAGAGCCCTTCCGATCTCGCATTTGTACGGCATCAGGGAATCCGGAAGCTTGATCAGGGCTATGTCGCCTATGACGTCAAAAGATGACGGCAGTTCGTCCCTGAGATCGGCAGGGATATCAGCTACCTCCCTGTAGTCGGTGGGACGGCGCTCCTGGGCCGGGGAATCGGCCTCGACGACCTCGAAATCCCCGTAGGACGGGACGTTTATGGGGATGAGAAGATTGTCGCCTTCCGCGCGTATCCTATGGCCGAGATCCAGGATGCCTTCGGAAAGAAGCTGGGACCTGACGGATTCCCCCCGGCGCTTGGGGACGACGATGCAGACGGGCATGCCACCCGATTGGGCGCATCGTAAATAAGGCGGACGGTCGGGAGGAAAAACCGGGGGCAAGAAGGGCCCCGGGAAAGGTTCAGTCGTCCTCGACTATCTCTTCGGGAGCCCCGGCGAACTTGACCAGCGCATAGGATTCCATGAAATGCAGGTTCCCTGGGAGGACGAGGGTGTGGAGCGGCTCCCCCAGGTCCATGGCCAGGAGATCGCGCGGATACCCGGCGAATACCTTCTCCTCCGGGGATCCCACCTTGGAAGCAACGCAGAGGAGCGTCTTGTCGGTGATGAGGCCTTCCCCCCACTTGCTCTCGCCCTACAGCAGCCACTCTATGGCCTGATGGGCGGTCATGTATCTGTGCTCGTCGGCGCGGATGTCCAGGAGGATCATCGTGTGGAGGCCGCGGGCCTTGTTCTCCATGATGTGGTCGTACGGGGACTTGGGGTGGTAATTCCTCTCCAAGAAAGGAAGGGTGACCGCCCTCCCGAATTTGTAGGGCTGGAGGCCCAGCGATGTGGGGCATCCGGAGAATATGGAAACTCCATGGAACATCCTCACGGGGATCCCGGCTTCTGCGGCCTGAATCCTCAGATCCACGTGGGTGGTTGCCAGCATGGTGTCGCCGGCGGTCACGAAGGCTACCCTGTGGCTCATGGCATCCCTGATGATGTCCTCGCCTTCCTCCACCTGCGCCCTGTACAGGACGTTGACCTTCTTCCCGACGGCCTTTTCGAGATCCTCGGGGGAAGTCCCTATCAGCGTGGACGTATAGAATTCGGCGTAGATGATGTCGCATTCCTTGAGGGCGTTGAGAGCCTTGACGGTCATTCCGTCGGTGCCGCTGAGGCCCAGCCCGACGAATACGAGTTCGGATGTCATGGCCCTCCATCGCCAGCGGCTATTAAACCCGTTCCGTCGGATCGATGCGGAGAACGCGGGAAAAAGGGAGGGAAAACCCTCCCGGAAAAATCATTCTTTGAAGAGGGTCACGAGGGCGTCCACGGCCCAGCATCCCTTGCCCTTGAGTCCGACGATGACGGGGTTGATCTCCAGCTCGTGGATCTCGGGGTTCTCCTGTGCTATGAGGACGATCCTCCTGATGGCATCCTTCATCGCGTCGATGTCTGCCGGGGGAAGCCCTCTGGCTCCGGAGAGAAGCTTGTATGCCTTGGTGGTGGTGATCATCTCGTCGAGCTGCTGCTCCGTCATGGGGACGTGGGCCTGGGATATCTCCCTGAGGATCTCCACATATATTCCGCCGAGGCCGAAGGAAACCACGGGCCCGAACTGGGAATCGCGGATCATGGACAGGATGACTTCCTGGCCGGAGACCATCTGCTGGATCGAAACGCCGTCGATCCTCGCGTTCGGAACGTTCTTCCTGCAGGAATCCAGGATCTTCGTGTATGCTTCCTTGGCGGCAGCGGAATCCTTGACTCCGACGACGACCCCTCCCACATCGGTCTTGTGCTTGATGTCGGGCGAGACCACCTTCATGACGACGGGATAGCCTATCCTGTCGCATTCCTTGGCGGCTTCCTCAGCGCTGTTGGCCGTCCCTTCCCCGGGAATCGGCACTCCGTAGGCGGTGAAGATCTGTTTGCCCTCGGATTCGGTGAGGGAGTTCCTGCCTTCCGACCTGGCCTTCCTGATGATGGCTTCGGTCTGGGCCCTTCCGGAGACTGCCGGGACCTTGAGGGGATCGCGGGGGATCTCCGAGCGGATGGTGTATTTCCTGAGGGCGTTGAGGGCTCTGACGGCCCTGTCTGGGGTGTCGAAGCAGGGGAACCCTCCGCTCCTGAGAATCTCGTTGGCGCGGTCGCACTTGTATCCTCCGGCGAAGCAAACCACCGCAGGGACCGGAATCTCGTCCTTCATCTCGACGAGAATCTTGGCGACGGATTCCAGATCGGCGGTATCAAGAGGCGATCCCATGATGACCAGCCCTCCGACCTGCGGATCCTTATAGAGAACCCTGATGACCTCCCTGAAGTACTCGGGCTTGGCGTCACCGCGGACGTCGATGGGATTGGTGACTCCGGCGACACTGGGCACCCTCTCCCTGATCTCTTTGATTGTCTCGTCGGAGAACTTGACGGCATGGATGTAGGGCGCCTCGAAGGTAGCGTCGGCGGACATGACCCCCAGGCCCCCGGCGTTGGTGATTATCCCGATGCCGTCCTTCTTCATGGGGCTGCAGCTGCTGAACACCTTCAGCACATCGAACATCTCGTCCAGATCCAATGCCCTGTGGATGTTGAGCTTGTTGAACACCACGTTGTTGACCGCATCGGATCCTGCGAGGGACCCGGTGTGGGACGAAGCGGCGGCGGATCCGGCCTGGGTCCTTCCGGACTTGAATATCACGATGGGCTTCTTGACCGGCATGTTCTCGATGGCTCTGACGAACTTCTCGCCGTTGGAGATGCCTTCGCAGTACATGCCTATGACCTTGGTGTTGGGATCGGCCGAGATCTGGTCGATGAGGTCTGCCTCGTCGATGTCGGCCTTGTTGCCGAACGTGATGAAATTGGCGAAGCCGATCTGGTTGCGGTATGCCCAGTCGATGATGGACGAACCGACGGCGCCGGATTGGGAGAAGATCGTGATGTTCCCGGGCTTGGGGAGAAGGTGCGCGAACGTGGCGTTGACGCCCGCCCCAGGATTCATGTTTCCGAAGCAGTTCGGACCGAAGAATCTGACCCCGTTCTTTTTCGCTTCCTCTTTGAGCTGCTTCTCCAGCTCTGCTCCTTCCGGGCTGTCCTCTTTGAAGCCTGCGGTCAGGATGGTCGCATATTTGATTCCGGCTTTTCCGAGGTTGGCCATCTCTCCCGGGACGAATGCGGCCTTGACGGCGATGACCGCGAGATCGACGGGCTCGCCGATTTCAGTTACGCTCTTATAAGCTTTGTAGCCCTGTATCTCTCCGCCTTTGGGGTTGACCGGGTAGAGTTTTCCCTTGAAACCCGCATTTATCATGTTTTTGACGAGCATCCCGCCGAGTTTAGTCTCGTCGTTGGATGCCCCGATGATCGCGACAGATGTTGGAGCCAGCAATGACTTCATGGAAGACCGTATCCCCAATCATTTGATAAACCTTTGTGAAGTTAGGCCCATATGTTGCAGTTATTCGTAGACATAGGTACGAAAACATTTCGAAATCGAAGAATATTCTACTGATTCAGCAGATGTTCGACAATAAACTTACTGCTATTCGTACAGTTTTCCACGGAAACCGCCTCGCGCATGCCGTTCGGTCGGTTTTATCTACGCGCAGAGCATGGGTGCTTTGCCGGTCCGGCGAAGGGGCGCGATCAGTGAGCGCCATGTGCACGGGACGGCGCACAGCGGCCCATATCCCATTATTGGGGCTCCTGCGGGAGTTGGCGGCGCGTCGCCGCAGCGATGACCGGAGGCCAACGTTGGGTCCGACACATACCCCCGGCGTAAGTCAGTGCCCGGAGGCCGGCGTCATCGCCGGACCGTGATGCGGCGTGTTAGCGCTCGGGGGACACCTCAGACGGTCACTCCTATTCTGGCCAGCTCCTCGGAGAGCTCGTCTCTGCGCGGATATTGGGACAGCTTCTCCTCGAATTCCCTGTTCTCCCTTCTTCTGCATGGGACGAACCCGATGGACACACGGAGAAGCAGCGAATATACGGCGTAATCGAACGCTTCGTCGGAGATCTCGTCGGAATCCAGTTTCGGAGATGCGCCGACGACTTTCATCAGGACGCTTGAGCGGCCGGCACCCGGCTCCCCGTAGCCGTGGTCCCATCCTAAGAACACCCTCCGATCCTCGTCCAGAAAACCGGACGATACCAGCCTTCCGTACGATGCGCGGAGATCTTTGTGCTTTCCCTCTTCCGGCGGCACCATGCCGTCTTTCCTTGAGATATAAATCGGCTGGTTCCTTTCTACGAAGCCGTCGGATGTGAGCCAATCGCAGACCTCCCCGGAATAATCGGAGCCTTCCGCAGAAAAGATCTTCCTCATAAGGGTCTCCGCGATGGATTCGGCGACTTCCTTGGGTGCGTCGCCCAGATAATCGCTGACGAAAAACCGCGCCCAACCGCCGTGCCTGACCCATTTCAGCTTCAGCTCTTCGAACTCGGCAAACTCTGCCGTGACAGTTTCGTACCCATACTTTTTCCCGACCTCGGAATAGATCACCGAAATATCATATCCCAATTCATCTGCGAATGCCATGCTAACATCCTGCGGACCTGCCGCATGACATGAGTCCTCAGAACCGTTCTTAACTGCTGGGCGTGCGGTAACGCTGCATATGTCCCGGGGATGCCGATTGTACGGGAGAACCCGAAACGGAATCCGTGATAGGACATGCCAAATTAAAGGCGCACGGCTGTCTGAAAACCGCCAACCGGCATTCCGACTGTGGCTCAGCAGGAATGATTGAGCAGCGGACGAACTGAATGATATAGAAAGACTGGGGGGCCCTTTTACAGGGCCCAGCGTTTTGATAGGTATCAGATTGCTGCCAATCAAGCAGCAGAACGGTACAGCCACACGTACCCTACATACAGATAGCCGGCTAGGGCCTCTGCGGTCACCGGCAGCATCTTTCCGCTTTCGTCGCAGAATTTGATCCCGTAGAATGCCTGGTCGCCGATGGAACTTACGGAGCTTCCTATGGCTACGCGGGAAAGGGATGTGCACAGCCAGAACGCGCGGTCGCCGACGGTCTCCACAGAATCGGGGATGACGACTTCCGTGAGAGACGGGCACAGCGGGAACGCGCACCTGCCTATGGACACCGCGGAATCCGGGATGATGACGGAATCCAGGGAATCGCATGCATAGAAAGCGTACCCTCCCACTGACCTCAGGGAACCCCCGAAGTCGACGGTCTCCAGCGCGGCGCAGCGGGCGAAAGCCTTCATGCCTATCTCGGTTACGCTCCCCAAATCGGCGGAGACCAGCTCTCCGACACCATAGAAAGCCTTAGGGCCGATGTCATAGACTGGATAATACTTACCTCCGTATGTTACAGAAGCCGGAACCGCCAGATGCGAGGCGGGCTCGGAGAAACCGACGAGAGTCGCGTCCTCGTCTCCGGACCAGTCCAGCTTGAACACCAACCCGCCGGATACGAACGTGATGCCGCCCGCCACGCGCTGGAGCACGCGGCAACTCCCCTCGTACGCGTATCCGCTCATACAATCAGCAGAGAAGTCGAGCGCGTTGCCCATCTCGTCCAAGAACCTGAGCCCGTAGAACGCGTTCTCCCCGATGGAGATCACTGAGTCCGGGATAACCACGCTGGTCAGCGCAGTGCATCCGCTGAACGCGCTCTTCCCTATGGACGCTGCCGAATCCGGGATATTAACGGAGGCAAGGGAACCGCATCCGAAGAAAGCGTACGCCCCTATCTCCCTCAGGGAACCGCCAAAGCTGACGGTTTCCAGCGAAGCGCAGCGGGCGAAAGCCTTCATCCCTATCTCAGAAATGCCGCCCAAATCGGCGGATACCAGCTCTGAGAGACCGTAAAAAGCTTTAGGGCCTATGCCGGAGACCTGATAATCCTTTCCTTCATAAAATACCGAAACCGGGACCGCAAGGTTCTCCAACGGCTCTGAATGGCCGACCAGTGTTACGACCTCGGCGCCTGGCTGTTCCAATTTAAACTGGAGCCCGTCAGTAACGAATGTGTAATCAGAAGCCACGCGCTTTAGCACTCTTGCGGAGCCCTCATAGGTGTAACCCCTGAGACTTTTCGCCGTATGAGGAAGATCGATCCCGTCAACGTCCAGGAATCTGATACTGCTGAACGCATCTTCCCCTATGTACGTAATCGAAAAAGGTAAGTTTACGGATGTCAAAGAATAGCAAAAGTAGAATGCGTACGGCCCGATGCTCTTGACCGAATCAGAGATGCTCACGGAGGCCAGAGAGGAGCAACCATAGAATGCATACGCCCCGATGGATGTGACCGAGTCAGGTATGTCTACGGCTGTCAATCTGGTGCAACCATAGAATGCATACCCCCCGATGGATGTGACCGAGTCAGGTATGTCTACGGCTGTCAATATAAAGCATTCATAGAATGCATACACCCCGATGGATGTGACCGAGTCCGGGATGGTGACGGAAAAGAATTCACACATACGGAATGCGTAACTGCCTATACTCGTCACCGAGCCTTCGAAGCTGACTGATATTATCCGGGTGTTCCACCAAGGCACTTTACCATATCCAAAGTCATACATGCCGCCGCTGCCGGAGATTGTCAGATTCCCATCGTCGTCGAGTTCCCACGTGAGATCGTCCCCGCATTTGCCGGATTGAGCCCCGTCTGAGCCGTCTGACTGCGAGACCATGGTGAATGCCGCTGCTGCCATGATAATCACGGCGGCAGCGATCAAGCGCCAGGCTCTCATCTCTTTAGAATCACAGAAATATCCCATGAAATTCGTATCAGTTTATGTATTTATATTCGATTGTACGCATTATTCTTACCATTTCATAAGTCCCGCCTTATGTAGTAACCTGCTTACTTTGGCTCGGGCGAAAAACGCACAATCGCAGACTTTGACAAACGCATAGGATTTCGGCGGGCCCTCAACAATTATCAACGCGCAGAGAAATGGCATCCCATGGAAGAGGATCCCAGAGAAAGAGAGATAGCAGACAAGATACTGGAAGCGATAAAACGCGAATACGGGTTCATACCTGTCGTCAATCAGGTGATGCAGACCCGCCCGGACATTTTCATCGCCCAAAGCAATCTGAACAAAGCGGTTTTCGAGGGAAAAAACGAATTGGACGACAAAACGAAGTACCTCTGCGCCGTGTCCGCCGCCGCCGCGAACTGCGGAGAATACTGCATCGGAGTGCACATGAGACATGCCCAAGATGCCGGCGCGACCAAAGACGAGATACTGGAAGCGGTGACGATCGGCTGCCATGTCGCCATGAACCGCGCCCAATCCTATGCGCTGAGAAGATACGCCGAACTGTTCGGCATCGACACTGACGAGGGTTATTTGCGCAATGTTAAATAATACCGCAACAGTCGAGAGCCCGATAGCTATGGTCCAAATAACGTCTGATGCGGAGAAGTTCATCAATGACCTTCTCGAGAAGAACAGCAAAGTAGGGTACGGCATCAAAATCTACCTCGCTGGAATGGCCTGCTCTGGACCTCAATTCGGGATGAGCTTCCAGAAAGAGGCGAACGAGGGCGAGAAAGTAGACAAAAGCGCCCAGGGATTCGACATGTACTACGACGACGCGACCGCCGAGGAGCTCGACAAATGCATCATCGAATTCATCGACGACCCCAACTTCGGTACCGGCCTCAGAATCCGCGACCCCAACTTCAACGGATGCGCGTCCTGCGGCGGCGGATGCCACTGATTCTCAAGGGCCGGAAGGCCCCCTTATTTTATCTTCCCTGAATTCTGAACGTCGCCTGGATCCAGTATGGCAGGCGTTTTCCCTACACGCAAAAATGCCGTTATGCCCTCGGACTGTCCGGAAGACGAAAAACAAAAACCCGCTGCAAGACTGTTCTGAAAACGGGGGATGTGTCCCCCATCTTCTCAGAAGATCATTCCCACTCGATGGTGACAGGCTTTTTGAGGGCCAGTCCGGCTGCCGCCTCTACGCATTTTACTATGCCGCAAGGCACTGGGCAGGCCGTATGGCGGATGTTCTCCTCCGCCCACCGGTATACCGCGGATTCTCCAAAGGGTTTGCCGACCTCCTCATAGCACGATATGTTCTCGATCACCGGAGACTTGGAGACCATGGGGCAGTCGCTTTCGATTCTGACCGTGATGGTCATCATGTCGTCCGAGGGGATGGCCGTGACCCTGGTCGTCTTGCCGCATACGCCGGCATTTATGATGGCGGTCTCGCTCATAGTATCGGAAATCGGTTATCGCCTGCGCCATATATAACTGAGAGTCGGGTCATTCTTCTCTGGCATTCCCGCCTTCCGATGAGAGCCCGTCGGAATCGTGGGACTGCATCCCGTACATCCGGACTATCTCGTCGACGGTGGTGGCCTGCTCCGGAGCTTTGTCGTCCCTGACGCGCCCCGTGAACCTGGGGAACCTTATCCCCAAGCCGGATCCTTCCTTGATCAGGTCCCTCGCGGCCGTGTGGATGGGGCTGAGCGTGATCTCCGCCGCGACGACCTCCAGAACCACGGTGGGCTCGAACCAGACGTCCGGGACCATCTCGGCGTCCACGGACCTCGGCATCGTCTCGGATATATCGTCGCCCAGAAGCCCGGCCATGCCGTCCAGGAACTCGTCGTCGAACCCGGTCCCGAGCTTGCAGACGGTCTCGAACAGGCCTTCCTCCGGATCGAAGGCCGCCATCAGCAGGGCGCCGTATTTCCCTGCCCTCTTTCCCATGCCGTAGAACGCCCCCACGACGACGAGATCGAAGGAATCGGTGAGCGCCTGCTGGTAATCCTTCTTGTATTTGATCCATAGGAACCCTCTGGAGCCCGCCCTGTATACGGATTCCGGGGCCAGGGATTTGGCCATGATGCCCTCGCATCTCGCGGACACCGCCGAAGCGAAGAACCTTTCGCCGTCTTCCGGGCTCTCCACGATCTTCATGGTTGTCATCTGGACCATCCCGCCCAGCGAGAAACCGCTTTCGAGAGCCTTCCTGCGCTCCGGATACGGCAGCGACGTCATGTCGTTCCCGTCGGCGTACAGGATGTCGAACATGAATATCCGTACCGGGACGTCGCGCACGGCCTCGTCCATCCCGTGCTTCTTCCTCCTGTGGGTGACGGTCTGGAACGGAAGCATGAAACCGGTTTCCGGGTGTATGGCGACGCATTCGCCCTCAATTATGGCCTCGGCGAAATTGCAGCGGGTCCTCAGCGACTGGGCGATGTCCGGGAAATTCGGGGTGAGGTCCTCCAGCCTGCGCGAGAACAGCTTGACATTCCCGTCCCTGCTGATATGGGCCTGGACCCTGATTCCGTCGTACTTGTATTCCATGGCGCACTTCCCGCCCATCTTCTCCACGAGCTCGGAAACGGACGGCAGGCGCTCGGCCAGCATGACCTTGACCGGGCTTCCGACTCTGACTCCTATTTCCCTTATGGAGTCCATGCCGCCTTCGGCTATCGTCTGGGCCACCAGGCCTATGTCGCAGGTGACGTTGAACGCCCTTTCGATTTCCGGGCGCTCCTCCTTGGTGGCGAAAGCCTCTGCCAGAGCATCGAGGATGGTCATATCGCCGGCCCCGACCCTCATCCTCCCGGTGACCATCCTGGACAGATATTTGGCTTCGTTCGGAGTGGATTTGGTTATCAGTCCTTTGAAAATCTCGATTTTCTTGTCCTGGGACCTCTTCCCGCTGGCTTTCTCGATCTGCCCGAGAGACTTCACCACGTCTCCCACCGAAAGCTCGCCTTTCTCAGGGGCAGCATCGAAAGCGAAAAGGTTTGTCTGCTTTTTCTTCCCCATGAGCGTGACCACGACCTCGCCGGGATCCCCGCTCTTGATCAGCAGCTGCTCCGCCTTCTTCTCATCCGCGAATGTCGCCTCGACTATCGCCTTGAGCACCAGCTTATCCGACATCCCCAGGACTGACGGGTAAAAATCAGGGTGGAGTTTGCCCTGGCACAGATACACTATGTCCCGAAGCTCGCTTTTGTCCGCCCCACGGAAGAATTCCGCCAGAATGGAAGCCATCTCGAGGCGGCTGCCCGTGGATTCGAGCCTGTCGAAGGTTGAAGCGAGATCGGAGTAGAGCATGGCTGACAGTATGGCGGAGCCCTATTAACGTTTCACGGAGCCTTCATCGCAGGTACTCCCAGGCACCGGAAGTCGTATGGTCCCCGGTGCTCTGTCTGGTGATACTATAGTGCAACATAGAATTATACTATAGTCTTACCAATCCCATCTCGGAAGTCATCTATCCCGGACTGCTTCCTGCGCGACGAATGGGGAGATGATCTGCTGAGCTCTTCGCTGAGCTTCTCCAGCCTGCCGCGCATGTCGTCCTCCTTCCTTTTGCTGCTCCTGTCGGAGACCTCGTCCATGGTGCCTCTGGCTATCAGGACGTACACTTCCCCGTCGTTCTTCCTGCCTGTGCGTCCGCGCCTCTGGATGGTCCTGATCTCGGACGGCACCGGCTCATAGAATATGACCGCGTTCGTGCTGGACACGTCCAAACCTTCCTCGCCGACGGACGTGGAGACGACGACGTTGAATTCGCCGGAGCGGAACTTCGTCAGGAGATCTATCTGCTCCTTCTGCTTCAGGCCCCCGTTGGCCTGCCCCACCAGCTTCCCCACTCTGGCCCCGGGTATCTGGGACAGCTTAGAAACCAGAAGATCGCAGGTATCCCTGTACTGGGAGAATACGAGGACCTTGCTGCCGGGATTGTCCGCCATTATCATGCTCACCAGAGACATTGCCTTCGAAATCTTCGGATGCTCCGCGTTGGTGTTCTGGGAGATCCTCACGACTTCTTTGAACCTGCTGTCGTTCACTATAGTCTTAGCTGCCTTCCCGCCCTTCTCCTGGCAGGATTCGGTCACCAGCTTATCCAGATAAATCCTGAGGGCGGTCATGCCCTGGGTCTCAACAAGGGAGATCGCATGCAGAAGCTTGATGCAGACCGCCTGAAGGGAGAGCCCTCTGAACACGGTCATGCTTCTCTCGCCGTTGGCCGCCCTCTTCTGGAGCCCGGCGCCTATCATAAGCATATGCTTGGTGGACGCCGGCCATCCGCGGTCCATGAGCCCGAGGGACGCCAGGGAATCCGCGTGCGTATCGAGCATTGACCTGAGTATGCTCGAAATCCTGACCAGATCCGGCGGGAGGTTGACCTCTATCCTGTTTATGTATGTGTCGTAGACGTACGGGGACACGTCCGGATCGTCGTCCGACCTGATGTCTATCCTCCTGAGATCGAGGTTCCCGCAGACCTCCTTGATCTTCTCATAATCGCTTCCGGGCGATGCCGTCATGCCTACGGAGCGCATCCCGCTCCAGCAGTGGCCGGCCACGGTCACATACGAATAATTTCCTACCCCGCGGTGGGCTTCGTCATAGATTACGAGCGAGAAAGCGTCCAGATTATATTTCCCTGACTCGAGATCGTTGGCTACGCACTGCGGCGTGCTTATTATGACGTCCGAGGACGATACCGTCTCCGCCCTTTTTTCCGGTTTCATGGTGCCCGTCATTACGGCGACGGAAGTGTCCACCAGCGACTCCGAAAAGAACCTGCTGTGCTGGTCCGCCAGCGGCTTCGTGGGCGCCAGGATCAGGACCTTGCCTCTGGAGAGAAACTCCGCGGCGACCCTGAGCGCGACCACGGTCTTCCCGAGGCCGGTAGGGAGGATCACCAGGGTGTTGCACCCGATGCAGCCGTTGACCATGGCGGTCTGGTATTTCCTCTCCTCCACCTTCCCCGGTGCTATGCGCGGATGGGACACGGCATTCATGATGGCACCATAAAGCGGAGGAAAGACATAACCGTAACGAAAACGGCATATTCCCTCTTAATTGTAAGAAATAGGCGCTACCGAAACGTTATTTATAGGCAGAGTATAGGCGAACCCATGCAGACCTACCTCATCGAGGACACCGGCGAAACCGCCGTCATCGGATTCAAGGATGCCAACGTGACCCTTATAACCCCTCTTATCAAGACGCTTTACGACGACTCCAACGTCGAGATGGTGAGGTATGTGGACAAGCATCCGGAGCTCGAGGACAGGACTCTCTTCGTCCAGGTCAAGAAAGGGAGCGCCCTGGAAGCCATCAAGAAAGCGTCCCTCGCGATCGCCGATTATTTCAGGCTCTGACATGGGCTACAGAGAATGCCGCACAGCAGAGGCCGGCATCGGGATGAGATGCTACCTCTGCGACACCGACGGGACCGGCGGGCATCTGAAGACGGTGCCTGAAGACTTCGTGGTGAGGGAGATCTCGGATCCCCCCAGACAGAAGGAGGACGGGAAATACACCATAGCGACCGTCACCACCCGCAACTGGGAGACCAACAGGCTGGTGAGGATGCTCTCCCGCTCCATGGGGATATCCCGGGAAAGGATAGGGTTCGCCGGGACCAAAGACAAAAGGGCCGTGACGACCCAGCTGATGTCTTTCTACGGGAATCCGGACCTCGGGAAAGTCGACCTCAAAGACGTCGGGATAAGCGGCGCATACAGGGGCGCCCGCGGGATACAGATAGGCGACCTCATCGGGAACTCCTTCGAGATCACCGTCAGGGACTGCTCCGTGCCGATGGACGAGGCGGAAAGCATCATTTCCTCAGACGTCGCGACGATCAAGAAGACCGGCGGATTCCCGAATTATTTCGGGGTGCAGAGGTTCGGGTCGGTGAGGCCGGTGACCCATCTCGTAGGCGAGAGGCTGGTCCGCGGCGATTTCGAAGGGGCAGTCAGAACCTACGTGTCTTTCACCACCCCTGAAGAGGACCCCGAGATCGGAGAGAGAAGAAAAAGCTTCGAAGGCAGGGACGACTGGGGCGCAATGATGAGGGAGATGCCGGAGAACATGTCCTTCGAAAGGATGATGGCCGGCCATCTGGCGGAGAATCCCGGCGACTGGACCGGAGCGATAGAGATTCTGCCCACCAACCTCCAGATGATGTTCGTGCATGCCTATCAGTCCTGCCTGTTCAATGAGATGCTCAGCAGAAGGATGGAATCGGGGCTGCCGCTTAACATGCCTGCCGAAGGCGACATAATAATCCCTCTGGACTCCAACGGCATACCCCAGCACGAGAACCCGATCCTCACGACGCAGAAGAACATCGACCTCGTCGCCAGGCAGGTCCGCGTCGGAAGGGCTTTCGTCACCATCACGCTGTTCGGCCAGGACAGCATCCTCAGCGAAGGGGAGATGGGTGAGATCGAAAGGAAGGTCATAGGGGAGCAGAAGCTCTCCCAGGAAGACTTCAACATCCCCGAGCTGCCGAGATGCAGCTCCAAAGGCGCCAGAAGGGAGATTCTGTGCCCGATGAAGGATCTGAAAAGCTCGGTCGGCGAGGACAGCTACACCCTGTCGTTCTCGCTGCCGAAAGGCAACTACGCGACCTGCCTCCTCAGAGAGTTCATGAAATCCGAGATGAGGGATTACCGAGGCAATACCGTTATATAGAGACCCGAAATACAAGGCTCCGAGGCAACTGTGATCTAGCTGGTTAGGATCTGAGCCTTCCAAGCTCATTGCCCGGGTTCGAATCCCGGCGGTTGCACTCATTATTATCTGTTCCGCTTCATCCGCACAGGAATGCTTATGCCGAAAACGACGATGGCCAGATGCCATGAAAGTCAACGGGGAGAACGAGAGCATCGCCGGGGGAATGACCGTGAAAGAATATCTGGACGGCCGCGGATATGACGCGTCGAAGTCGGCCGTCCTGCTCAACGGAAAGGTGGTCCCCCGCGCCGAATTCGGATCCGTCACTCTGAGCGACGGCGACAGCATGGAGATAGTCAGCTTCGTAGGCGGCGGATGAATGGGAATATCCGAAGACATATCGGCCAGGAGCCCTCCGGGCGTCTTCGAAGCTCTGCGCAGATCCGGCGCCGGGATCGCGGGATGCGGAGGCCTGGGATCCAACATCGCGGTTATGATGGCCCGCTCGGGCATAGGAAGGCTCGTGCTGGCCGATTTCGACCGCGTGGAGATCGGCAACCTCAACCGCCAGCGCTACGATCTGGACGACATCGGGAAACCCAAAGCCGAGGCGCTGAAAGAGGCGATCCTCTCCATAGACCCCGGAATAACGGTCGAAACATACGATGTCGTCCTCGATCGGAGCAATATCAAGGAAATATTCTCCGGATGCGACATCATCTTCGAGGCTTTCGACTCCCCGGAAGCCAAATCGATGATTCTGGAGGCGGTCCTGTCGGATATGCCCGGCAAACCTATCATATGCGGGAACGGCATGGGCGGGATATCGGACCCGTCGCTGATGTCCACGAGAAAGATCGCCGAGAACGCGTATGTCTGCGGCGACGGCGTCAGCGGGATGGATTCCGGCCTGTGCGCCCCCAGGGTCTGCATATGCGCCGGCCTCATGGCAAACAAAGCGATTCAGATACTCACAGGAAGCGGCAAAAATGTCTGACGACCTAATTATCGGAAAGAAGCGTTTCAGATCGAGGTTCATCCTCGGCTCCGGGAAATTCTCCCTCGACATTACCGACAAAGTCATCCGCAGCGGGAATGTGGAGATAGCCACCCTCGCGGTGCGCAGGGTCAACAGAGGCGGCCAGGAGAACGTCCTCGACTACATGCCGAAAGGGGTGACGCTTCTCCCGAACACCTCCGGGGCCAGGAATGCGGAGGAAGCACTGACGATAGCCCGGCTGGCCAGAGAGCTCGGGTGCGGGGACATGATCAAGATAGAGATCGTCCGCGACACGAGATATCTCCTTCCGGACAACGCGGAGACGGTGAAAGCAGTGAGGCTTCTGGCGGACGACGGTTTCACGCCGCTGCCTTACATGATGCCGGACCTCACGGCGGCCAGGGACATGGCGGATGCCGGAGCGGCGGCCATAATGCCTCTGGCGGCGCCCATAGGAAGCAACAGAGGGCTTCTTACCAGGGACTTCATCAGAATGATGGTGGAAGAGATCGACCTTCCGATAATAGTCGATGCCGGCATAGGCCGTCCCTCCCAGGCCTGCGAAGCCATGGAGATGGGCTGCGGAGCCGTCATGGCCAACACCGCGATAGCTACCGCGGCGGATGTCCCGGCGATGGCTTCCGCGTTCAGGATGGCCATCGAAGCCGGGAGAGCCGCATATCTCGCCGGTCTGGGGAGGGTGCTCGAGGACAGAGGGGAAGCGTCGTCGCCTCTCACCGGATTCCTGGGTGAGCGAGATGGCGTTCAGAGCGCCGACGGACGCATGCGATTACTATCCCCATATGGAGAACATAGGCACCGACATCCTGGATAAGGTTCTGGAAGCCGGCAGGGCCTGCGACTTCCGGTCTTTCTCGGAGGCGGACGTGCGGAAGGCTCTGGACAGGGAAAGGCTGGGCCCCGCCGACTTCGCCGCCCTTCTCTCGCCCGCGGCGGAGCCGTTCCTGGAAGACATAGCGAAGAAAGCCAGGAAAGCTACCAGGGACCATTTCGGGAACGCAGTGACCATGTTCACGCCGCTGTACGCCTCCAACCACTGCGAGAACCGCTGCCAGTACTGCGGGTTCAACGCCGGTAACGACATCGCGAGGGCCCGCCTCACCGAGGCTGAGGTGGAGAAAGAGATGGACAGCATCGCATCCACCGGCCTGACGGACATATTGCTGCTCACGGGGGAATCGAGAAGATTCTCGGACATGGAATACATAGGGATGTGCGTCCGGAAAGCCGCGGAACGCTTCTCAAGCGTCGGGCTCGAGATCTATCCGGCAAATACCGAGGACTACAGGCATCTGCATGAATGCGGAGCGGATTACGTGACCGTATTCCAGGAGACGTACGACCCGGAAACCTATGCGAAATTCCATCTCGGAGGCCCGAAGAGGGTTATGTCCTACAGATTCAACGCCCAGGAGAGGGCCATCAGAGGCGGCATGAGAGGCGTGGGATTCGCCGCCCTTCTTGGACTAAGGGACGACTGGAGGAAAGACGCCTATTGCTGCGGGATGCATGCCTACCTTCTGCAGAGGAAGTATCCCCATGCGGAGATCGCGTTCTCCCTGCCGAGGCTCAGACCCACCAGCTCCCACAGAAGCGACGACGTGAAAGTGTCGGAGAGCAACCTCCTCCAGGTTGCCATGGCTTACAGGCTCTTCATGCCGTTCGCCTCGGAGACCATCTCTACGAGGGAATCCCCCAGATTCAGGGACGGCATCGTCGGCATCTGCGCCACGAAGATCTCGGCCGGCTCGTCCGTCGAGATAGGCGGCCACAGCGACGTGAAGAACAAAGGCGACGGCCAGTTCGAGCTGTCGGACACCCGCGGCGTGGCCGAGGTCAGAGAAGCCCTGGTGAAAGAGGGGCTGCAGCCGGTTTTCAATGACTACGTGAGATCGGACCGATGGACATAATCGCCGTTACCGACCGGAAACGCTGCGCCAGGCCGATTCTGGAGCAGGCGCGCCTGATATGCTCCGCCGGAGCGGATATGATCGTCATGCGCGAGAAAGACCTCCCGTACGCCGAATCCCTGGATCTGGCCGGGAGTCTGGCGGAAATATGCGGCGGATTCGGAACAGGATTCTGCGTCGACGGGGATCCCAGGATTGCCGAGGAGCTTGGGATAGAAGCCGTCTGGATGCCCTTCCGTTCCGTCCCGGATGAGATCCCGGCGGCGCCCAGGACCATAGTCTCCGTCCATTCCTATGATGAAGGGATAAAAGCGTCCGAAATGGGCGCATATGCCGTCGTATACGGCAACGTATTCGAAACGACCTGCAAACCCGGCAAAGCGGCTATGGGACTCGGAACCGTCGCGCGTCTGGCCTCCGAACTGGAAATCCCCGTATGGGCTATCGGAGGCATCGGACCGGGAAACATCCGCGCGGTCAGCGGAAGCGGAGCGTCGGGCGCCTGCCTCATGTCCGGGCTGATGGCGGCGGAAGACCCGGAAAGAATCGTCTCGGAGTGCAGGAAGGCATGCCAGCACCCGGAACCTATACAATATTCTTAAATACAGCATCAGCAGTCGGGAACTCAGAGGCAACTGTGATCTAGCTGGTTAGGATCTGAGCCTTCCAAGCTCATTGCCCGGGTTCGAATCCCGGCGGTTGCACTCATCTCCTTTTTGACTTACATGTCGCCGATGAATCCTCCGCGCATAAGAGCCCCGATAGGCGAGAATTACAGATGCGCGAACGAATCGGAGTGGTTCCCGGACAGGGATCACATAAAAGCCGACATAAAAAGCCTGATCTCCTTCCTGAAGGGCAGATGCGATTCCGTTCTCGACATCCCGTGCGGGGTCGGTAGCATATCCGCCGGCCTTTCGAAAGCAGGATTCGATGTCACCGGCACGGACGCCAACCCGTTCTTCATCGCCGCCGCCAGAAGCAGATGCGGAAGATGCGATTTCTTCTGCAGCGACATGAGGGATTTCTCATCGGGAAAAAGATTCGGATGCGTCCTGAACTGGTACACCAGCTTCGGCTATTTCAGCGACGGGGAGAACCGCGCCCTGATCGGGAAGTTCGCCGGGCTGCTGGAAGAAGACGGGATCCTCATAATCGAGACGGAGAACATGCTGGGGACGTCCAGAGTGATGGACGAAGAGATGGTTCAGAACATGGCCTGGGACCCGGAAAGGAGATGCGCCGTCCACGCCAACACCGCCGATCCCTCGGACCCGACGGGATACGAGATCAGATTCTACTCGGCATCCGAGATAAGGGAGATGATGGAGGACGCCGGGCTGAGGGAGTTCAAGGTTTACTCGGACAGATTCTCCCCGTACCGCGAAGATTCCGACCGCGTGATTTACGTCGGCAAAAAATGAAGGATGCCGTCCGGAGACGGCTGTTTCATCAGATATCCTTCTTTTTGGGGCTGTTGTACACGGCATATATCGCCTTATACAGCATGTAGACGTCGACCTTGGCGGTCACCTCGACGGGAGCGTGCATAGAAAGCACCGGGACACCGATGTCGATGGTATCGATGTTGTGGACGGAGATCTCCGAGGCGATGGTCCCGCCGCCGCCTATGTCGATCTTCCCCAGCTCGCCCATCTGCCAGACGATGCCGTTCTCCCTGAAGATGTCCAGCATGTATCCGACCATCTCCGCGGAAGCATCATTCGTGCTGTATTTGCCTCTGGATCCGTCGTATTTGGACAGTATCGGGCCGTAGTTGAGATAGGCGCAGTTGTTGGTCTCGTACACGTCGCCGAACGCGGGATCGTAAGCGGATCCGACATCCGCAGACAGGCATATCGAATTGCGGAGGACATGCCTGACCTCGACGCCCTCGGCCTGGGCCAGATCCTCGACGAAATCCCTGAAGAAATAGGATCTCATCCCGGTGACCCCGTCGGATCCGGTCTCTTCCTTGTCGGCGAATATGGTGAGCGTGGTGAATTCCGGCTCTTTGGTGTCGATCTCGGCCATGAACTCGGCGTAAGCGCAGGAGCTGTCGTCCTGCCCGTATCCGGCGACCATCGATCTGTCGAACCCGAGGTCCCTGGCTTTGAACGCGGGCACCGCGCAGAGCTCCGCGGATTCGAAATCGGCCTCGGTGATGCCGTATTTCTCGTTGAGTATGGACATTATGGCGAGCTTGACCTTCTTCTGCACCTTTTCGTCCTGATAAGGCCAGGATCCGATCAGAACGTTGAGCTGCTCGCCTTCTACGACCTTGGAGGCGGTCTTGGCCATCTGGTTCTGGGCGAGATGGACCAGAAGATCGGTTATGCAGAACGAGGGCTCGTCCTCCTCCTCTCCGATCCTGATGTCGACGGATGTCCCGTCTTTCTTCACGACTTTCCCGCGGATGGAGAGCGGGACGGTGGTCCACTGGTATTTCTTGATGCCGCCGTAATAATGGGTCTTGAAATACGCCATGTCCGCGTCCTCGAACAGAGGATGGGGCTTGAAATCCAGCCTGGGGCTGTCCAGATGGGCGACAGAGACGCGGATGCCGTCTGCGACCGGCCTCTTGCCTTTGGTGCACATCAGTATGTTCTTCCCGCGGTTGACCATGTAGAACTTGTCGCCGGGCTTGTATACCTTGCCACGGACGAATTCTGTGTACCCGTGCTCCCTGAGAATCGGGACCGCATACGCGACGGCCTCGCGCTCGGTCTTGTTAGACAGGAATTCCTTGTATCCTTCGCAGAACTTCGAAGCCTCCCCGAGAATCTCGGGGTTGGACTCCGGGATGCTCTTAGGCTTTCTCAGCAGATTCTCGGCCAGAAGCTGGCCTTTGGTCTTCTCTTCCTCCATAGAAGGCGCGACGGATAAGCGGATACTTCAAAATTGCCATGGAAAGGCAGGATGGTGAATGACAGGCCGGGGGACGGAACCCCCGGGAAAAAGATCAGAGCGCTCCGGCGCCTTTCGCCGCTTCGATGCAGCAGGAGCATCCGCGGGATTCGATCCTGGGAAGGCCGAGCTCCAGGATCCTCAGGACTTTGCCGAGGCATTCGGACATCGTCTTCATGACCATCTCGATATCCACGGGCTCATCCTTCCAGACGTCGTAGTCGGTGACAGTGGCGAGACTGCAGTAGCACATGCCGAGCTCCCTGGCGAGCTGGCATTCGGGGACCACGGTCATACCGATGATGTCGGCGTAATCCCTGAACATGAAGCTCTCGGCCCTGGTGGAGAATCTGGGGCCCTCTATGCACATGTATCTCCCGCCTCTGTGGTATCTGATCCCCATCTCCTCCGCCGCGCCGGCGAATATGCCGTTGAGATACGGGCAGAACGGATCGGGGATGGAGATGTGGACGATTTTATCGTCGAAATAAGTATAATCCCTTTTCTTGGTGGAATCTATGAACTGATCGGCGATCACCAGGTCCCCGGGGACGAAATCCTCCTGGAGGGATCCTACGGCGCACGCGGATATGATATATTTGCATCCGAGCTCTTTAAGCGCCCACATGTTTGCCCTGTAAGGGACAGAAGACGGCGGGTATCTCTCTTCCCCGGTTCCGTGGCGGAATAGGAAGGCGATCTCGACTCCGGCGATCTTTCCGATCAGTATTTTGGACGACGGCTTTCCGTATGGGGTGTCCGGGCGGACCTCCCTTATGAGCTCGAAAGTATCGGGGTTGTAGATCCCGGTGCCTCCGACAATCGCTATCTCTGGCATGCTGAACGCTTATCTGACGTCGATATTTCTATTTGGCGATGGTCCGGACAGCCTTCAGAGCCTGTCCTCGCGGACTTCCTTCTCCTCGTTGAACGCCCAGGACAGGAACAGAGCGAGAATCGAGATGGCGGTGCCGGCTATCAGCGCGAAGGTGAACCCGGACATGAAGACTTCCGGGGACAGATCGGCGATCGGGGTCCCCGATGACCCAGAACCCAGGGCGAAAAGCCCGGAATACAGCGCCGATCCTATCGCCGAACCCAGATATATCACCAGGGATACCACCGGGGAAGCGTCCCCCTTGTTCTCCGAAGGCACGCTGTCCACTATCCTGCTTCCGAAGGATCCGCCTCCGAATCCCCAGATGACACCGAGAAACACCACCGAAACCAGCATCGGAATCGGGGAACCGTCTCCGGCGAGGGCGGCAGCGGCGGACATGACCACAAGAGAGGCGCAGGCGAGGATGACGTAATGCCTGTTGCCTTTCCTGGGGATCATCTTCCCCACAGGGACGCACATCACCAGCGTGACCACGGACTGTATGGCCAGAACCGCCCCGGTCATCATCACGTCGTAGCCCAGGACGATCTGCATGTAGAAAGGCAGGAGGAAGAACGCGCCCATCCAGCACAGGTTGATCAGCAGGAAGACCGCGATTGCAGCTATGGTGGCAGGCCTCCTGAACACCGGGAACCTCAGGACGGGCTCCGGTGCCCTCCTCTCGCGGAAGATGAACAGAGCCGAGGATACAGCGAACAGCGCGATGAGGGCGGCAGAAGCCATATCGAATCCGCGGGACGGGATGGATTCCACCACATACAGCCCCGAGACCATGGCGACGAAAAGCACCGCGGAGCCTGGCCAGTCGAACCCGGAGGATCTGAACCCGAAGTCCTTCGGCACGGATCTCAAAGCCAGGATCACTCCTGCGATGCCTATCGGCACGTTTATCAGGAATATCCATTCCCAAGCGAAAAACTCGGTCAGAACGCCTCCGAGGACCGGGCCGATGGCCCCTCCGACCGAATATCCCAGGACGGATATCGAAAGCCCCATTGACATGAGCCTGTGAGGCAGATACTTCACCGCGATCATTATGCCGGAAGCGGACAGCATCCCTGCCCCCACGCCTTGCACAGCTCTGAAAGCCAGGAGCGCCGGGAAAGACCACGAGAATGCGCACAGCAGCGATCCCGCGGTGAATGCGGCGAAACCCAGGACCAAGACCCTCTTCAAGGCGCCTTCATCGCTGATCTTCCCGAAGACAAGTATGAGCCCGGCCATCACCAGGAAATACACGGTGATGACCCACGACGAATCGGCCGCCGTTATGCCGAAAGCCTGCGCTATATCCGGAAGGGCCGTGGTGACTATGGTCCCGTCGAGCCCGTCCACGAATGCCGCCAAGGCTATGACGGCATACAGGAGCATTACCGCCCGCTTCCCAGGGTGTCCGATCATCCGGCGGGCGATTGCCAGCGTAAATATAAAATAAAGTGCCCCGGCGGATGATGCCGGGACCGCATCAGCGGATGCGCCTGATCGCCTCGAAAGGCGTCACGTTTATGGCCTTCTCGGCCTCGGCTTCGGTCATCCCGGCCCCGAGGGCTACCGTCCTTGCCCTTGCCTCGTCCATGAGGTCCTCGGGCGCATGGGCGTCGGAATCGATTATCATATCGGCCCCGGCTTCCCTGGCGACCTTCACCACATGGCCGTTGGTGAGACAGTGGCCTCTTCTGCCGCTGACTTCGATGAGCACGCCATTCTTTTTCGCCAGCTCCGCCTCTTCCGGGGTCAGGAACCCGGGATGCGCGAGGACGTCGATGTCCGGGTTCTCAACGGAAAGCCTGTTGGTTCCCGGCTAGACCGGCTCGACGGTCGTCTCCCCGTGGACCACCACCCATTGCGCCCCGAAGCTTCTGGCCATCTCCGCGACCTTGGCTATCCTGCACGGAGGCACATGGGTTATCTCCACACCCGGGATCGTCCTGATGTAATCCTCGCTGAGCTCCGCCGCTTTGACTACGTTCGTAACCACCCACTCGACGTTGGTCATGTCCACGTGGTCGGTGATGGCGATGGCGCCGTGCCCCAGCGTCATGGCGGTCCTGACCAGCTCCGCGGGGATCAGCTCCCCGTCGCTGTAAATGCTGTGCGTGTGTAGGTCGGCTCTCATTGGGCCCTCTCCGACAGCTTCGCATAGACCATGTCCATGGGAAGGCCGGTCTTCTCTATGGCGACCATGGTGTGGTAGATGAGGTCTGCCAGCTCCCATGCCATCTCGTCTTCGTCCCTGTCCTTGATGGCCAGCGCGAATTCCCCGGCTTCCTCTATGATCTTCTTGCACATGCGGGTCTCGTCGTCGAACAGCTTGCACGTGTAGCTCTCGTCCGAGGGATTCTCGTGCCTGTCCCTGATCACGCGCCTCAGATCCGGCAGGATGGCCATGGTGGAATCCTTGTCGCCGTAGATGACGTCATTGAAACAGGACGGCGCGCCGGTGTGGCATGCTACCCCGGTCTGCTCGACCCTCACCAGCAGGGTGTCCGCGTCGCAGTCGGTCTGGATGGATTTTATCTTCTGCACGTGGCCGGATTCCTCGCCCTTCTTCCACATCTTCTGCCTGCTTCTGGACCAGAAGTGGGTGTATCCGGTGCTTTTCATCAGTTCCACGGCCTCTTCGTTGGCCCACGCGACCATGAGGACCTCGTTGGTTATCCAGTCCTGCACGACCACGGTTATCAGCCCTTTGTCGTCGTATTTGAGTTCGGTCATCTTACCGCGATCCCCCTGTCCCTCAGATATTCCTTGACTTCGGAGACGGTGCATTCGTTGTAATGGAAAATGGAGGCCGCCAGCGCCGCGGACACTCCCGTGCGCTCGAAAACCTCGGCTATGTGCTCCTTGGATCCGCATCCGCCGGAAGCGATGACGGGTATGTCCACCGCGTCGGTGACCGCGGCCGTCAGAGGGATGTCGTAGCCGGTCTTCACGCCGTCGGCATCCATCGAGGTGAGAAGGATCTCGCCCGCGCCAAGATCCTGGGCCTTCTGCGCCCACTCCACAGCGTCGATCCCGGCCGAGCGCGTGCCTCCGTGGGTGAAAACCTCCCAATGGTCGCCGACCTTCTTCCCGTCTATGGCCACTATCACGCATTGCTTGCCGAAATCCTGGGCACATTCCACGATTATTTCCGGATTCTTCACGGCGGCCGAGTTCACCGAGACTTTGTCTGCCCCGGCGTTGAGGGCTTCCCTCATATCGGCGGCGTTTTTGATCCCGCCTCCCACAGCCAGAGGTATCGTGAGGTTCTTCGCCGTCTCGGAGACGATGTCCAGCATGGTCTGCCTCGATTCCAGGGAGGCGGATATGTCGAGGAACGTTATCTCGTCCGCCCCTTGGGCCTCGTATTCCACCGCCATCTTGGGCGGGTCTCCGACGTCTCTCAGACCTTTGAAATTGATCCCTTTCACTACCCTGCCGCCTTTCATGTCGAGGCAGGGGATTATCCTTTTCGCCAGCATATCATTCGCCTCCGAATCTGACGCTGTCTTTGGTGCTGAGCTCCGTCTCCCTGATCCTGACGGCTTCCTTCAGCGCCTTGCCGGTCGCCTTGAACCCGGCCTCTATGATGTGGTGCTCGTCGAACCCGCGGAACACCATGATGTGCAGGGTGACCCCGGCGGTCATCGCGAAGCTCCTCATGAAATGGTGGTATTCGGGCGACGGGCAGTCAATGTCCGCGTACGGCCTGTCAACCAGATCCAGGGAGGACATCACGAGGGCGTCGTCCATCGGAACGACCGCCGTGGCCATCCTCTCGATCGGCCTTCCGTCCAGAGCGTCCCTGAATGCTTTCCCTATGGTTATAGCCGTATCCTCGATGATATGGTGGTCATTGTCGCCGTAAGCGCTGACCTTCAGATCGAAGGAAGCGTATCTGGCGAGGGTTTCCACCATATGCTTCAGGAACATGATGCTGCTGTCGACCTCGAATTTCCCGGTCCCGTCTATTCCGAGCTCGACGGAGATCTGCGTCTCCCTTGTCATGCGCTCGACTTTCGCTGTCCTTCCGGCCATGGTAACGCGCACGAGTAAGAGTCGGACGTATAAAGCATATTCACCGGGAGCTCTCGATTGGTTCTAAAGGACGGACGATGGCCAGGTTCGAGCATCCCATGCACATCCCCAGGTCCCCGGTATACCCTTCCAGGATGTAGAGGGCCTTCAGAAGCCCGCTTTCCTTTATGAAACGGCATATGGAGCACAAGGCTTCGGTGACATCCTCGCCTGCCGCGACCTTGTCCGCTTCCCCGGCGATGAAAGCGTAGAAATCGTCCCTGTATTCGCTCCTGTCGATGAGCCCGTTGCCTTCCGCGAAGCCTTTCAGATACTGGGATACGGCCGCGCTGGTGACGCCGAACATGGATGCCACCTGGACCTGCGTCATGCCGTGCCTTCTGACGAGCTCCTCGGCGAGGGCGCCCTTGGCCGTGGGAAGTATGCGGGTGACTACGATTTCGCATGGGAGCTTCATAGTTGCGCGGGAATCTGTGGCCGCATTGATATAGATTGCCTGGGGCAGGATTCATCTCATGGAGACGGGCGACCATTTCAGGACCTTCATGGGGATCGGCTTCTCCATCCTCCAGCGGATTGTCATCGGCCTGCTGCCGGAATGCGAGATGTAATGGGCTTTCCCCAGGAACACGTAAGCCATGCTTCCCCCGTAGGCTCCGGATTTCTTCTCCCTGGCGAACAGAATCACGCTGCTTCCCATGCTGTCATGGGCGATGTAGCGCCGCCCGGTGGACGAATCCTCGGAAGTCGTGCTCTGGCTCTGCCAGTTGAACTCGCTTTCGCCGACGGGATAGTCGTCATACATCGTCGTCGGGGAATACTCGCCTTCCTTCTTGTTCAGCGTGACGAAAAGCAGGTCGCATCCGTTGTTTCTGTCGTAATAGACGCCTTCCCTGAGGGTGCCCGTGTCGCCGGCCTCGATTATCCCCAAAGCCGCCCGGATCTGGTCGACGCTGTACGAGCAATGCAGCCTGAGGGGATTCGCATGGCCTATGTCCACGGGCTCCTCCACGAACCTCACCCCGTCCCGGTTCATCCTGAGCAGATCCCTGAGTTCCGGGAGATATCCCGGCCTGCCTCTGAGCCAGCCCAGGAACTCCCCCAGATTCCCGCTGCCTCCGGATCCGGCAGAGGTATGGAAGGTGAAGTACAGCATCGAGGCATGGCGGACATCCAGTTCCCCGCGCCCGTCATAGCCGTCCAGAATCCTGAGGATGGCGTCGATCCAGGATACGCTGTCGATGCTGGACATCCTCAGGAACGCCTTGGCAAACGTCTTCTCGTCCTCTGGATCGGGATTCCCTCCGCGGACCGAAACGGCCATACCATGGAGAGTGCGCTCGCCTCCTCTGTAGACCGCGTACGGATCGATTCCGGCGTATTCCGCGAACTCAGAGGGGGAGGGGTCCCTTCCGAATTCGTCTATGAACCCTCTCATGGACCTTTCCAGAAGCTTCTTTCCGGTGCTTCCGCCTCCGATGGCATCCAGTATGCGCTTCTTGGCGATCTCTTCCAGCCCGATGTAGCACCCGGTGGGAAGCCCGGTGAACCCGTTCTGGATCTGCGTTCTTACCGCCATCGCCGGGCATGAAGTGAGATAGGCTATCTGCCTCTGGTAGAAGTCGTATTTAGCGTCGAACTGGCCGACGAAATCCAGAACCGTCAGCTCCGTCTTGCCTTGGGAGGGGCAGAGCCTGAGCCCGCGCCCTAGCTGCTGGATGAACACGGTCATGCTCCCGGTCGGGCGCAGGAAGAGCTCTGTGTTCACCTCCGGTATGTCCACCCCTTCATTGTATATGTCCACGGAGAAGATGAAATTGATCTCCCCGCGGGAAAGCCTGCCTTTGGCCTCCCTCCTGACGTCCTCCGGGGAATCGCTGGTCAGCGCCGCAGACGGTATGCCGACGCCGCAGAACCTCTCCGCCATATAGTTCGCGTGGGCTTTGGAGACGCAGAAACCGAGGCCCTTCACCGAAGAAATGTCCGGGGCGTATCTCTTTATCGCGTCGCAGATCACCCCGATGCGGCCGTCGTCCCTGAGATAAATCCTGGTGAGCTCTTCCTCGTCGAACTTCCCCCTCAAGAACCTTACTTTGGAGATGTCAGTGGGGTCGGTCACCGCGAAATAATGGAACGGAACAAGCAGACCCCTGTCGATGGCCTCGGGAAGGCGGATCTCCCCGGCGATCCTCCCGCCGAAAGAGACGGCGATATCCTTCCCGTCCATGCGCTCCGGGGTGGCGGTGAGGCCCAGCAGGATTTTCGGCTTCATCCCGAATATCCCGCGGTAGCTCTCGGCCCCGGCGTGATGGGTCTCGTCCACTATTATGAAATCATAGAATTCCGGATCCAGACTCTCGGCGTATCCCCGGGATCTCAGGGTCTGCACGGACATGAAGACATGATCGAGGGAAGGCGGCGAGATGCTTCCTGCGCATATGCCGCCGAAATTCTGGTCATGGAGGACCAGACGGAAGGTCTGGAGGCTTTTGCGGAGGATCTCCTCCCTGTGGGCGACGAACAGAAGCCGGTTCGTCCTGCCTCTGTTCTCCGGCCTCTCGGTGAAACGTCTGTAATCGAACGCCGCGATCACGGTCTTCCCGGTGCCGGTAGCCGCCACCACGAGATTGCGGAAGACATGGTGGACCTCCCTCTCGGCCTCCAATTGGGCCAGGATCTCCTCCTGGTAGGGATACGGCCTGATGTCGAACATGGTCATGTCCACGGACCCGGGATCCGAAGCTCTGAAACGGGAAAGCGCCTCCCTCAGAGCATCTCCGTCCTTTTCCGGATCGTATGCCGCGAAATCCTGCGAGTTCCAGCATTCCTCGAAAGCCTTCCCTACTGACGCCATTATATACGGGGCATCGGAGGAGGTGACTTTCATGTTCCATTCCGCCCCGTCCGTGACCGCCGCGCGGGAGAGATTGGAGGACCCGATTACAGCGGAATCCAGCCCCGTCTTCCTCCTGAAGACGTATGCTTTCGCGTGGAGGCGGGTGTTGTCGTTCTCATAGGAGACTCTGACAGAGCTGTTCGGAAGCCCGGAAAGCCAGTCTATCGCGCTGGCATCGGTTATCCCGAGATAGGTTGTGGTCAGCACCCGGAGCTTCCCGCCGCCGCGGGCGAATCTCTCCAGGGAATCCCGGATCGTGCGGATGCCGCTCCATTTGATGAAGGAAACGAGGAAATCTACCTCGTCGGAAGTCACGATCTCCTTGTTCAGTTCGTCCATCAGGCTGGGCTCGCCCCTTTTGTTCGTGAAAAGGGTGCTGAAAGACATCGGAGTCGGCGGGCGGATGCCGATGAGATCTCTGCGGGCGCCCGACCTGACCGCCAGAAGCTGCCTCCCGCCGCCGGATATCAGGCATCTGGCCAGTGATCCGTCCCCTGTCCTCTCTATGAGGCCCTCTATTATCCCGTTACAGATGCCGACTTCCTCGGAAATCGCTTCCGATATGCCCGTGCGGCTGCTTCCATGCCTGCCTGCGGCGGATTCCAGGGCGCGGCGGACGATCCCGGCGACGTACTGGGACAGGATCTCTGGGGAATCCTCCGGGGATATCCCCCTGATCTCGGCGTCTTCGACCCCCAGATCCGAAAGGGCCTCGTCTATGGACTCGCTGATGACATGCTCGTAGATTCCCTCTTCCAGCCTCATGGATGCGACCGATGCTGGAGATCAGTAGGATTATTAGCTGCTGTCGATCGCCTGACGGCTCCGGGAGGGAGAAAGATCAGAAAACTGCCGGACGGGACGTCGCGCCCGCCACGGCGTATCCCATTCCCACGGGCGGATGACTTCGGTGTACATGGCGAGGCCAACCCCCGCTCCCTCCGCCCCGCACTCGGACAGTATCTCCGCGTCCTCTCTGGAGGTCACTCCGCCGGACGCTATCACTTTGTGCGGGCATGAGCGGATGAAATCCCTTGCCTGGCGCTCGTCTATGCCTTTCCTCCGGCCTTCGACGTCGACATTGGTGTTGAGCACCGCGGCCAGAGGCATCCCCTTTATGCGGGCGAACATCTCGCCTACGGTGAGCTCCGCGGATTCCTGCCAGCCTTTGACTGCGATGCGCCCGCCTTTGGTGTCCATGGAAAGAACCATCCTGCCGGGGAATTCGTCGGCCAGATCCGCGAGCCAATCGGGATCCCTGACGGCCTTGGTCCCCACTATCACGCGGTCGGCGCCCGCCGAGATCAGCTCTCTGACGGCTTCGGAAGACCTTATCCCTCCGCCGATCTCCACCGGAACCCCGAATTCTTTTATGATCCTCTTGAAGACCGGGAAATTGTTCTCCTTCCCGAATGCTCCGTCGAGATCGACCAGATGGAGGTATTCCGCGCCTTTGCCTATCCACATCCCCGCCACGGCGACGGGATCGGGCATGACGATCTGCTGGCTTCCGGGTACGCCTCCCACCAGCTGGACTACCTGGTGGTCCAGGACGTCGACGGCAGGTATCACCCTCATATGCGCTCCTCCGCGAAGGCTATGAAATTCCGGAGCAGCTTCTTACCTGTAACACTGCTCTTCTCCGGGTGGAACTGGGTGCCGTAGACGTTGCCTTTCCTGAAGAAGCATCCGAACTCCTTCCCGTCGTATTCCGTGGTCCCGACGCATATCCCGGGATCGTCCGGGCATCCGCGGTAGGAGTGCACGAAATAGAACATGCGGTCGTCCACGCCTTCGAACAGGGGATCGTCGGTCCTGACCTCGTTCCATCCCATATGCGGCAGGATTCTGCCTTCCATCTTCCTGACGTATCCAGAATAGTATCCCAGGCCGGGCTCCGAGCCTTCCTCGCTGCCTCCGAAAAGGATCTGCATCCCGATGCAAATCCCGAGCGCCGGGACGCCGGACTCCAGCATCGACAGTATAGTCTCCCTGTGCGGGAGAAGGGCTTTCGCGGTCCTGTCGAACGCCCCCACGCCGGGGAACACGATGCATTCCGCGCCCTCTATCTTCGATATGTCTCTGATGACTTCGACGTCAGCCCCGCATCTCTCCAGCGATTTCGTGATGGAATAGATGTTCCCCACGCCGTAGTCCGTGACGGTTATCTTCAGCGGCATCCCGAAATCACCTCTTCAGCTTTCTCCAGAAGAAGCCTGTTCTGCTCCGGGGTTCCGACCGTGGTCCTGACGCAGTTCTCCGTCCTGCGCTTCGCGCCGAAATCGCGTATCAGGATGCCTCTGCTCTTCAGCCCTTCCACCAGGGCAGCATGGTCTATCGGCGACCTGGCCAGGATGAAATTGGAATCCGACGGGAAAGGCTCGAACCCGAGTTTCCTGAGCCCGGCGGCCAGCTTCGGCCTCTGCTCCCTGACCATCTCGACGCTCCTCCTGACGAAATCCTGGTCTTTCACCGCCGCGATCGCCGCGCCCTCGCTGATCATGTTCAGCGAATACGGGATCTTCACGCACATCATCATCTCGGCCAGCTTGGGGTTCGACGCCGCATATCCCACGCGGAGGGCGGCCATGGCATAGGCCTTGGAGAAAGTCCTGAGCACGACGAGGTTGTCGAATTCGTCCACCCTGCGGATCATCGATCCCTCGGAGTATTCGGCGTAGGCCTCGTCGACGACCACTATTCCCCTGAATCTGGAGAGGATCTCCTCGATGTCCCTCTGCCTGAAGCAATTCCCGGTGGGGTTGTTGGGCGAGGGCATTATCGCGATCTTCGCGTCCTGCCTGCATATCGCGTCCACGTCGAGCTGGAAATCCTCGGTGAGATCGGTTTCTATCGCTCTTCCGCCGTTCAGGCCCACGAAATAATCGTAAAGAGTGTAGGACGGGACGGGCACGACGCTGTTGTCGCCCCAGTTCATGAAAGTCTTGAATGTTACGTCCAGAAGCTCGTCCGATCCGTTCCCGGCTATGAAATTGTCAGCCTGGAGGCCGTAAAGCTCCCCGAGAGCGGCCCTGAGGCCGTCCGAATATGTGTTGGGATAGGAATCCAGCTGCCACCTGCCTCCGGCCAGATACATTTCCGCCGCCGGATTCGGGCCGAGGACGTTCGTGTTGGTGTCCAGCCTGAGCTCTCCGCTGAGCTTAGGATTGTAATATCTCTGGAAGCCGCGGGCGGTCTCCCTCATCACGCTGCGGTCCATCTCAATCGACCAGCCTTTCTATCGGCATGGTCAGGATGCCTTTTGCCCCGACCTTCTTGAGCTCGGAGATGACGCGGTATACCTGGTCCGAATCGATGACCGCATGGACCGCGACCGTGTCCCCGACTCCGGATATGGGCACGACAGTGGGCCCGCCGATCCCGGGGATTATGCGCTCCACTTCGGGGAGGGCCGATTTGGGGACGTCGGCCATTATGTATTTCCTGCCCTCCGCGGCGATGACGCTGGCTATGGAGCTGACGATGAGGCCTATCTCTTCCCTGTGATCCTTCAGAGCGGAATCGGACGAGACGATGGCGGCCTGCGACTCGACGATGGTCCCCACCTCCACGAGCCTGTTCATCTTGAGGGTGGACCCGGTCGACACCAGATCCACTATGTAATCCGAGATTCCGAGATAGGGCATGATCTCCGCGGCTCCGGACACGACGATGACGCTGACGTCCTTTCCGTGAGAGGCGAAGAACTTCTTTGTGATCTTGGGGAACGAAGTGGCGATGCGGCTCCCGTCTTTGATGTCCTCGACGCGTCTCACGGGAGATCCCTCCGGAACCGCGACAGAAAGGCGGCAGAAGCCGAACCCGAGATCCAGAAGATCGATCAGGTCATGGCCCGATTCGGCGACCTGGTCCAGTCCGGTGATGCCTATGTCGATCGCTCCCTTGTCGATGAATTCAGGGATGTCCTGGGCGCGGACGAACATGACCTCTATGTCCTGGTTCTTGACCTTGGCATAAAGCCTCCTGCCTATGTCGTCCCCGAGAACGAGGCCCGCTTTCGTGAGAAGCTCGATGGTCCTTTCGTTCAGCCTACCTTTGTTTGGGACTCCGAATCTGAGCGTCATTTGAATCCTTCCGTCGGATGCTTCGTATATGCGCGGTATAGATAAGGATGACGGGAAAGGAATCTGGCGCCGGAGGGCGGCCCGGCCCTTACAGACCCTTGGGCCCGAACTTCCTGTCCAGCTTGCAGTTCACGTCGCCGGTCCTCTCGTATTCGCGGATGCGCTCGTAATCCTCGATGTAATCGATCTCGCCCCAGAACAGATCGGAGACGTCCACCACCCTCACGTCATCCCTGTCGAGATAGTTGTAGAGGATGTTCTCCCACCAAAGCCTGTATTGCTCGTTCCAGACCAGCTCGTCCATCCTGGCCGCGAACTTAGGGACGAAAGCGGCCGGTATGACGGCCATGCCCACGTATTCGCAGTTCCTCTCGTCCGGCTTCAGCTCCTTCCCGTATTTCCGTATGCATCCGTCCTATACGCAGAAGAAGAAATCGCCGATCTCGCGCCTCGAGCGGTCGGCAGCCATCACCGGGCCTTCCGATTCCATGAGCCTGTCCAGGATCTTATCGTCCCAGTAGACATCGGCGTTCATCACGAGGGCATCCTCGCCGTCCGAAAGGAATTCCCTGGCCATCCACAGCGAACCGAGGCTGTTGGTCTCGGAATAAAAGGGATTCTCATAGAATCTGACATCGCATCCGTCCAGGCATCCGCGGATGAAATCGCCTTCATATCCGAGGACCACCGCCACTTTGATCCCTCTTGCGGCCAGCATCTCGACGGTGCGCCTTATGATGGGCTTCCCCCCGACCTCTATGGTGCTCTTGGGGCGCATGAAATGCCTCTGAATCCTAGTGCCTTTGCCTGCTGCCAGCAATATCGCTCTCATTTCTTACCGTCCCTTCGGCGATATCCCATCAGAAGGTCGGTGTCGAACCGCCCCATCAGCATGGAATTCCCGTCCTCGTCATATACGTCATACAACGAATATATTTGGTCGATTGTTTCCTTCAGCTCCTCGGGCGAATCAGCGACGGCGAAGAATCTGCAGGCTATCTGCCTCAGGGTCCCTTCGCCGGAGATCTCGTCGCCCTCGTCATAGCAGGGGCTGACTCTGATCACCCTGTCCAAACGGCCTATGGGACCGAGGCCGGCTATCCTGCCTATCTTCCCCGGTCTGGCAAGGACGGACAGCTTGCATCCCCAGCGGCCGCCCAGCATCGGATCCGCTCTGCCGGAGATGCGGGAGCAGGACATGCGGCCTTCCATGGCATACTCTATCATCATCCTCTTGGTATCTATGCCGCAGGCCTCCGAGAAGATGTAATGCTCCTGCGCCCCGCTGAGGCGGTATCCGGATTCGTAGAATGCTATCTTCCCGCTCGCGTCCGCGAACCCCTGGAGAAACATCACGCCGTCTCTGACGCCGGCTCTGCGGAACATCCCCTTGACGGCCCCGTCCTCCGATTCCATATATTTCCTGGTATGCTTCGAAGGGAAGACGTATGAGGTCGGGAGCTGGGCGAAGGATTGCATCTCATGGTTCGTGTAGCGGTCGCATAAGCCTAGGAGAACCGGCTCGCCGTCCTGGAACGCATAATAGACGACGACTTCCTGCCCGGACATGTACCTCTCGATCAGGGCTCTTCCCGAGCGCGAAAAACTGAGGGCTTCCTCGACCGCCGGCCGCAGGCCGCCGCGATCGTAGCAGACGGTTATCCCTCTGGATCCGCTGCTGTCCGCGGGCTTGACGATGAGCGGGAATCCGTCCGCGGGAAAATCCTCAATGCTTTCCCGGCTGTATATGCCTCCGCCCACCGTCGGAACGCCGCATCCCTCGCATAAGCTTTTGAAGGACTGCTTGTCGGAGAAAAGGCGCAGAAGCTCCCCGCTGGCATAGCAAGGCATATCCAGATCCGTGCATACCTTGCGGTAGACCCCCATGAGCATCTCGACCGCGCCCAGCACCACGCCGTCGACGCCTTCCGAACTGGCGATCTCCTCTATCTGATCCGCGTCAGTGCCGTCCACGTCGTAAGATCTGCGCGCATATCTCTTGGCATAAGCCTTGGGATCCGCATCGACGACCACGGTCTCAAGCCCCATGGAATTGGCTGTTTCGACCAATCCCGCCGTGGCAGAATTCCCGCCTATGACAAGCAACCGCGCCATAAGCATTAATCGGAAACAGAGGTCATTATGCTTTCGGGCTGATTGTTGGGGCAACCTGATGGACGTACCATCTTGCTTGTCCCTGCGAAGCCGGAGGACAACCCGCAATCTCAGAAATATACCAGAACTGCGATGCTTCGCGTACCGGGCTTTCCCGGAGCAGAGAGGGACGCGGATGAACGCGAACGCTGGGATGGAAGACGGGGCCGTTCAGGCCGCCGGGACGCTGGATAATCTGCGCTGCAGCGCTATGGCAGGCTCCGCCGAAGCGGCGGTCAAGCTGTTCGATGCCCTCCGCGCATCCAAGAGCCCCGAAGACAGGGACGAAGCGTTCCGCATCATAGAGCCGTTCGCGGAATCGGGGGACATACAGTCGATCATACGCATGGCGAAAGCATACAACCAAGGGATCGGAACCGAAAGGAACGAAGCCGCGGCGGTATCATGGATGAAATCCGCCGCGGACCGCGGATCTATGACTGCCGCCTGCATGCTCTACGACATCCTTTCGCTCTCGGACGACCCCGCATTCCGGGATCTGGCATGCGGATACCTGATGGAATCCCGCGATACCGGCGCATTGTGCGCCCAGCTCCGCCTGATGTCCGCCCATCTGCACGGATACGGGACCGAAAAAGACCCGGAAAAAGCCGCGGAATACCTCGGCCGTGCGGAAGAGCTCCCGCCCAACTGGAAAAAGGAGCTCCCTCTGCTTGCGTTGGAGCTCATGCGCCGGGGGAACGGTGCACTGGAAGCGGCAGAAAAAAGCCGCCTGGATCAGACTGACACCGAAACAGCGAGATATCTCGGGGAGCATTCGGCCGACCGCATGTTCCTGGCCCTTCTGGAGACCTGTCTCGGAGAGCCTTCGTCTTACGCCGGACTCATTGAAAACTCAGAGAATCCCGGGAAACTCATGGAAGAAGACTTCCAGGCGGTCCTGGATGCCATGATGGAATACGGGGCTTCCGGCCTTCTGGACAGCAAAAATGCCTCGGAAACCCTCAACAGAGCCATGGACGCCGCCTTTGATGCTGGCCTGATATCCAAAGACGGCATAGGCAGCATATTCCGGTCGATGAGGATCGACGATCCCAGGGTCCATACCATCCAGAAAGGTCTCAAAGCCATGCTCAGAATGCTGGACAGGAAGTGCAAAGCGCTCGGCATCGACTACATGATCGCCTGCGGAACCCTTCTGGGATCCGCGCGCCACGGCGGATTCATTCCCTGGGACGACGACATCGACCTCTACATGATGCGCGAAGACTACGACAGGCTCGCCGGAGCTCTCGAGAACGATCCGGAAATGAAAGCCAAAGAGTTCGTCTACATCAGCGCGATGGGGAACGGCGTCAATTACACCCGCCAGATCCAGCTCAGGGACGTGAATCCCAGGGCGCTGCACCTCGACGTGATGGTCTTCGACAGCGTCAGATCCGCGGATGACGACGGATGGGAGGAATACAGGGATTACATAGCCGGATGGCGCGCGAGAATCGACGCTCTGGCGAAAGACGACCGCGACAAAGGAGCCAATCCTGTCAGAGACCCCAGAATCATCGGCGCGTATGAAGAGGCCAAGAAGAATTTCTCGAAGGATCTGGGAGGGCCGGATGGGGATGCCGTAGCTCTGTCGTTCGACAACCCTGTTGCGCGCCCGAAAAGGAAGCTTTTCGACAGGTCAGACTTCTTCCCGGTGAAGGACCTGAAATTCGAGGATCTCACCCTCAGCGGCCCGAACAACGGCGGAAAGATCATGGAACACCTTTACGGCGACATTATGAGGTTCCCATCGGCTCTACTGAGCCGCAGGCATTCCGACTGGAACGAGTCCGACCAGGCGGAGATCAAAAGATTCCTGAGAAATCTGGGGGAGCCCGACATCTGATTCGAGAGCCGGAGCTTCCGGCATACATCAAAAACGGCCGCTCGGGCCGATGGAAAAGGCGGGGAATGATCCCCGCCGTTTATGTTCAAAGGATTCCCTTGGCTTTCGCGAGCTCCGCGTTGAGCACGGATCCTCCGGCCCCGCCCCTGAGGGTGTTGTGGGACATCACGAAGGCTTTGTAGTACCCGTTGCTCTGCCTGAGCCTGCCGACGGTGGAAGCCATCCCTCTCGCGCGCGCAGGGGTTCCCGCCATGGCGTCGAACGCGGGCTGGGGCCTGTTCTCCTCGGGCCTGACGATGACCGGCTGGTCGGGAGCGGATGGAAGGCGGAGCTTCTGGGGCTCGCCGCGGAATTCCGAGAGCGCCTTGGACATCTCCTCGAGGGTGGGCTGCTTCTCGAGGTCCAGAACGAGAGACTCCAGATGCCCGTCCACGACCGGGACCCTGGCGCAGTTGGCCATGACCTTGAACCCGGCGAAATTGAACTTCCCTCCGGAATAGGTGCCGAGCATCTTCGCCAGCTCCGATTCCATCTTCTCCTCCTCGTGGCTGATGAACGGCACGACGTTCCCGACCGCGTCCAGAGAAGGAACTCCGGGATATCCGGCGCCGGAAAGAGCCTGATAGGTGGATACGAACACCTGCTTGAGCCCGAAAGCCCTGTCCAGAGCGACCAGAGGAAGCGCGATCCCGGTCGAAGAGCAGTTGGCGTTTGTGACGATGTACCCCCCGTTCCCGTACGTGCTCTGGTCCTTGATGGACTCGAAGTGCTCCGGGTTGACCTCGGGTATGAGGATCGGGACATTCTTATCCATCCTGTGGGAGCCGGCGTTGGTGAATACGGCGACGCCCGACTGGGCGAGATCGGTCTCGGTAGGCCCGGCCAGATCCGACGGGATGCCGCTGAAGGCCACCCTGCAGTTCTTGGATATCTTACCGATGTCCATGACCTCGATGGTCCTGTCGAGAGTCTCGTCCAGATAAACGTGGTCCCTGACCTTGAGAACGTCGCGGAGCTTCTTGCCCTGCGACCTTTCGGACGCGTACAGCCCCTCGATCTCGAAATATGGGTGGTCCTCGAGCATCTGGATGAATCTCTGCCCGATCATCCCGGTAGCTCCGAGAACCGCTACGCTGATTTTGCTCATGTTCGTTCCTCTGTAGTGGCCGGTGGTTATTCCTAAAATTTATAAATAATTGTGCATAGAAATAAAATAATAATATTCATAAATGAATATCCAAATCCATCCATGACAGCAAATAATAGGCAGAAACGGCATGCGCCCCCGTGTACCCCCGCCTGAGAAACCCATGCATCATCTGTGAAAAGCGTGAAGGGACTATCCGCTGCGAAGACGGCATGGTATGCGGGGAATGCATGCCTAAGGCATTCCTCCCGGATGCGGCGGGCATAAGCAGAAAAAAGATCGAGTATTACTGGAGGATACACAGAGGCAAGGGCCTGAGCGCGGGAATCCGGGATTCGAAGCCCAGATACTCCGGAATTCCCTGCCAAACCTTCGCCATCACCCCGGGATGCGGATTCGAGCTGATCGATGCCTTGGAGGATTCTATATCCCATGCTGATGAGATAGACATGGTGGTATCATTCATCAAAGAATCCGGCCTGAACCTGATGGCCGATTCTCTCCGCGAGAGGGCGGAAGAGGGCGCGAGAATCCGCGTCATAACCACGACATACATGGGCTCGACGGAAGCTGATGCCGTGATGGAATTGGCCGAGCTCCCCAACACGGAAGTCAGGATGGAGCTCGAAACCACGGCCGATGACCATATCCATGCGAAAAGCTTCATTTTCGCCGACAAGAACGGCGGAGGAGAGGCATATGTAGGGTCTGCGAACATATCGAAGAGCGCCCTGACCACAGCGGAGGAATGGGGGATCCGCATATCGGAGAAGGATCTGCCGGCTGTTTTCCGCGGTCTGCGCTCTGCATATGATAAACTATGGGAATCGCATTCGCTGGAAACAGTTTCGAAAGGCGACCGCGCCAGAATCGAGAGGGCGCTGAGCAGAAGAGGGATGGGCAGATGAAACTGAGACTCGAACTGGAGATAAGCAAGATAGGATACGTGCTCTACAGGAATGGGATGAATCCGGTCCTCGCAGCTTCCGCCGAAGCCGAGGAGGACGAGAAGAACATCACATTCACCCTCAGATCCGATCCCCCTTTCATCAGAAAGATCACTTTCAAGGCCGACGGGATAGCGGCCGGAACGGTCCTGGACCTAAGGGAACACTTCAACGTCGCGCTGGATCCGGTCCGTCTGCTGGAAACCGCCGAGACCATGCCCTGCCGCGTCACGCTGGAGGCCGCGGGAGAAGACGGGACGGTCAAATCCGAATCCTGCGACACCGAGATTCTCCCGTTCGAATACTGGCCGGGCCCGGACAGCCCGGAGCTCATCGCATCGTTCGTGACGCCCAACGCATCCTGCCTGGCCAGAATCAGGGATTCGGCGTCCGAGACCCTCAGAAGCTGGGGGAAAGACCCCTCCCTCGAAGGCTACGGCGGCGACAGGAACAGAGTGGCCGAGATGGCCGCCGCCATATATGACGCCATCCAGAAGCTCAGGATCAAATACATAGTGCCCCCGGCAGGCTTCGAAGCGGACGGGCAGAGGGTGCGTCTCGCGGATACCGTCGTATCCGACAGAGAAGGGACGTGCATCGACGTGTCCGTGCTGTACTGCTCGGCTCTGGAGTCAATCGGCCTCAACACGTTCGTCTTCCTGGTGAAAGGGCATGCGTTCGCGGGATTCTGGCTTGTGGACGACCACATGGCCGATGTCATCTCCATCGACAGCTCGGCGATAACGCGCCTCATACGCAACCGCGACGCCCGCGCCGTGGAATGCACCTATCTATGCGACGGGCATGCCGCCCCCTTCGATTCGGCCTCCGAAGCCGCCCTCAAGCGCCTGGAAGACGCAGAATCGTTCAGCTGCGCGGTCGACATAAGGAAATCCCGCCCGGCGATCAGGCCCCTCCCTACCCGCAGATATGAGAACGGCGTCTGGTCCGTGGAAAAAGACGAATTCGACACCCGTTCTTCGGCTCCCAAAGAGGTCGGGGAGGTCTACGAAGCCGCGGAGGACAGGGCGCTGACCCGCGTGGACATCTGGAAACGCGATCTTCTGGACATCACCACCAGGAACCCGCTCGTAAGCATGAAGGTCGGGGCGAAAGCCGTCCCTCTGCTCGTGGGGAACACCTCGGAGTTCGGGGAAGCCTTCGCCAAAGGAGCGCAGTTCACGCTGATGCCCAAGCCCCAGGATTGGGACGGCGCCGGGATCTACTCCGAAAGGCCGTTCGAGACCGAGACCTACGTCGGGAACTACGCCGGATCGTTCGGAGACGAGCTTTCCAGAGGCTGGATCAGAACCCCGCTGGGCGAAGCGGACACCGTATCCTCGCTGAAATCCATCTACCGCCTGTACAAGAAAGAGATGGAGGAGAGCGGCTGCAACTCCCTCTTCGTCGCCGTCGGGGTGCTCAGATGGTTCGAAAGCAAGGGGGACAGAATACCCCGCTATTCGCCGCTGATACTGATCCCGGCGGAGCTCTCCAAGAAACAGAAAGGATACGCCATAGAGCCGTACGACGAGGAAGCGGTGTTCAACGTCACCCTGGCGGAGAAGCTGCGCCAGGAATACGACATCAGCATACCCGGCATAGATCCGCTTCCCATGGACGACGGCGGCCTGAACGTCGACAGGATCACCCAGAGCGTCCGCAGATGCATCGAAGGCCTGGAAGGGTGGGAGGTCCTGGACGGCGCCGCGCTGGGCGTCTTCTCGTTCAGCCAGTACGCCATGTGGAAGGACCTCGAGAAGAACATGGGGAGGCTGGCCGAGAACCCCGTCGTGGAAGCCATGGTCTCCGGCGGGATATACCATGCGGACCCCGATCTGGAAGCCGACGCGGACCCGTACGGCCTCTGCCTCACCGTCCCCGCCGACGCTTCCCAGATCAAAGCCGTGAGGGCCGCCAGCGAGGGGAAGACCTTCATCATGCACGGGCCTCCGGGGACCGGGAAATCCCAGACGATCACCAATATCATAACCGACGCGATCTACCGCGGCAAGACGGTCCTTTTCGTGGCCGAGAAAAGAGCGGCCCTGGACGTCGTCGAGAAGAGGCTGGACGGCATCGGCATAGGAAACCACTGCCTGGAGCTCCACTCCGACAAAACGGAGAAGTCGAAGGTCCTGGAGCAGCTCAGGAAGGCCATGGACCCGTGCAAGGAATACGACGGTTCCAAGCTGGAGGAGACCGTAGCCAAGCTGAATGCGGTAAAAGAGAAGCTGGACGCCTACGTCTCCGACCTCCACAGAAAGCAGTCATGGGGATTCAGCGCGTACGAATGCATCTCGCTTTACGAGGCCCGCAACGTCGCCGGGGCCAAGGACCTCAGGATTTCCACCGACACCGCCCTGAGGATGAAGCCGGAGACCATCGGGAACCTGGAGGACGACATAATAAAAGCATGCCAGGCCTACTCCATCGCCTCCGGCATGTGCGACACCGAAGCCCTGGAATCCATCCACGCAGACGTCCCCGCCGCATCCCTCCAATATGACATCGAAGAGGCGATGGACGAGGCGCTGGCCGCAGCCGACGCGCTGGATGCCGCCGGGCCCAGGATCGCCGCGGCAGGAATCCTGGGCGATGCGGACCAGGCCGGGAAGGCCGTGTCGATGATCATGTCGGCCGACGCCCGGATGGCTTCCGACCCCAATCTGGCCCGCATCCCCGAGCTGGTCCCGAGGATCGTCTCGCTCTCCGACTCCATATTCGGGGCCTTCGCCGCCTGGGACCCGAAAGAGGTGCGCCAGGACGAAGCCGTCAGGATGATGAAGGATTCCGGCGAGCTGTCCGCCCTCGCATCGGAGGCATCGGACGCCGGATGGCTGCCTGCGAACAGCGCCATACGCTCGTCCGCGGAAAGCGTCAGAACCTTCTGCTCCAAGCTGATATCGATGAGGCCCGATCTGGACAGGATCGAATCGCAGTGGCGCCCGGAAGTCTACGATTTCAATTCCTCGTACGACATCAAAAAGGGATGGCACGAAGCGGACGGGAAGGTGCTGTTCAAAAGCGCGGCCAAAAAGAAGTTCATGTCCGACGTATCCAAAGTCCTGCGCCCGGGCGCGAGCTTCGATTCTCTGGGCATCACCTCAGACATGATCTCTGCGGCCGCCCAGGACTTCAGATCCCTGTCCTCCGTGCCCGGCAGGATCTCGTCCGCATCCGCAGGGATATTCTCGGAGAGATCCGCCCTCTCGGACATCCTGAACCGCGCAACGAAGACGATAGCCGAAGCGGAATCCGTTGGGATATCGGCCGGCAGGCTGCACGAGCTGAGGGCCGCGCTTGAAAGCTCAGGCGGAGGCGCCGAGGATTACCAGGCTGCCGTCTCAAGATGGGAGGCCGCCCGCGACAGGCTCATTTCCATCATGAAGACGGACGCGGACATCTCCCAGCCGGACAGATGCAGGGAATACTGCGGATCGATCCGCCCGTATCTCTCCGGAGTGTTCGATTGGGCCAACTGGAACTACTATGCTTCCAAGCTCGGGGAAGAGGGTCTGGGAGCTTCCTGCGATGCGATAAGATCGGGGATGGCCGCCGAGGACGTGGTCAATTCCACCTACAAATCGCTGTACAGGACGATGATAAACCTCTGCCGCCAGGAATCGGAGTCGCTGCGCATGTTCAACGCCTCCACGTTCGAAGGGACCATCGAGAGGCTGAGGAAGCTGGACGCCGAATACGCCGAGATCAACAGGAGCCTCCTGAAGTACAGGCTGTACAAGAGCGTCCCCCGCAACATAGACGGGTCTGTGCCGGATTCCGAGGCGGGGAAAGTGTACAGGGCGGTCAGCGCGGGCCGCATGAAGAAATCCATAAGGACACTGCTGAGCGAGATACCCCATATGCTCCCCCGCCTGTGCCCCTGCCTCCTGATGAGCCCCCAGTCGGTGGCCCAATACCTGACGATGGACTATCCGAAGTTCGATCTGGTGATATTCGACGAGTCCTCGCAGATTACGACCAGCAAAGCCATAGGGGCGCTGGGGAGAGGCAAAGCGGCGGTCATCGCCGGCGACAGACAGCAGCTCCCGCCGACCAGATTCTTCCAGAAGCAGATGGAGACCGAGGAAAGCGAGGAGGAGATCGAAGACATGGAGAGCTTCCTCGAGGACTGCCTCGCGCTGAACATGCCCCAGACCTATCTGGAATGGCACTACCGCAGCAGGCACGAGAGCCTGATAACGTTCAGCAACAGGGTCTTCTACGACGGGAAGATGCTCACGTTCCCGTCCCCCAACGACCAGGAGACCAAGGTCGGCATGCATTACGTCAGGGAAGGGAAATACCTGAAAGGGAGGCGCTGCAATCCCATCGAAGCCTCCGCGGTCATAGACGAGGTCTACAGGCGCGTCATGTCCAGAGGATACAAAGGAGAGAGCATAGGGATAATCGCGTTCAGCATCAGCCAGCAGAACTGCATCGAAGACGCCATGGACGAGATGACGTCCAAACACCCCAGGTTCCAGCAGAGGCTCGGCAAGATGTCTGAGAGCATGTTCATCAAGAACCTGGAGACCGTCCAGGGGGATGAGAGGGACATCATCCTCTTCTCGATAGGATACGGTCCGTCCAGGGACGGGACGGTGGTCCAGAATTTCGGGCCGATCAACCGTCCCGGCGGAGGGCGCAGGCTCAACGTCGCCGTCTCCCGCGCCAGATGCGAGATGGTCGTGTTCTCGTCCATGAGATACACCGATGTGAAGCTCACGCCGGCTTCCAGCAGCGGGGTCCGCAGCATGAGGGAATTCCTGAGGTTCGCCGAGAACGACGGCCGCTTCGGGGAGCAGGACCGCGCCAGGCCGGTCGAAGATATGTCCGCCATCATGAAGGACATATCCGAATCGCTGGGCGAGATCGGGTACGAATCGCACTTCGGCATTGGCAGCTCCGGATTCAAGGTGGATCTGGCCGTAGTCGACCCCGAAAACCCCCAGGAATACATACTCGGGATCCTCGGAGACGGGGATTCGTACAGGAGATCGGAGAACACCAGGGACAGGGAATTCGCCAGATCCGACGTCCTCGTCAGGCTGGGATGGAACATCATGCATGTGTGGTCGGTGGACTGGTTCTTCAACAAGAAGCTGACCCTCAAAAAGATCGAGAACAGAATCGAGGACATACTGGCCAAACGCGCGGAATCCGCGGAGGAGGACGGCGGAGAGCTCATCCCGGACGACGCCCCCGCAGATGAGGAACCCAAAGAAGAGAGACCTGAGGGCGCAGTCCCCGGAACAGAGCCCGAAGAAGGTGAGCCCAAAGACGGAATCCCGGAGGAGACCTCCCAGGAAATCACGTACGATCCCGGAGAGGATATGGGTCAGGACATCCCGGAACCGGAAGAGGAGGAGCCCAGAAGAAGGACGTACATCCCGCTCAGCCTCCAATTCCCGGACGTCCCCCAGGATCTGGCGCTTTCCGACCGGCAGACGATAGAGGAGATTGCCGGAAAGATCATCGGGATGGAGTCTCCGGTGAATGAGGAGCAGCTTCTGGCCCTCTACAAGAAATGCGCCGGGATCAAACGCCTCACCGGGCAGAAAAAGCTGGCTCTCACCGATATCCTCCGCCGGACGTTCGGACCTGAGATCCGCGGGGAATTCGTGACGTATTGGGCGGAAGGGGCGGACAGGAGCATCCCGACCTACAGGGCTGCCGGATCGCCGGCGGATTCCAGGGACATAGACTGCATCCCCCTGACAGAGATGATGAACGCCTGCGCGGACGTGGTCGAGTCTTCGGTGTCCATATCGAAAACCTCCTGCGCGCTGGCCGCCGGTAAAGCCCTGGGATTCAAACGCCCCGGGGCCAGCGTCATCGCGATGATGGAGAAAGCCATCGACATGGCCCTGGAGGACGGCCTGATCATAGAGGAAGGCGGGAATCTGATGGCCGACGATTCGGGCGGCGTCATTCGGCGAGGCTGAGAAGCCCGTCGAATTCGGCCTTCCATGCGGCGGGATCGTCCAGGAAGGCCTTCTCCATCCACTGGATGGCCTTGTCCAGATCCTTCCCGACGCCTTTGCCGTCGCGGTACATGCGGGCGATTATCCCGCAGCACTTCGGATCCCCGGTCTTCGAGTAGTATTCGCTGCAGGTTTCCCAGGCTTCGGAACAGGCGCTTTCGGAATCGGTGCTGAGAAGGAACGCGCAGTATCCCGGCACGTCGGAGCCTCCGGTGGCTTCCCGGTATTTCCTGATCCACTCCAGAGCCTTGTCCTGATCTTTCCCGACGCCTTTGCCGTCGCGGTACATGCAGGCCAGTAGTTTGCAGCTGAAAGGCGACCCGTTCTTGGCGTAAAGGGACTCGCATCTTCTGAATGCCTCCTCATTGTCCTTGGGATCGTCTGATTCGGCCAGAATCTCGCAGTATTCTCTCATGTATTTGGACGGGGATTCCTTGAAGGCTTTGCCCATAAGCTCCGCGGCCTTCCTGATGTCCTTCCTCACGCCTTTGCCGTCGCGGTATGCGCGGGCGATGAGCGCGAGATACATGGTGGAATTGGTCTTATCGAAACGCTCTGAAGCCCCGGCGAAAGCCTCCTTCTGATGGAACGGATCGTCGGAGGATTGCAGCAGCCTGAAGTATTCGTATGAAAGCCTGGAAGGTCTGACCGCCACGGCTTTCCTCATCCATCTGACGGCTTCGCCTATGTCCTTCCTGACACCTATGCCGTCGCGGTAGATCTCCGACATGAGCACCCAATAATCGGGGTCGCTGAGATCCTCGCAGCTGCGGTGGCAGGCGTCCGCCGCTTCGGCCTGGGCTGCAGGATTGCCGCTGTCCATAGCCAGCCTGAACCATCTAAGCTCGTAAGACCTGTCCATCCCGGCGGCCTTGGACATCCATCTGGACGCTTCCAGAAGATTCTTCTCTGTGCCTATGCCGTCGCGGAGCATCCCGGACATCATCGCGCACATCCCGGGCTTCCTGAGGCTGACGGCATATCTCTCGCATAAACGGACGGCTTCGGCCTGCTTTTCAGGATCCTCCGACGAGAGCAGCATGGAACAGTATTCTTCGGCATAGCCGGACGGATCCGCCGCGGCGGCCTTTCCCATCCAGGCCATGGCCTCGTCCATGTCTTTCTCGGTGCCCCTCCCTTCGGCGAAGGCTCTGGACATGCGCGCGCATGACGGGGGATCCCCGGCCTCGGCATCTGACCTGACGGCTTCCATAAGTTCCCCGTCCGATTCCCCGGATCTCCACAGCGCATCGAAAAGATTGCATCCGGACCCGAATCCGCCGGATATTTCTTTCCTGTACTGGTCGGCCATGAATCTGAGGCATTCCAGCTCCTTGCCGCGGTCTTTCTCGGTACCTCTGCCGGACGCATATGCATCAGCCAGCCTGGAAGCGGCGCGGACATCCTCGGACGCTAGGGGAATGATGGAAGCGACGGCCTCCGCATCCGATTCCGGGCTGTTCTCCGCCCACAGCTCATCGAATCTGCTGATGGCGGAAGCGGCCCTGACAGCGGAAGCGAACTGCCAATCGCCTTTGGCCGACATCGAATCGTATATCTGGGCGAATCTGGAATCGTCTTTCTTCTCGGCCAGGAATCTGAGATAGCGGTCCCTGTGCCCCCTGTAGAGCGCTATGTCGAATGGCTCGCTGAAATAGTCGAGCTTGCCCAGGGAATCCAATGCCAGAAGACAGAACGAACACTCTTCGCAGCGGCCGCAATTGCCTTCCGGAGACCGGCACGCACGGAGATGCCTCCATGCCGGGGCAAAATCGGAGATGTCGGAGATCTTCCCGAACTCGGAGATGTGGGACCCTTCCGGGATCAGCTGCAGGCCCGGTGTGCTGAGGCAGGACAGCAGATTCGGCACGGAATTATCCGCCGGGCACGGTATGAAATAGCATCTCCAGAGCTTCCTGAGGCAGAGGGCGATGAAAGCCTCCGCATAGGCGCGGGCATTCTCCCCGATCGGGAACGCTTCGCATGAATCGGTGCGGATCCCTATGAACGGGAGCCCGATCTCCTCTGCGGTTCCGCGCGCCCCTTCCAGATTCTGGCTATTGGTAAGACTATAGTCTTTTCTCTTATAGTCCAGATTGCTGGCGCACAGATGCGTCAGCCTGAACCTTTCCATCCTGTAGCCCGAATACTTCATCGCCGCATGGAGCGAATCAACGTCGCATTGCATCCCGGCCCCGACGGAATTCCCTCTTGGAAGCGGAGGAAGGACATCGGCCGCCAATGATATCCGGCCGTCCAGCACGGGAATGAACAGCTCGGCGAGATTGTGGTAAAAATCTTCGGAGACGGGGACATCTGACTGTATGTCGCATCCGTCATCGATAGCATGCCCGATCAGAAGGGCCACCAAAGCATCGGCCCTCTCGGAAACCAAGAACGGCGCGTATCCGGCGGGAACCTCGAATAAAATCTCTTTATTCACTATAGTGCTGTTTTCATTTTCCACTATAGTCTTATCTATAGAGAACACCAGACGCGCGATATCCCCCTGGACTTCGCGGCGTATCCCCTTTATGCGGAAAGCATCCCGTCCTCCGGCCGTCCCCATGGATCCACCTCAGCGCTTCTCCGATTTCCTCTTGAGCCTTATGGTCTCGAGGCCTTTCGCCCATCTGACCGGATCTTTCTCGTAGGCCTTAGCGGTCCACCTCTCGGCCATAGCCAGATTCAGCGGCACTCCGCGGCCGTAATGGTATGCGCGCCCCAGACGACCCATGGATCCGGGGCTCCCCTGGTTCGCGAACGGAAGGATGGAATCGATCATCTCCTTGTCCGTGGCCGGCGAAGGGTTCTGCCAGAATATCTCGAACAGCTCCATGGCCGCCAACACCATCCCTTCCGAAACGCCTTTCCTGTACCAGAAAACAGCTTGATCCGTGTCTTTCTCGCATCCCAGGCCGTCGCGGCACATGCGCGCCCTGTAGACGTAAGCATGCTTCACGCCCCTGTCCGACAGCGCGATGCATCTCTTGAAGGCCTCTTCGTGGAACTTATCCTCCGAGGCCAGAAGCGTCTCGTAGAACTCAGGGAACCAGACCGGATCCCTTTCCTGGGCGCGCCTGAGCCATCTGCGGGCCAGATGGAGGTCCTGCTGAACCCCGCGGCCGTAATGGTATACTTTTCCGAGGCGGCCCATGGCGGACACCGAACCGCCTTCGGCCAGCGAACGGACCAGATCCCTCAGCTTGAGATCCTACATGCGGTCGTTGAACGTCCAGAGGACATCGAAATATTCGATGGGAGCCCATTCCACCTTGCTCTCCACGGCCATGGCATACCATTTCGCGGATTCGCAGAGATCCCTCTTGACGCCTTTCCCGTCACGGTATATGCGACCGAGGAACCCGTAAGCATATCTGGCGCTCCTGTCGCAGCGCTCGAGGCATACCTCCTTGGCTTCCTGGTAGTATTCCTCCTTGCCGGAGCTCAGCAGAAGGCCGCAGTATTCCTGGAGCCAAACCGGGTCCTTCCTGTACGCCCATCTGAACCATTCGATGGCGTCGTCCACATCCTTCGGGTATCCCCTGCCGTCCCTGCTCATGCGGCCTCTGCGCGCGATCGCGGACATGTCCTCCGCCTCCAGCAGAGGAGTTATGAGATCGATCATCTCCGGATAGTACTTCTCCTCGCCTGTCGCCCAGAGCATGTCGAAAAGCTTGATCCTGGACGTGTTGAATCCGTCTGCGATCTCCTGCCTGAGGGCGTCGATCGTTATCGCCCAGTATCTCTGGGCCTCCTCGCGGTTCTGCTCCACGCCCACCCCGTAATTGTAGGCTCTGCCGATGCGCGACGCGGCATGCATGTCGCCTTCGTCTGCGTAGCCTTTGATCCTTTCGAAGCATTCGGCCACCCATTCCTTGTTGCCGCTCTTCCAGGCGCTGTCGAACTCCTCCAGGGAATCGAAGATCTGGCCGGTGCGCAGGAACTCCTCGTCCCCGTTGGCCCTGAAATTCTCGAAAACCGGCTGGAAATAGTGGTCGTCCTTCCTCGAATAAAGGTACCACATGTATCTGTACTTGAAATTGTGATAGAGATCCAGATCGTAGATCCCCGAGAACGGCTCCAGCTTGCCGACGGAATCCAGAGCCATGATGTTCCTCATGCACTTGTCGCAGCGGGAACAGTTCTCGTAGGACGAGGTGCAGGACACTAGATGCCTCTGCGCGATGGGATAATCGGCGAGAGCCACTGTCTTGTCGTACCTGGCCACGGTAGGGGCGTCGATGTATATCCTCATGGACGATGTGCTGAAGCAGTTCACCGTGAGCAGCTCGTATTTGGACGGCGGGAACATCAGATGCCCTCTGATGCTGAATTCCGTGATGCAGTCCACTCCGGATGAAGCATAGAAATAGTATTTCCACAGCTTTTTGAGGCAGAATATGGCGAAAGACGAGGTGTACGAATGGGTCAGATAATGGTTCTGATGTAGAACCTCGTCGACATCCGAATCGGTCTCGATGAGCGGGAGGCCTATCTCCTCCGAGGCGGCGCGGGCGTTGGCGTACATCCCCTTGCGGACCTTGTCTATGCCTTCCATCCTGTAGATCCCGTTGAAAGCGCCCACGTTATTGATGCACAGGTGGGTCAGCCTGAACTCCGGATCGGGATAATCCCTCAGCCTCATGACGGTGAACAGGGAATCCACGCCGCACGAAAGGCCGGTCCCGACCGCCTCGCCGCCCCCGACGCTGCTGGCCGTCTCGATGATGATGTCCGCAGGGTAGCCGTCGTTCTTGGTGAACGGAGGAAGAAACTGCTCCTTGAGATTGTAGTAGAGGTCGTTGGATATGGGGATGTCGGATCTGATGTTGTACCCGTTGCTGACCGCGTATCTGATCAGCAGGACAACGTAGGCATCGCACCTCTCCGTTAGGAGATAGTCGGAATACTCGGACGGGACGGAGAACCTGATCACCTTGGTCTCGACGGTCACGGCACCGTCTTCGCCCGTATCCGATATGTCTATCCTGCATTTCAGATCGGAGACGCCGCCGTTCTCCTCCTTCCAGATCTCCCTGATGGTTATGTCGCCCAGAACGGATTTCATTCTCGCTCCCCACGATGGCTTTCCATATATGCCCGACTAATAAATATTAATACTACCCGAACGCACGGAGGATATGATATTCCATGTCGAAAACCGGCAATCTCTCTTATAGAACGACCAAGATTCTCCCGCCATGAAAGTATCCCAGAGAATATCGGCCGTGCCGATGTCTGGCATTAGGAAGATGTTCGATTTGGCCGGCCCGGATTCCATTAATCTCGGGCTTGGCGAACCCGACCTCAGCCCGCCTCAGGCGGCTATCGACGGGATGAACAGGGCGGCGTCCGCAGGCCTCAACAGATACGGCCCCACCGCCGGGATCATGGAGCTGAGGGATGCGGTCGCGGAGAGATATTCCAGATACGGAAAAATCGGCGGCGGCAACGTCATGATAACGCCCAGCGGATCCTCGGCGCTCCTGGAGATATCCGAGACGTTCGTCGATCCGGGAGACGAGGTCCTCGTCCCCAGCCCGGGATTCGTCATATACGGGCCCCACGCCCAGCTCTGCGGCGGGAAAAGCGTGGAGTACAGGCTCACCGACGGGGATTTCCAGCCCGACATCGATGACATCCTGTCGAAGATCACCCCCAAGACGAAGATGATAGTGGTCACCACGCCTTCCAACCCCACCGGAGGCGTCCTGACGGAGGGATCGAAGAAGGCACTCCTGGACATCGCCGAGGACAAAGGCATTATGATACTGTCCGACGAGGTCTACGACTCGTTCATCTACGAGGGGAAGCACGTGTCCTTCCTGGACAGGCTGGACGTGGCCGTGGTCTCCGGCGGGTTCTCCAAGATGATGGCCGTCACCGGATGGAGGATGGGATTCCTCGTGGCGGACGAGAGCGTGATGCCCGACCTGATAAAGATGCAGTACCACGTCTGCGCAAGCCCCAACATGCCGGCGCAATACGGCATCCTGGACGCCTTGCCCGGGATAGAGCCGTATCTGGAGAACGCCAGGAAGGTCTACAAGGCCAGAAGGGACCTCATAACAGAAAGGATCAACGGCATCGACGGGATGAGCCTGGAGCCTCCGAAAGGCGCGTTCTACGCATTCCCCTCCTACGAGCAGAACATAGCGTCCGCCGACCTCGCCAACAAACTGGCACAGGCGGGGCTCATCTGCACCCCCGGATCGGCGTTCGGAAAATACGGGGAAAAGCATCTCAGATTCTCCTACGCGGCGTCAGAGGACAAAATATCCAAGGGAATGGATATATTGGCTGAAGTGATGGCTGGGCTCAAGTGAAAGACATGGCGAACGAGAACATAGACCCCAACGCGGCGCTTTTCGGTGACGACGAACCAGATATGAGCCCCGAAGAGGCCCATGAAGAGATGGTCTACGGCAAGAATCCGCGCAGAGTCGAAGCCCTGACGGACCTCTTCGGAAAGGACCTGATCAGATCCGTCGACGAGAACCCGGAGCTCCCGGAGGAAGCCAAGCGCGAGATGATCTTCAAGCTGACCGCCAACAGCGTCCTCGACATGATAATGGACAGCCTGGCGCCGGATACTGCGGAAGAGGTCGCTCAATGCATCGACGGGTTCACCGGAGTGGCCATCGTGAACAAGAAGTTCGGCGTGGACCTCTACAGAGAGCTCAACGAAGCGCTCGGCAAAGTCGCGAAAGAGGACGGCGAAAGCGAAGAGGACTACGACAGGAAGCTGGACGCGGCCTCCGACAGCTGGTGGGACATACCTCAGCCGCTCCTCAACAAAAGGACGCCGTCCGACGCAATCCGCGAGCAGATGGCCAAATACGGATTGGAAGATTGATGTCCAGGTGGCATACCGCATCCGCCCCGGGGAAATTCGTGATCCTCGGGGAACATTCCGTTGTCTACGGCAAGCCCGCTCTGGTTCTAGCCGCGGACCGCAGAATCACTTGCAGCGTCAGGCGCAGCAGGCACAACACTCTCAACGGAGAGCCCATCGAATTCGGGAAGCAGCCGCATTTCCGCTATCTGACGAGGAATCTCCGTCATGCGGCCGATTTCGTCACCAGAAGCGATATCCCCGCCGGAGCCGGCCTGGGATCGTCCGCCGCCCTGTCTGCGGCTCTGGCGCTCGCTCTGAGCTCGATGGCAGGGGACGACCCGGACGAAAGATATCTCGTCGACGAGGCGTACAACGCAGAACTGGCTGCCCAGGGCAGCGGAAGCCCCATGGACGCATCCGCATGCGTGCACGGCGGAGGTATAGGGGTGAACCTGCCGGGGAACGAGGACAGAAAGCTCTGGTGCATATCCCGCGGAGGCCGTTCCTGGTGCGTGACCGACATGGACGTCCCCGACATGACGTTCGTCGTCGGAAACACGGGGATAAAAGCGCCGACCGCGCCGCAGGTCGACAAGGTCAGACGCTTCACGAGAAGGAGCAATTTCGCGGCCGAGATGATCGAGGAGATAGGCAACGTCACCCTGTGCGGATACGAAGCCATCAGGAAGAACGACGTGGAGGCCCTCGGCAGGATGATGCTGACCGACCACAAGCTCCTTTCCATATTGGGCGTCTCGTGCAAGGAGCTCAACAAACTCGTCAACGCCGCCATGCCGCACTCCTACGGGGCCAAGCTCACCGGGTCCGGCGGAGGCGGGTGCATGATCGCCCTCACCGACGAGCCGGACAAAGTGGCCGCCGCCATAGAGTCGAGAGGCGGAACCGCATACATAATGAAGGCCGGGGAGCAGGGCGCGAGATTGGAGAGCGAAGAGCCGGTCAGCCCCCTGCTGGACCTCTCTTCATACGTCTGACAGCCGCCATGTCCGCATCGCGTATATATCCCGTCCATATCTGGCGACGGCATGGATGCCTCGGGCATTGCAAGCGATCTGCGCGTTTGGACGGTAGGAGCGCTGGCTCTTGGCCTCCTGATAGGCAGGACAGACATCCCGTCTTCGGAGCTCATAATAGTCGTCCTGATGATCCAGATGACCCTGTCCCTGGACGGCCTGAGGTTCTCCGCCGAAGACATCAGAGACGGCGGCAGGGAATTCCTGCTGTCGATGCTTCTCTGCTACGGGGTAAACACCTCGGCGACCGTCGGCATCGGGCTGCTTTTCGCCGGGGACAACCCCGAGATCTGGCACGGATGGGCCCTTCTGGCCTCGATGCCATGCGCCATATCGGTGGTCACGGCGGCCGTCCTTATGAAAGGGAACATCAGGGCTGCTGTGTCCGCGGTGGCTGCCACGTATGCCGCCGGATTGGCGCTGACCCCCCTGATCTCCTTCGCTCTCCTCGGGGACGCGGTGAATCCTATGGAGATTCTGAAGTACATCGTGCTGTTCATCGCGGTCCCGGTCATAGTGAGCATCCCTCTCAGGAAACTCAGGCTGCCGAGGAATCTGAAGATCCCGCTGATCGACATGATGATGGGGATCATGCTGTTCCTTTCGGTCAGCGCAAACCGCGATTACCTCGTGTCATACCCTGGATTGGCGCTGGCTGTCATAGCCGCGGTGGCCGGAAGGCTTCTGCTGCTGATAGCGGTCTCGAGATTCCTGATGAAGAAGCTGAGGGTCGATCCCGCTTCCAGGCCCGTGTTCCACGTGCTATGCGTTTGGAAGAACACAGGGCTTTCCGTGTCCATGTGCATGGTGCTGCTGGCCGATACCCCGGAATCCGTCATCCCATGCTTCATATGCATGATACTGGAGTCGCTGTGGTTCTCCGTATACACGCGCGGAAGCGCATCTCCCGCGCCGCAGGGAGCATGATCGCTCGAAATAATGCTTCTGCCTTTCCTTGGAGATGTGGAGGATGACTTCGGCGATCTGCCTGGCCTCGTCCTCGGAGAGGCTGACTTCCTCGCAGAGCTCGTGGTATCTGCTGATGACTTCGCGCTCTTTCTCCTCGTTCCAATAGCCTTCCGAAGACCTTCTCTTCGCTTTGGCGAGCTCGTCCGCTATCTCCATGCGAGTCGCGATGAGATCGATTATCTCCTCGTCTATCGATTCGATCTGCATCCTCAGCTCGTCCGTCTCAGGCTCCTCGGGCATAAAACTCGGATTGCCGATTCCACTATGCATATTAACTGTTTTTCGTCCCAAAACCAGGATCGTTGGCAGTAAAACATCCTGACCCTGCAGCCAGATACTTCAGCTCCGGCTTGTTGATAGTCTCATCAAAAATACGGATTTATCAATAATAATGCACATAAATGATAAATAAAGAATAAAATCATGCTACCTATATGGAAAAATTGGACAAATACTTCGGCGGATACCCGTCGCAGAACAAGGTCGCCCGCCTGCTTTTCTCGCACGGCATCAAGGTGATCGACGGAAAAGCCTTCTGCGGGGAGATTGTGCAGAGCGATTCCGCGATCGGCCGCGCGGCCAAAGTTGACAGAAGAGTCGTCCGCACCACGTTGGAACGCATATCCTCCATACCCGAGCTGGATTCCATCTACTCAAAACTGGAATGCATGCTGTCCATGGAGGATCTGGCGCCAGAAATAGGGTGCTCCACGATCAAGATAATACCCACCGACGCAAAGATGTCGGGGATCGTGTCCGGGATAACCGACATCCTTTACAGGCACGGCCTCTCGATAAGGCAGGCCGCCGTCGATGACAAAGGGGACAGGGAACAGTCGGTGCTCACTGTAGTGATAGATGGGACCGTCCCTCCCGAGCTCATCCCGGAGCTGAGAGCTTCCCGCGGCGTATCCAGCATCATACTGAAGGTGAAGGAAAAGGTTTGAATGCGGAGATCAGACGTACCTGACCGCGGTGCCGTAGGCGATGACCTCTGCGGCGCCCTGCATGACGGACGAAGTGGCGTATCTCGCGCATACTACAGCGTCAGCGCCCAATTTCTGTGCCTCTTCGACCATCCTGTCCTCAGCCAGCTTGCGCGCATCGTTCATCATCTTGGTGTAATCGACAAGCTCGCCTCCGACGATGGATTTTAGCCCCTGCCCGATGTCGCGGCCGATGTTCTTGGATTGGATGGTGCTGCCTTTGACGATTCCGAGCACTTCGTAATCTCTGCCTATCTTCTCGACTGTGCATATCAGCATGACGATCGGACCGCGAATGCCTGTGCCCGATATAATTATGCTCACCGAAGCCATTTTAAATGACCCGAAGATTCGCGGGATGTCAGGAGATGGAGGACGGCCGACGGTAGGCGCAAGCCAGCTGAGGAAGTTCCCTCCTCCCAGGGCAAGATGGACCGGCGCAAGCCGGTACGGCGAGAGCCGTGGCAAGGGCCCAGAAACGACACAGATCCGACGCATAGGATGATCCGCCAGGCGGTGACGTTCCCGGAGATTTGGTGAAACGGCGACTCCCCATCGGAGCAAGTTCATACAGCCGGGATGAACGGCCCGCGACCGGCGGGTAGAACGCGAAGTTGAATGCCGTCTGAAACAGAAGGGGGGCTATTACCACCACCTGACACCTTTTTTCATCCGAACATGAAGTCGCTGAATCTGGCGCTTTTTTTGCCGACAAGAGCGAGAAGATCTCCGTCGCGGCTGTCGACGGCGGCTATCGACGTCTTCGCCAGGATCGCTACGATTTCCGGGGTCAGATCGATGCCCATCAGCGGCAGCGTGTATCTGTACCCTATGCTGTACCCTTTCTTCACCTTCGTGAGGCAGAACGCGCCCATCCTCATCGAGGAATTGATCGCATCGATGGATTCCAGCGCGGCGGCCTTCCTGTCGGCCGATACGACTATAGCCGATTTGATCCTGATAGTCAGGCACCCGTCGCTGACGTAGACGCCGACGAACATCTGCATGTCGTCGCCCTGGAGGCCGAACATCACTATGTCCTTCTTCACGCTGTAATCCACGTCCAGAAGTTTCATGGCGTCTTTGACGGTCTCCAGCGCGGATACGTCGGGATCCTCCGCCAGAAGACTGAGATCGTCCCAGCTTCCGAATACGGAGTCCATGATGATGCCCATGACCGAAGAAAGCTCCTCGGCGCTGATGTCGAGCTTCTTCCAGGGGATGGCGTATACCTCGGCGACCATGCTGCTCTCCGAATCTATGGGGATCATGACGTATCTTCCGAGAAGATCCCCTGCGTTGTTCATGTCGGAAATCGCTTTGCGGGCCTTGAATCCGCAGCGATGAGGTATCCTCAGTTTTGCCGGGCCGCATATGAACGCCAGAGCATCCCCGTCGACGTACGCCTGGGCATGGACCACCTTCCCCTCGGATTCGGCGATGAAATTGATGCATCTGTCGCTCTCGTTGTAGCTGTATTGGTCGCAGCCCATAACCCCCAGAGCGTCTCTGACTTTCGACAGAACATCCGACCCATCATACGCCAGAGGCTTCGGATCGATGGCTCCCACCTCCAGACCGCCATTCCCGGTTGCAGCCATGAATATCGTATCATTTCCGACAGTTAAACATATTTTCCTACCATGCGCATAGGACATTGATAAGTACTATTTTCCCGATTACAATCCGGAAGCTGAATCTATGATCCTCAACCGCTGTCCCAAATGTTCCCCTGAGACCGGAATACGCATCAAACCGCCGGAAAAGACGCTGGAAGAAGTTATGCCGCTGCTGGAGAAAGCCGGCCTGGATGCCCCCGAGAACATCACATCCAAGGATAACGTCGGGATACCCGTGTATTCGGTGAGACGCGGCGAGACCGCCCTGGGAGTCCCGAAATTCTACAACGGGAAAGGGGCGACCCCGGCGCAGGCGGAAGCGTCGGCCGTCATGGAATCCATCGAAAGATACAGCGCGGAACAGCGCGATTCCGACGAGATCGTGTACGGCACCTACGAGCAGGCCAAAGAGGTCATGATGGCCATCAACCCCGTGGATCTTATCCTCCCCCTGAGGGTCCTGGACCATCTTAAAGGCCAGCAGATCGCCTGGACCGAAGGATTCGAGATGTTCAGAGGATGCCCCATCTGGGTGCCTGCCTGCGCGGTTTATTATCCGTACAAACCGGACGGCGATTACCAGCTGTTCAGATGGCACACCAACGGGATAGCCAGCGGCAACACCATGGAAGAGGCCATACTCCACGCGCTCTTCGAGGACATCGAAAGGGACGCATGGTCCATAGCCGAATACAGGGACACCTGCAGAGCGGATGTCACCGTCGAAGACGAGAGCTCGGTGCCCGGGCGGCTCCTGAAGAAGTTCGCGGAACAGGGGATAGAGATCCACCTGAAGGATCTTACCACAGATCTGGGGATAACCACCATCGGCGCCGCCGCGGACGACGTGAAGACGAAAGACCCGGAGATGCTCACTATAGGGGTGGGCACCCACCTGGACCCGGAGATAGCCGCCGTCAGGGCGATCACCGAAGTCGCCCAAAGCAGAGCTACGCACAAGCACGGGTCGAAGATCAACGCCCAGCTGCAGAAAGTGACCCGCGATATGGGCTACGAGAAGATCAAAAAGGTCAACAGGCTGTGGTATGCCGGCCTGCCCAGGAAGACTGCTTTGGAGGACATGGAGAACAAAGCCACGCCGTACGTCCTCGACGACATCGAAGTCGTCCTGGGAAGCCTTATGGACAACGGATTCGATACCGTGGCGGCGGTGGACCTCACCCGCCCGGAAATCGGGGTCCCGACGGTCAGGATGATAGTCCCAGGCCTTGAGGTCAGCACCATGGACCCCGAAAGGGAAGGAGGGAGACTCAGCGGTATGTGGCCCCCGCGCCGCGGATGATAGCCATGCTGGATGGGATAAAAGCAGTCGGATTCGATATGGACGGGACGTTCCTTAAGACGCACGTCGATTACTCCGAGCTCGGAGCGGTCGACCGCGGCATACTGGAATCCCGCGGGATACCTTTCGACGAGGTATACACCCGCGAATTCATCAAAAGGCCGCGCTGGCCGATAAAAGACTGGCTGGAATCCCATGGCCGCGGAGACGAATTCGACGCCGTCTCCGGGGAGATAGACGCCGCAATGACCGCCGTGGAGAAGGAATACGTCTCGGAAGCGGTGCCATACCCGAAATCCAGGGAATGCCTGGCCGAACTGAGGGCAATGGGCCTGAAGACCGGGCTGCTGACGCGCGGAAGCCTGGAATACGCCGAAGCCGCCCTGGAAGTCACCGGCACCAGGGACGGGTTCGACGCCGTCATGGGGAGGGACCACTCCTCCTACGACGAAGCCAAGCCATCCCCGGCTGCCATGAGGCAATTCGCATCGCTTCTGGGCGTCGATCCCTCCGAAATCCTCTACGTCGGCGACAACATAACCGATTATATGTCGGCGCACGGGGCCGGAGCGCAGTTCGCCGGCGTCCTGACCGGAAGAGGGACGGAAGAGAAATGGAGGGAAACCGACCCCTCCATCTACATCCTGGAATATGCCGGGGACTGCGTCGGCCTGTTCAGAAGCTGAGGCCGCAATCGGCGAGAGTGTCTAGAGCGGAATCGTAGACCCCGAGGTATTCCTGGAGCGGAGTGGCGTCGTTGACATTGTAGCACTCCTGATAGGTCTTCCCCGGAGGCGCGAACGAGAAATTGAGCTCGTACTTGGAGACTATCTTGTCGAGGATTCTGTTGACTTCGGATATTTCCATGCCGCAGGTGGCCGCGGAAGCCTCCCCCAGCATCCTCGCTTCCAAGCCGGTGGCCTTGTCCAGCGCGACCCCCTTTGCCGAAGCGACTCCGGACAGGAGCTCCCTTCCAGATGCGGTATCGGCTATCGCCTGCGCGGCGACCTCGAGAAGGCACATCTCGGTGCAGGGGCCGGCCATGGCATAGTACTGGTTGGCCAGCAGCAGGTCTGTGTTGTAATCCAGAGCCGCGGCGGCATGGGCTGCGACCTGCAGAGTCTCCCTAGTGGTCGTGGTTCCCCATCTGATATGGATGGGCCCGTCCAGATGTATGTCGGCATTGAAGGCCGCGAACGATGCCAGAGTGGTTGCGACATCGCAGATCGCCGTCTCTTCCACTCCGCCGGCATATCCGCCGAACATAGGCATCTGCTCGATCATGATTATGTCCCCGGCGGAATGCCACCCGGATATTATGTTCAGAGCGCCCATATCGATCTTGAGCTCGTTGAGCTGGGAGCACTCGTGGGGATCGTACATCCTCATGCCGTTTGATCCGAGCCCTGCGGCCAGACGTCCGTCCGGCGAGAGCGGGGTCTGCGGGCCCTATATCCCCATCCCGGGCCTCCCTGAATTGGCGACGGCCTCGCGGACGTATCTGACCTCGGCCATGGTGGCTTTGATCTCCCAGGGCGTGTTGGTAAGCACCTGATGGCCGTCCACGGTCTCCAGGACGCCGCTGACGATGCTGTCCACCATGGGCTCGTCCGCATAGGACTCTATTATCGATGTGAAGATCTCCTCGGACACCGGGGCGCCGGTGGGCCCGCCTTGGATGATGGGCCTTTTCTTGGAATTCCCGACGCGGGCCTTGCATTTGCACCTGTCCTTTCCGTGGCCGATATTGAGCTTGCGGGGAGCCATCTTGATCCCCTCGTAGAGCTCATCCTCGTCGATGTGCATGACGCGGCCCAGATCTATGTTGTAGATGCCGGTCTCAAGCAGCATATCCACTCCGGCCAGGAAAAGATTGTCTGCCATGTCCTGGTCCTCAGGGACGATGTTTCCGCCGAAATCCAGGTCGTAGCGGTCCTTCATGAGGACTGCGGTGCTGTGGACTATATTGTAGTCCCAGTAAGGCTCCTGAACCTTGTCCCCTTGGGTGAAGCGGTCGTACGCCTCGAAAACGTCTACGTATCTGCGGGCTGCCATTCTACCTTGATAGTGGATGCAATGCCATATTTATAATATTGCTTTTTGAAGTGCCGTTTTGAACAAAATTAGGCATCGTTTAGATTCTATTATATATCAGATCGGGAAAAATCGCGTCATTTTTAAGAAAAGATTAAATATAGTTCTTTTTGGGCGCTGTCATGCGGATTTTTACGGGTTTCCGGTGCGGCGCATCATGAGCCTGTCCACCAGATCTACGATCTCCGAACCCGATGCCGAATAGCCGTCTCCGCCGATTTTGTCCACCCATTCCTTGCTGCAGGGAGCCCCGCCGAATATCATCATCACGGAGGACTTCTCCTCTGCGGCCGTCTGGACCATGTTCTTCTGCATCTTCAGAGTGGTGGTCATCAGCGCAGAACCGCCGATTATGTCGGCAGAATTGTCTTTGGCGGCCTTCAGAAAATCGTCCGGAGACACGTCCGGGCCCAGATCTATGACGCGGTAGCCGGCGCCGCGCAGCATAGCGCAGCACACGTTCTTGCCGATCTCGTGGATGTCGCCTTCCACGGAGCCCATGACGATCGTCCCGCGGTATGCCTTGTCGCCGTTCCCGATTATAGGCTCGAGCTTCTTCATGGCTTCTTCGACGGTCTTCGAAGCGGCGACCACCTGGGGCAGATAAATCTTGGCGCTGTCGAACTGCTTGCCGATGGATTCCATGCCTTTGCCGAGCCCCTGGGACATTATCACATCGAAAGGGATGCCCGCATCCAGCGCCTGATCGACGCTCCTTTCCATAAGACCGAAATCGCTTGTCTCCACGGACTTGCACAGATTCTTCAGGATGCGCTTTTCCTGGGATGCCGGCGTGACAACCACCGCAGCAGAATCTCGGTCGTATTATTTAAAACAGAACATGAGGATAGTTTAAGATAAAAATCCGGCAAATCTTGCCGATATAATGGAAGGAAGGGACGGATGGCCCCGCCCCTGTTTTTGAGGTCAGAGAATTAATCTGAGAACCTTGGACTCTCCCTCGAAAGTGTTGCCGGCGAGGTTCGCCGCACTGGGGGAAAGCTTGGTGCTCCCGTCGTAGAACGACAGGCCGTAGAATGCGTTGGTCCCGATCTTGCCGATCAAAGAGGCGAACTCTATGTACTCCAGGCCGGTGCAGTACGCGAAGGAGCTGGTGCCTATCGACGTCACACCTTCGTATATGATCACCGACTGCAGCCCGGAGCACCTGTAGAAGGCGCGCATGCCGGCGTCCGCTCCCATCCGGAGAGCGTTATGCCGTCGGGCGGCGGGAATTGTAGCTCATAGGTGGAAATTATGGCCGGCAGGATAGATAAATGCTGGCATATCGAACTGAATGGGGGCTCCGCCGGCGTCCGGCAGGAATGAAAAGGGCATGAGCCGCATTTCGCCCGGCGTGTGCGGAGGAAAAAGGAAAGGACAAAAAAAGCCGGCCCGCCCCCTCCGACCGCTCGGAAGGGGCTGGGAGCCGAAAGTTTTCGGGCGGGGATCACTGGGATCCGTCGCCGAGGGTGTGGACCCTGTCCAGCACCTTGACTTCCTCGAGGTCCTCGTATCTGAACCTCTTGGCGTTGCCGGAGAATGCCTTGTCGGCGGGCAGGAGCTTCTTCATGGTCTGCATCAGAGTGCTTCCCATGCCCATAAGGTTCTTGGTCATGTTGATGCCGAACCTTGTGGAGCCGCAGACCACGTGCCCGGGGTTGACCACATCGTGGGGATCCAGGACGGTCTTGAGCTCCCTCATCTTGGCGACGGTGGCGGCGCTGTGTATGTTGTCCAGGTTCCAGGCGAAGAACACGCCGAATCCGGTGCTCCTTCCGCCGTATTCCGCCGCGACGTCGCCGAGGTAGAAGTTGTACCCGAAGGACAGCATGCCGGTGATCATCTCGTCGTCCTTGAAGTAGTAAGGCATGAACAGGGTGGTGGACCTGTCGACCATGACACCGATGATCCCTCCGGCCTCCATCTTCATCTCCTTGAAGCCTTCGTAGCACCTGTCGGTGAATACGCCCCAATCATGGGTCGGGACGATGACTTCGGCGGGGATCTCCCCGACTCCGATGTGCCTCGCCCTGAATTCGTAGCACCTCTCCTCCCACTCGTGCTCCGCGATCTCGTAGGAGATCTTCCTTCCGCCGTATTTCTCGGCGACGGCGTCGAACCAGGCCTCTTCCATGCCGTTGTGCTTCTCGTCGCCCTGGAGGGTCACGAGCCACAGGTTGGTGACGTCGGGTGCGTGCCATCCGGCCTTCCTCTGGCCTTCGAAGTGCAGGTAATCGGACCAGGCTATGTGCAGGGGCCTGACCGAAGCGTCGTTGACGGTCTCCTGCATAGGCTCGTTGATCGCTTTGAGGGTATCGAACTCGTAAGCCAGGGGCCTGATCTTGCCCATGGGGTAGATCCTGAAGGTGACGGTGGCCATTATGCCGAGGGTTCCCTCCGCTCCGGAGAAGAACTGGTTCAGGTTGTACATCTGCCTGTAGGACCCGACATTATCGAACCCGGTGGTGACGATGGAACCGTCGTCGACGATGTACACGGAGTTCAGTACGTTCTCTCTGGCGGATCCGTATTTGTAGGATCCGACTCCCATACCGTTGGTGGAGATCCATGCCCCGAGGGTGGCCGCGGGGAAGCTCGACGGATAGGAGCCGATGATGTACCCTTTCTTCATGCATGCTTCGAGCAGGTTCTTCCAGGTGCTTCCCGCCTGGACCTTGACATAAAGCTCCTCCTCGTTGATCTCCAGGACCTTGTTCATCTTGGAGGACATGTCGATGAGTATCCCCGCGGAGGTGGGCATGCATCCGCCGAGACCCCAGCTGGCGTTCCCCCTGGGTATGACGGCTATCCCGTTCTCGTAGGCGATCCTGACGACGCCGGCGATCTGCTCGGGGGTCTCGGGCCTGACGATTATGTCGGGGAGGTTCTTGAATGCCAGGCCGGCCTCCTTGGGGAGGGGAGCCATGTCGTGGCTGTACAGGATCCTGTCCATGTCGGTGGTGCTCACGTTCTTCTCGCCGACGATGGCTTTGATCTTCTCGATTATGGCCGGGGTCACCTCGCGGCTGAGCTTGACGTCTTCGACGGAAGCGCCGAGCATGCCTTCCTCGATCCTCTTGGAAAATGCGTTGGTGGCTTCGTCGCGGTATTTGCTGAAGCATCTGGAGGAAGACCTCCCTCCCAGCTCCTCGGCTTTGTCGGCGATTCTGTCGATGTCCTCTGCCGAGGGGGTGCCTGCGATCTTGGCTGCCACAGTGCTGCGGTCGGGGACCGTACCGGCAATCTTCCCGAAGGAAACGGCGCAGTCGAGGAAAGCGGCCAGGTTCTTGAGCGGGACGTAGAATGTGGTGAAATCGGGGTTGACGCAGTCGCATCCGACGGATTTGGCCCAGCTGGGCTCTCCGATCTTGCTGGCTCCGAGCTCCTCCATCATCGCGTCGGTGGCTTCGATGTCCGCATTGACGAAATCCTCGTTGCCCTGGTAAGCGATCTTGGTGCATTTCTCGGCGGCGTTGAACGAGATGTTCAGGGGCTTCAGGGAAGGCTCGTGGACCAGCTTCATGTACGCCGCCTGCATGACAGCGAAGTCGGGGAAGCTGTAGGCGGCCACCTTGATGACGCCGAGAGGCGAGACTTTGAGGGTGACCGCGGTGATGAGGCCGACCCTTCCGTAGGAGGCCACCATCGTCTGGGTCAGGTTGTACCCGGACATGTAGTATCCGATGTTGTCGTATCCGGTCTCGAAAGAATCGCCGTTGCAGTCTACGGCATATACATTGTAGATGCAGTCCTTGATGGTGCCGTATTTGTAGGATCCCAGGACGGCGTCCTCGGAATACACGAAATCTTCGACGGTGGCTCCGGCTTTTCCGGGGTATGCGCCCAAGGTGAAGCCTTTCTCGTTGACGGCGGCCTCCAGATCGGCGATCTTGCATCCGACCTGGACCTTGACCGTCATCGCGACTTCGTCGAAGCACAGGATCTCGGACATGCCGGACATATCGACGTAGACCTGGCCCTTCTGGGAGCCTTTCTTTCTGGCGAGAGACGTCGCTCCCGCGCCGGCGGCGAGGATTCTGGGGATGGCCCTGGCGATCTCGGATTCGTCGGCGGGCTTGAAGACGGCGATGCCGTCGGTCACCGTGGTTTTTCCGATGAGGGCGGCCAGCTGGCTCATGATTTCGGGCGTGACTTTGGAATTGTCTGCTCCTATGGACTTCATGTGGGTCTCGACCTCCATTCAGCTTGAATGGATAATAATAAAGGCGGGTACAACGTGGTTGATTAAAAAGTTTGGCCAGAACCGGAAGCCCCGGCCGGAACCCCGCCGGGAGAAAACCGGGCGCCGGGATCGTCTGGGATGCCGGCGCCGGAAGATCAGTTTCTGCGCGCGTCCTCGTACGCGACCTGCGAAAGGGTCTTGATGCGGATGATCACGCTACTGTCGTCTATCCTGGACGGGAATATGTCCGCGACCTCGCCGAGCTTCCTGCCGAAGACCTCGACGTTCTCGAGATATTCCCTGTGCTCCCTGTATGGGATCTTGACCCTGAGCCCGTCCAGATGGAGGACCATCGGCGACGGCCTGAGGCACATGTCTATGGGTTCGTAGCCTTCGAGGATCTGCTTGACCTCGGCCGGGTGGACGAACAGGGGGTCCTCCTCCAGGCTCCTCTTCCTGTCGCGGAGCACCCTCTCCAGGGTGTCGGCGATCTCCTCGAGCTTGGCCCTCTCGGGGGGAGTCCTCATCCTTGAAGCCTTCCTGCCGACGCCGGAGACTATGGCCTCGCATTTGTCGTCGATGCCTTCCGGCTTCGGCCCGGATACCAGCACCGTCGGGATGCGGATGTCCTCTATGAGCTCCGATTTCTTCTCCACGCAGCTCTTGAAGTTCCCCATCACGAACACCGCCGCGTCGTACTCGTCGATGATCGCCTTCTCCTCGGCGGATATCTGGGATGTGGCTTTCCCTCTGCCTCTGGCCAGACCCATGACCACGGTGACCGAGCCGTATCTCCTGAGCTCCTCGGCTATGTCGCATATCGGATGAGGCATGTGGTGCCTGCCCAGGGTGGGGCCGATCACGGCTATCTCTGTGCCTGCCAGCGGGACGCTCTTCACCACGCCGCCGATGTCCGAGCACAGCTTGGAGATGGCTTCCCTGTCCTCGCCCGGAACCGACATGGTGACCATGAGCATCTGCGAGCTTCTGTTCTTCTGGAGGACGACGCCTCCCACGTCTTCGATCATCTCGAAGAGCTCCTCGGAGCGGTACACTCCGCCGTCGTACATCATGACCTCAAACATCTGCCGCGCCTCCCATGCTGGCGTGGATCTTCCTGCCTTCCCCCATCATGTCCGGGAGCAGGATCTCCTCTGTGGCGACCACGGTGATTATGTTGCCGTCCATCAGCACCCTGCGGTTCTTTATGCCCTCGGGCATCGACCTCCACAGGGCGCCCAGGATCTCGCGCTTGGTCTCCTCGCCGGAGGAAACCACCATGGCGGCTATGTCCTCCTCCTTCGCGCCTGAGACGTCGAGATCGAAGCGGGTCTGCTGGAAGACCGACCTCCTGCCGTACTTCCCCCATAAGGCGGAAAGGATCGCGGGGGCATAGCGCTCCTGGGATATGGTCAGGTGGATGCTCTCCCCCTCGGCCCTGACGTTGCACACGTCGGGGATGGTCTTGAGCGTGGGCTCCGACTTCAGAGCGATCGAGAATATGAAGAGAGGGACGTCCGGCCTGAGCACCAGCTTGGCCCTGTCGATGAGGACGGCCTTGTTGAGATCGCTCATGATCTCGTCGAACAGGCGCTGGTACGCCTCGTCCCCGAACCTGTCGTCCCCTATTACCTCGGTTTCCATGCGGATCCCTCACAGGAGTCCGGAGCTCAGCAGAGCGCCGCCGACCGCGCCGATGTACTGGGAATCGGGGGGCACGATGGGAGCCTCTCCGAGTATCTCCCCGACGGCGGTGACCAGACCGGAGATCAGGGACGTGCCGCCGACCTGGATGATCGGATGCCTGACGTCGATCTCCTGCAGCTGCTGCTCGTAGACCTGCTCCGCCACCGAGTGGCAGGCGGCCGCGGCCACGTCCTCGAATCTCTTGCCCTCTCCGAGGGTGGTGACCAGATCCTGGATCCCGAACACGGAGCAGTAGGAGTTCATCTTGGCGTTCCTCCAGTTCCCTTTGTCGGCGAGTGCCCCCAGCTGGGTGACCTCAATCTTGAGCCTCTTGGACGTCATCTCGAGGAACCTTCCGGAAGCTCCGGCGCAGATCCCTCCCATGGTGAAGTTGTCCGGGACGCCGTCCCTGACTGTGATCGCTTTGTTGTCCATCCCTCCGATGTCCAGGATGGTGGCTTCGCCTCTCTGCCTGTCGGCGAGCCAGACCGCGCCCTTGGAGTTGACCGTGAGCTCCTCCTGCACGAGCTTGGCGCCGAAATGGTCGCCGAGGGTGAAGCGCCCGTATCCGGTTGTGCCGATCGCCTCGACCTGGGACATCTCGATGCCGGCCATCTTCAGCGCGTTGCCGAGAACGGCTTCGGCCGATGCCACGACATCCCCGGAAGGCGTCCAGTCCTTCCCGATGATCTTGTTGTTCTCCATGACCACGGCTTTGGTGGTGGACGACCCGGAATCCAGCCCGACGGTGATGCCGGTCTGCCTCTCCCTGGAGAGGAGCTCCTTCCTGGTGACTATGGTGACCAGAGCTTCCATTCTGGTCAGCAGCTGGGAAGCCTTGAGCCTCTCGGTGAACGAATACGTCACGACCGGGAGCCTGGTGTTCTCCTGGATGAACCTACTGAGCTCGTTCCTGACAAATGCCGCATCGGAGCACCTGAAGCAGGTGGTGATGAACACGGCGTCGGCGTCGTATTTCCCGTCGGCCAGCCTTACCGCCCTGGCGATCATCAGCTTCAGCTGCGGCGACCTGGGGACGAACCCGAACCTCTTCACGGCCTCGTCTATGTCGGAGGCGGACACGTCGGGATACACTATCTTGGCGCCCACCGATCTGGCCGCCTTCTCTATCTCGTACTGGACGCTGCTGTACTCGGTCCCGCACGAGAGCTGCGCGATCTTGATGGTCACTGCAATCCCTCCAGGAATTCCTTGGTCTGGGCGACGAAATTGACCGCCTGCTCGTCGTTCTCCGGGTAGGTGACCCTGAGCGCCGGGATCCCGCGCCTTTTTATCAGATATTTCACCATGAGATTGGACCTCTCGCATCCCACGCATCCGAAGCTGTATGGGCAGTCGTCCATGATGATGGCGGCGTCCGCCTCATCGATGAGGGGGCCCCAGAGAGCGAGCCTTCCCCTGACCCCGGACGGGACCTCCACTCCGGCGTATTTCAGCCCTTTGACGACGTCGTCGAGGGTGACGTTCATCGGCGGCATGTCCACCTCTATGTTGTCGACCCTCTCCTGGATGGCGGCCATGGTGCTGAGCGGTTCGTGCCCGAACCTTTCGACCAGATCGAAAAGCACCAGGCTGTTGGGCGGATCTATGAAGACCTTCATCGGCGTACCTCGCAAATTCTCTTGAAATCGTTTACTGGAATGCGTTTCTTTTCCTCCGGAGGGACGTATCTGGCGCCTTTGGCGACCTCGTCCAGGCCGTGCTGGACCCTGGCCAGCAGCTCCCACTCCATCTCCAGCTGGGCATATCCCGGCCTGGTCCCGTGCATGGCGCGGCATCTCCTGGGGTCGCTGCTGGGGTACGCCCTGATCTTCGTGAACACCTCGTTGGGATATCCTTCCCTGACCCTGTCGCGTATCGAAAGAACCAGCTCCCTGGGCCCTTCGACGAGGCACCCGTAGCATGTCTCCTTCACCAGAGCCTCCGCCCCGTACGCATGGACCATGCGCGCGAGCTGGTCCGGCGTGAGCGTGGATCTGGGCGATATCATGAACAGTCTTGTCTCCCTGGTTTCGCTCATAAATCCGCCTCCGTCACATACACCGTGGCATCCTCCTCCAGGCCGTCCATCAGCCTGTCGAGGTCGTCCACGAACTTCCCTATGATGTTGGTCCCGTAGGGCTCCTCGCCGGTGGGGCCGTATTCCTTGCTGTCCTTCAGCCTTATGCCGATGAGGCCGTGGTGAGGCCTGGCCTGGTTGGTAAGGCCGATGTCCCCGCGCTTGGACTTCTTGAAGGGGTCCTGGGGGTACAGATTCTTGCCTCTCATCTCGTCGCCGTAGAAAGTCACCATGGGAAGCCCTTCGAAGGTGAACTGGACCTTCAGAGTCCCCACCGGCTTGTGGCTGAGGCCGGTTATCTTCCTGAAATACATGTTGCTGGCCGGATCTGAATCCGTCAGCTTGATCCTGAACACCCTGTCCCTCGGGACTCCGAAAGTCTCCACCTCCCCGTCCTTCAGGGCCTGCATGGTGCGCTCCGGGCTCTGCTCCGCGATGATCGCGCCGTCCGAAACGTCCCCGGTCCTGATCTGCTTGATCCCGGCGGCCTCCAGGAACTTGGCCCCCTCCGCCTGGGTCATCCCTACGGACAATGCGCGCGGAGGATCGGTGGTAACGGCGAACACGTCGCCCGCTTTGGCGCGGGAAAGGATCGCCGCCCCCTGGGTTATGTTCCCGGCCGACGTATGGCCGGGCGAGAGCTGCCTCTTCTCCTTGTAGAAGAACAAACGCCCGGTCCCGATGCCGCTGTTCCTGACCGCGACCGCCCCGGCGTCCCTTATTGCGATGTTCTCCGCCGGGATCTGGACGTCCAGATCGTCGGAGCATGATACGAAGCTGCCGGTGGCGTCCGTCGCCCTGATGAATCCCTGGCTGGAAAGCACGAGCACATGCTCGGACGCTTCGGGAGACGCCGGATCCAGCTTCACGGAAACGGAGGTCTCCACCCTGTACCCGTCGTCCAGCCTGAATGACAGGTCGTCCGTTACCACAACGTTCTCGGTGCTGGTCTCGGACATCAGCGGGCGGACGCCGATTATGCGGTCCCCTTCCCTGATCTTGTCCAGTATGTGCCTGCCGACGGTTATCCTGCCGATCAGGCCGTGTCCGGCGCCGTATGAGCCGCTGTGGTTGTCCCTGGCCACCATGATGTAGGTGGTGTGGTTGTCGAACCCTCCCAGCGCGAAGAAGCAGTCGTACACCCTGTAATGGAACGTCTCCCTGCTCACTTCCAGATCGGTGGGGAACGATCCGAAGGCGGCGATGTCGTGGGTGACCCACCTGGCGTTGGCTCCGGCTATGGACTGGGCCACTTTGGACCTCCACATCTCGGCCAGAGGCGAATCGTTCAGGCGCATGACCATGGTCCCGGCTTCGGTCTCGATCTCGAAGTCGCTGGTCTCGGTGACCACCTTCTCCTCGGACAGATGGACGGAAATCAGGGAGCCTTTGACGTAGGTCTCCCCGGCGATCGCGGTCTTGAGCGTGGAGCCGGCTTTGAGCTTCTTCTCCTTGCCGTTGACGGTGACTATCATTCCATACCGCGCTCCGGAAGCATGGACTGCACTTTCGACACGATCTCGTCCAGCTTGTCCTGGTCGCAGGTCACTCCCCTGACGACGCCGGTGACGATGTTCACGATCTCGCCTTTGGTCTGTATCTTATCGTCCGGAGGCATTACGCGCGACGTCTTGACGCCGATCGCCGCGAAATCCTCGAAGTCTATGGGGCACTGGGCTACGATGATCGCAGGTATGTTCACGTTCCTGAGAATGAGCCTGGCCTTGTAGATGATGTGTGCCCTGACGTTCCCCAGGTGGATCAGCGCCACCTTGTATTGCTGGATCCTCTCCACCTCGATCGGGTCGAGGCCGAAGCAGGATCCCGTAGTCATGTCCGGCGCGTCGGCCGGGACTCCCGAGCCGGCGTTCACCACCAGGACGCTGGTGTCTATCCCCTCTTCGCGGAGCGCATAGGTAATCTCGCAGACTGGCTTGGTGATGTGCCTCCTTCCGGGGCCCATCGCTATCGCCACCACGTCCCTCCCGGACTCGGAGATGGTCGCCCTCTGAGCGAGACCTCCTCCGACGCCGAGGCCCATCGATTCCCTGCACTCGACGAAGCTGAGATGCCTTCCCATCTTCTGCTTCAATTTCATTCACCTTCGGGCACTGGCTCCATGTTGAACTCCTCGAGGATGTCCTCGGGGTTCCCGATGGATACGACCGTTCCGTTCTTCATGAAGGCGGCGCGGTCGCAGCAGTTCATAACGAAATCCATGTCGTGGCTGACGACTATGAACGTCTCTCCCAGGGTCTCCCTCGCCCTCACCACTGATTTCGCCACTATCGTCTTGGTGATCGGATCCATGGTCCCGGTGGGCTCGTCCAGTATGATTATGCGGGGCTCTTTGATCAGGACCTGGGCGAACGCGATCCTCTGGCACTCCCCTACGGAAAGGGAATCCGGATAGGAATAGAGGGTCTTCTCGACGGTCTCCTTGGGGAAGCCGACGCTGGTCAGGACCTGGATGGCCTTGACCTTGGCGAGATCCGCGGGCATCTTCATGCCGATGCATGTGGTGAGGTTCTGGAGGACTGTGTCGAAGGGATACAGCGTGTATTCCTGGTGGAGGACGCCGATATACGGGGTCGCCCTCCCTTTTCCGGCGAACCCGCTCTCCGACATGTCGACCCAGTCGTCCCCGATTTTGATCTTGACGGTGCCCGAAGTTGCAGGTGTCATCCCGGCGATCATGCGCGAGGTGGTGGTCTTCCCCGCGCCGGAATAGCCTATCAGGGCGAAGACCTCCCTCTCTTTGATGTCGAACGACACTCCGTCGACGGCTTTGACGACCCCCCTGACCACCGAGAAATAGTGCTTTTTGGCGTTGTCGAGGACGATTATGGGCTCGCCCAGCTTCCCGACCGCCTGCTTCTCGAAATGGTAGTCCTTCATGAAGAGATCGGTGACTTCCTTGGGGTTCCCCTGCTTGACGACGTCGCCGGCCTCCAGGAGGATGGCCTCGTCCGCCATCCTGGTGATCGCCTCCGGCCAATGGGACGCGAACACCATGCAGATGTTCATCTTGCGCACGTAATCGATGAGCCCCTGGTGGACGGTCTCCGCCGTGGTGGGATCCAGAGTCCCGGTGGGCTCGTCGGCCAGGAAGAACAGCGGCTCTTTGGCGAGCTGCCTTGCCATGACCACGCGCTGCTTCTCTCCTCCCGACAGATCCCTGGCGATGTGGGTGGTCCTGTGGGTCATGTTGACCATCTCGATCATCTCGATCGCGCGCCTGACGCGTCTCTCGCCCTCGTAATCCGGGGTGACGGCCTCCATGACGTTCTCGATGACCGTCTTGTCGCCGAACAGGGCGAAAGTCCTCTGAAGCATGATGGCGATATGGGATTTCACAGCCGATCTGAGGGGGTCGTCCTCTTTGAGCGCCCAATAGTCCACCGCCAGCTTCTCGGTGTCACCTCCGCATTTCACGCAGGGGATCCCCTTCAGCGGGAGATCCAGGTCGCCGCATTTCTTGCAGCGGTTGACATGATAAATCACGCGCCCGGTGTCCGGGGCGTACTCGTCGCTGCCTCTGAGCATGTGGATCAGAACGCTCTTTCCGGCCGCGCTCTTCCCGACCAGACCGAGGATCTTCCCCGTGGAAAGCTTGGCGCTGACATTCTTCAAGACGCATCTTCCGTCGAAGGATTTGGAGACGTTCTCGATTTCCAGAAGGTCGACAGATTCTTGAGCCATACGCTCCGTACAATCTTCTGCCAATAAATAATATCTGAAAATTGCCGTCGGTCCGGCCGGGCAATAGCTGCCTCCGGCCATAACCGGAACCTAAATATCCGCCCACTTGTCCAGACAGTCAAAACTATTTAAATTGGATGAAAGATGCATCCATATGACCCATGGATCGGCCAAATCAGGCGGACCCCTGCCGAAATACAGCGACTACCACATCTGGAAGGCCATCGAGACCCTCGACGGCAGGAACACCATCGGCAGGAAGAAGCTGGCGGAGCTCCTTGGAATCGGGGAAGGAAGCACCAGATCGATAATATCCATCATGCAGGAGCAGGGCCTGGTCACGATCGGCAAAAGCGGAATCCTTCTCACCGCCAAGGGCATGGAATTCAGGAAGAAGACCCATATGGAGATCGCCCCGGACATAGACGTAGACGGCCTCACCATAGGGGAAGCCAACGTTGCCGTCCGCATCCCGAAGATGGCCAGGAGCGTGAAGTACGGGTGCGAGGAGAGGGATGCGGCCATAAAATCCGGCGCATCCGGAGCTACCACGCTGATTTACACGGGCGGGAAGCTGTCGTTCCCTGGCTCCGACCATCCGGTGGACGCGAAAGCGGAAGAGAGCATAAGATCCTGCTTCCAGCTCAAGAGCGACGACGTCATAATAATAGGGACGGGGCCGACACTCGAAGCGGCGGAGATCGGCGCGGTGAACGCCGGACTGGCCATTCTGGGAGGGATGAGATTCGGACGCGAGCTGGAGGACATCCTTTCGTCCCGCAGCTCCGGCAGCGAGCTCATCTCCCTTGCGTTCGCCATCCACGACCTGGTCGGAGGGCTCCCGGTCTGCGCGAAGAGCAGGGACAACCTCGGGATAAGGATAGAGAACGGAAAGGTCATAGACAACGCGTATACCGGCCAGGTCCTCGAGGAGGTCATCAGCGCCGGTACCACGATACGCAAGATCGCCGTTTCCGGGCCTTACAAAGGCATCAGGGTCATTGTAACCCCGATAGAGCTGGACAACCGCATCATCGCGGCGATCGGCGTGGTCGACATAAGGTCGATGGCAGGCGCCAACAACCTCATCAGGCTCAGGAGCGACGACAATGAGCGAGACCTGCAGGGTGGTGGTCGACGCCGGGGTGTGCAGGAAACGCACTCTGATAACGGCGGAAGAGGACATGGGTATGGTCCATGTGGATATAAAGAGCGAATGCCCCAACGTGCTGAGGCTTTCCTGGGGCCTGAAGCCGATCAGCGCGTTCTCCGAAGTGGAAGCGAAAATCTCGGAATCGGAGATATACAGGCTGGCGGAGGAGACGATACCCCACGCCGCGTGCCCGGTCATGTCCGGCATCATAAAAGCGATAGAAGTCGCGGGGAATCTGGGTCTGAAACGCGACTGCAGCATCCATTTCCTGGAAGAGGGCGAAACTTCCGACGTCAGATGACGGTCAGAACCATCGCATCCGCCAGAATACGTTCCAATCCGTCCGATTGCATACATTTTTTTACGACTAAAGCATAGAGAGCAATTATGACAGCGGATCCGGACGCACCGGGCGACAAACAGCTCGAAATCATACGCGGGCTGAGAGGGGTCATCCATGCCTTCTACCTCGACAAGGAGATACTGTCCGAGCTCGAGAAGGAGGAGGCGAAAGTCCGTGCGATGGGAAACATCGAAGTGGACAACCAGGGGTTCAAGCAGGCTTTGGGACGCGACAGCGTCATCTGCATCGTAAAGGATCCCAGGTTCAGGCCGCCGCCGGAGCCCACCGTGATCCTCGTATCCGGAGAAGGCAACATCATCGGCGAGGAGGTATTCCCGTTCACGGCGAGCAAATACACGTCCAGAGACGACGTGGTATGGCTTTCCGACGGATTCGTGCTGTTCCCGACGGTCCAGGCCAGCGGAGGGGAGCAGTTCGTCATGCCCCCCGTATCGTTCCCGGAGCTGAACGAGAGCAACGGATGCAAGAACGTCATATCCTGCAGCCCGGCGCCCACCAGCGATCTCATGATCAAGAAGCACTACGGCCTGGTGGACAATCCGAAGCTGGCTTCCGTTCTAGTGGCCTTCGACAGGATGTGATCCGGGACCGGATCCCGGATCTCTTTTGAATACCCTTTAATACGGACATCCAGTTCTCTGCGCATGGCCTCCAACGTCGTCAGGGAACTCATCGGCAACAGAAAGCTCTGCATAAGCTGCCGCGCATGCGAGAACGTATGCGGGGAAAGCGCAATCTCTCTGGCTACCGACAACGTCGGGTTTCTGAGGTCTTCGGTCGACGAAAGCAGATGCACCGAATGCGGGAGATGCGCGGAAGTCTGCCCTGTTCTTTCACCGCTCCCGGAAAGCAAGAGGAGGCGCGATTACTATGCCTTCAGAGCCAGCGCGGAAGTGGCCAGCACCAGCTCCTCCGGAGGGGCATTCCCGATCCTGGCCGATTGGATGCTGGCCCGCGGGGGATGCGTCTGCGGGGTCATCCTCGAGGACGGGGTGAACGCCGTGTACGCTCTGACCGACGACAGGGACACCGTGCTGAAGATGCGCGGCCCGAAATACGCCCCCAGCGACATGGGCCATATCTACGGGGAAATAAAGAAAAAACTGGATGAAGGCAGAGAGGTCCTCTTCGTCGGGATGCCCTGCCACGTCCATGCCCTGCTCAACATCGTAGGGGACCACCCCCATCTTTTCACCGCGGACATAGTATGCACCGGCCAGCCGTCCCCGATGATCTATCAGAAATACATCGAGGAGCTGTCCGCCGAGAAGCCCATCACCAACCTGGACTTCAACCCCAGAGGCCAGCCGAAGGGCTCCGTCGCGATAATGTATGCCGACGGATCGTTCAGGATGTCAGTCTACGATCCCTTCGTGAGGGCATGCAATGCGAGCCTGATCATCAACCAGGGATGCGCCGCATGCAGGTTCATAGACGACAGGCCCGGCGACATAACCCTGGGAGACCTCGCGGGAAGCGACAAAGTGGCCGGCAGCGCCGCCGGGACGATCAGCCTGGTCATGGTGAACAGCCAGAAAGGCGCGGCCATGGCCTTCGACATGAACGACGCGGCCGATTTCGCCGAAAGGATACCCAAACCGAACCTGGAGGAGAACCCCGGGCTGAAACATGAACGCAGGCTGCATCTGGCCTGGATAAGGATGGTCCACTTCATCCAGCGCGGGCATCCGGTCGCGAAATCCATCAGCTACTGCCTCAGATGGAAATTCGACGTGGGAATCACCGGATTCTGGCGCGTCCGCAATTTCGGCGGGGAGCTCACCTATTACGCTCTTTACCACACCATGATAGACATGGGTCTGGAGCCCCTCATGATCGAATCCAGAAGGGCCTCCAAAAGGAACGCTCCCCCGAGCCCTCCCCTTCTGGCGACGAAATATCCGTTCTACAACATAGCGAAATGGTACGCCAAAAAGGAGGATCAGGAGGAGCTCAACGACAGGATAGACAATTTCATAGTCGGGTCGGACCAGGTCTGGAACAGGAAGTTCATCACCCAGGACATCCTGGAATGCTATACCCTGGATTTCGTCCACGACGACAAGAACAAGATCGCCATCGCTTCGTCTTTCGGGACGGACAGATTCGAGGGGACGGAAGAGGAGAAGGAATCCTTCGCCGCGCTGCTCAGAAGGATCGACCATCTTTCCGTGCGCGAGAACTCCGCCGCGGAGCTCTGCAGGGAGCTGGGGGCGGAGGCGGACATACTCATCGATCCCGTCATGATCTGCGATGTGAAGCATTTCGAAGCCCTTTCGGAAGCTTCCAACGCGCGCTATCCGCTCCAGTTCGCCTTCAACTACATGATGCACCCGGTCAACTTCGAAGGCATGGAGAAGATCTACGATGAGCTCGGATACGGCCCGGTGACCGCCGGGAACGCGTCCTCGAACTTCAACGAGAGGATAGATTATCCCAGGACATCCGTCGGAACCGTCGAGAACTGGATGAAAGGTCTCAGAAGCTCGTCGTTCGTGGTAACGGATTCGTTCCACGGGACGGTGTTCTCCGTCCTTTTCAGGAAACCGTTCGTAACTCTGATCGGAGAATGGGACGAGGGATCGGGAGTCGGCAGGATTACGACCCTGCTGAAAACCCTGGGCCTCGAAGAGCGCATCTGCAGGACGCCGCAGGAAGCGGTGGAATCCGGGGTTCTGTTCGCGCCCATAGATTACGACGAAGTCCACAGGAAACTGGATAAGGAACGCGAGATCGCCATGGCCTGGGTGAAGAACGCCCTGAACCTGGCATGACAGGTCAGGCCCGACGCGGATAAAAGCATCGGGCCCGGCCCGGTCATTCGATGTTAAGGGCCATCTTGACCCACTTGATGTCCTTTTCCTTCAGTTTGCCGAGAGCCTTGTGGATCGGTTCGTAATCGATCTCCTTCTCCATGACATCCGAAGCGAGGGCGTCATCTACGGTCCTGAACAGGCGGTCCTCCAGGCCGAAGTTCCTGAGCAGGGTCTCCAGCCTGGTCAGCCCCCCTGTTTTGTCGAGGTTCCCGTGCAGAACGACGAAAGGCTTCCTGAACAGTATCGAAAACACGGTCGCATGGAAGGAATCCGTCAGAACGAAGGACGAATTTCTGATGCACTTGACCCAATCGCTGACCGAATGCATGTTGATGGTCAGCAGATCGTAATTCTTGGTATCCAATATGTAATTCAGGACGGTGACCGGCCCGTATCCCAGTCTGCTGTAGAACTTCTCCATGCCCACGAAGATCTCCGGATGCATCACATAATTGAATACGTATTTCTCCGGGAACGCGTGGTCGTTGGTGCTTATGAGCTCGTCGAAGTGCTTCGGATCGCAGAGCATGACCGGATCCAGGATCACGTACGATTCCTTCCCGAAGCTCTCGATGATCTCCTGGGCCTGGCTCTCGCGCACGGATATATGGTTGAATCTCCTTATGAGCTTCGCGAAGCGCGCGGTCTCCTCCTCGTTGCCCTCGAACCTGTCCGTCCCGAAGGATGCCGCTATGGCGACTTTGTTCCTCCAGTCGGCCACGAAATCCAGGGCGTAGCATTCCAGCGATGGCTGGGAGACGAAACGGCGGTTCCAGACCTGGTCCGATCCGACCACGAAATTGGTGACGCGGAGGTTGAGCTCGTTCTGCTCCTCTATGTTGGGATACCATCTGGCCTTGGCATAGAACGGATACGCCCCTTTCAGCAGCTTGGGGTCCGGCGGCGCCCCCTTGAAATCATGGCGGGCCTCGATGAATATCGGCTCCTGGCCCAGATCCAGCATCAGATTGTACAGGGCGTAATATGTCAGCTCCCCGCCGAAATTGTGGACGCGCCAGAATCCGGTGATCCCTACGTCGTATTTCCAGCCGAGGCAGTAATCCAGCGCTTTCTGTATGTGCACCCCGCGGTCCAGCATGTCGAATATCCTGGAGCGGCCGAGATGCGGCTTCGTCTTGGAGGAAGAGGTCTTGTTGAATCTCTTCAGGAACGACAGCGGCACGGAGCTTACGTATTCGGCCGAAGCCTGGACGCTTTCGAAGATCTCTTTCCCGCGGTCGTTGTTGACGATCACGCTGCTGATCCCGTTCTTGAGATCGGTATCGGAAATGATTTTGTCCGCGTTCCAGAGGTCTCCGACGGTCAGATCCCCCTGTCTCGGCAGCCCGAACTGGCATTGGGCGCAGGATTTGTTTTTGATGAGCCCTTTCACGAAAGCCCTCATATAAAGGTCGCTGTGGATCACTTCGGAGCTTCCGTCCTTGAAAACCACTTTGAGGGAGCCGTATGGGACGCCGGCGCTGCGGAATCTGACGTCTGCCACCTCCTTTCCGTATGTCTCTTCCAGGCTGGCTATGTATTTCTTGAACACTTTCTTGGATGCGAACCCGCCGCAGAGGAGATCGACGGTGATCAGATTCTCGCTGTCTTTGAACATGTTTTTGACTGCGGCGACCTGGCATGAGCATCCGACGAAAAGGACGCGGGAGCCTTCTGAAAGCTTCTCCTTTATCCTGGAGTATATGCCGTTCATGTCGCTGAACACATATTTAGACCCGTGGAACGGAGCGACGCCCTCTTTGCTCTCCACCATGTCGTAAACGGCGTTGAATTCGTCGTCGTAAACCACGCCGCATATATATCCGGGGCTGTCGCGGAAGACCGCATCGCTTATCAGAGACAGCGCACCTCCGGATGAGCTCTTCTCCAGAATGCCGGACGGCGCTTTGACCGCATAGCAGTCCGGATCAGGGTTGTTATCAAAAACTGGATTGATCTGGGGGCATACACGCTCGCACGCCCCGCAATCGATGCATACGGACTTGTCTACGACCGCGACCGGGAAGCCTTCTTTGGTCTCCTCCATCGTTATGCAATTCTTGACGCAGATGCTTTGGCATGCTGCGCATCCAGCGCATTCCTTACTGAGCTCTGACAAGGCATCGATACAAGTCAATTCTATACCCAGACCTACCATGCCGAATCTACTATTTTATATGCGCCATCCCGGAATACGGAGCGCCAGACCGTCCGCATGGACCGGGGCTCAGGACAGCTGGAGGGAGCTGAGTATCCATTCTATGGATTCGTCGCGTCCGAGCGCTATCCTCTCGTGGACTGCGTCGTAATCTATGCTTTCATTCAGGACGCCGGAATCCAGAAGCCCGCGGATATCCCCGAACATGCGGTTCTCCAGGCCTGCGATCATGAGCAGCGAAGACGTCCTCCCTTCGCGCTCGGGCTCCGCCCTCGTCACGACGGCGAAAGGCTTCCTGAACAGGATGGCGAATGCGGCGGCATAATACGAATCTGTGACGACGAACGACGAATTGTCTATGCATTTCAGCCAGTTCTCGATCGAATATATGTTGGTGATAGGGAACTGGGTCTTCAGATTGAAGTTCGTCTCCGCGCTGCCGACGCATATCTGCCCCAGGCCCAAGGCATCTGCGACGGCTTCGAACCCTTCCAGATCCTTCGGGTGGAGGGCATATATGAGCACATATCCCTTGGGGAAGGAAGCCTTGGAATCCGCCATGAGATCGCTGTAGTGCCTGGGGTCGCAGAGGAAGACCGGATCCATTATTATCTTGGCTTCGACGCCCATGGATTCGCATATGCTGCGCGAGGAAACATCGCAGACGGAGACTTTGTCCAGCCTGCCAAGGATCTTCCCGAGCCTGGCCCTGTCCTCGTCCGTGCCCTCGAAATTGGCGGAGCCGAAGCTGGAGGCTATGGAGATCTTGTTCCTCCAGGACGGGATGAAATCCAGGGAATAGCATTCCACGACGTTCTGGCCGATTATCCTTCTGTCCCATATGGGGCCGGGGCCGGAGATGGCATTGTAGACTCTGGCGCCTATCTCGGTCTGCTCCCTGATTGTGGAGTACCATTTGGCCCTCGAATTGGCGGTATAACGGTTGCTGAACAGCGCCGGCTCGCTGGGATGGCCGGTGATATCGTTCCTGGATTCTATCAGCAGAGGCTCCATGTCCCTGTCCCTGAAGAACATGAACAGAGCATAATACGAAAGCTCGCCGCCGTAGTCGTTGATCCTCCAGAAGCCGGTGATCCCCATGTCGAACCTGCCGGCGAGGCAGTAATCCACCGATTTCGCCACGGGATAGCCGCGGTCGACCATGTCGAAGAGCCTCTGCCTGGATTCGTGGACGGAAAGCCTGGGGCCCATCCTGTTGAAGCGCCTCAGGAAATCCAGCGGGATCTCCCTCAGATACGCCGCCCTCCCGGATATGGCCTCGAACATCTCCCGCCCTTTGGGCGTGCTCACCAGAACGGCGCTGATCCCTTCCGAGATGTCGGTGTCGCGGATGTATCTCTCCGCATTCCAGAGATCGCCGATGGTCATGTCGCCGGGCCTGGGGGAGGCCGCGAACTTGCAGTCCCCGCATGCCTGGTTCTTCATCAGATGCTTGTTGTAGCCGGCGAAATACTTGTCTCCGAAGGACAGCCTGCTGGTTCCGTCGGCGTAATCTATGGCGAGCATCCCGTACGGATATCCCTTTTTCCTGAACGAGAGGCCGGATACGGGCTTCTCGGAGGATATTTCCGCCACATACTTCTGGAATACTCCCTTCGACGGCTGGCCTCCGCATATGAGATCGACGCAGTAAAGGTGATCGCTGTCTCCGATGCGGTTCCTGACCGCCTTCACCTGGCACGGAAGCCCTACGAAAAGCACGTCGCGGCCCTCCTTTAGCTTCTCGGAGATCCCGGAGTATATGCCGCGCATCTCGCTGAAAACGTACTTAGAGCCGCGCATCCTGGCGATCTCGTCCCTGTCGTCGGTCAGTTCGTATACGGCATTGAAATCCCCGTCGAAGACGACGCCGCATACTAATCCGCCTTTTTCCAGGATGAAATCCGCCAGAAGGGAGAACGCGCCTCCGGATGAGCTCAGGGAAAGCTCCGGCTGGGGAGCCTTCAGAGCGTACGCCGGCGGCGAATCGCTGGATTCGGATTCGAAATTCAGCTGCGGGCAGACCATCACGCAGGACTCGCATCCGTTGCACATGGAATCGTCCACGTGCGCCCTGCAGAAGCCTTCCGCATCCAAGCTCATGATGATGGCGCTGTGATTGCATGCGCTCTCGCAAGCATAGCATCCGACGCAGAATTTCTTCGCTTTGGGGAGTTCTGTCCCTACGTTGATGACCATGCGGAGGCGTAGTGGTTTTCGGTATAAATTAGCACTTTCCCTGCCGGACGCTGTCCCTGTATTTAGGCGGCCCCAGACCGACAAAGGCTGGGCGGCTGCCGGCAGCCACAGAATAAGTTTATTATTCAATGACTATCAGGCACCATGGAACATGTGGTCGATGCGCTAGAAGAATTAGAGAAAAGCTGTCTGGGGTGCTACGCATGCAAGAATGTCTGTCTCAGCGCTGCCATCTCCATCGATCTGAACGACGAAGGGTTCCTCAAATCATCGATCGACCCGGAATTATGCTCTGAATGCGGCATGTGCATCGACGTGTGCCCCATCATCAACCACAGCACCGGCATCAACATGCATCGTCCCAGATCATATGCTTTCATGGCCAACGACAAAGTCCTCGCCATGAGCTCTTCCGGAGGCGTCGTATCGATTCTTGCCGGCTGGGCCCTCTACAACGACGGATACGTGTGCGGAGCCCTGTACGACGACGACATGAACGTGGTGTACAAGCTGACGAACGACAGGAACACCATCAGACGCATGTACGGCTCGAAATACGCTCTGAGCGAGATGAGAGGGATATACAAAGACGTCAAGGCCTGCCTGAGCCAGGGGCACATCGTCCTTTTCGTCGGGCTTCCGTGCCATGCCGCCGCCCTCAGGAATTACATCGGCGAAAACGATAAGCTGTTCACAGTAGACCTGATATGTTCCGGGATGCCGTCCAAGAGCATCTACAAAAAATACATCAAAGAGGAAGCCGAAGGGAAGAAGATAAAGAATCTGACTTTCCGCAGCAAAAAAGTCCCTTACGGAACCCTGATTTTCGATTTCGCGGACGGGACCAGCAAGACCAACTACAAAGACCCGTACTTCGCCGGCTTCAACGCCAGCCTTTACAAGGACGACTGCTGCGCCAACTGCGACTTCGCGGCCGCCCCCAGGCATGCGGATCTGACCATCGGCGATCTGTGGGATTCGGAAAGGCTGTTCTACGACTTCGATCCCAGCAAAGGGGTCAGCGCGGTCCTGGTCAACAACGCGGCCGGAAGAAGGCTGATGAACGTCCTCATAGAGAATTCGGCGTTCCTCAGGGAGATCCCGTTCGATTTCGTGAGGCGCTTCAACAGGCTCCATCCCGAGCGCAAGCACCATCTGGGCAGGAAAAGGATGTACTACATGCTTGAGCGCGGGTATTCGGTCAGAAAATCCATCAAATACTGCCTGGAATGGAAATACGACGTGGGCATAACCGGGCTGTGGAGAGTCCCGAACTACGGCGGGGACCTGACTTATTACGCTCTGTTCAACATAATCAAGGACCTCGGGCTGGAGCCCGCGATGATAGAGGCCCGCAGCAACAACAAATTCGTCGTCCCCGGGAGCCCGAAGCGCCTGGTGAACGCCTATCCGATCTACAGCATCATACCTTGGGCGCATGACAAGCGCCAGCAGACCGAGGTGAACCTCAGGATATACACCCTCATGGTCGGATCCGACCAGGTCTGGAACCCCGATCTGTTCGTGGGGCATCCCGAGACCGTATATTCCTATGCGCTGGATTTCGCCACTCCCTGGCGCAACACGGTCGCATACGCGTCCTCGTTCGGGAAATCGGTTTACCAGCCCGAAACCGAGATCGAGAAGGAGCAGGTGAAGGCCCTCCGCAACATCAAGCACGTCTCCGTCCGCGAGAAATCGGGGGTGGACATATGCGAGAGCCTGGGCATAGAGGCGAAGCATGTCCTCGACCCGGTCATGCTGTGCGGGATGCAGCATTATCAGACCCTGCTCGACAAAGCTACCATGGAATTCCCGGAGCGCTATGGGCTCTGCTTCATCAGGCACATAGGGGACCACATCGAACCCCTCAGACTGGCCGATTTCATAGGCCTTGATTTCGTGAACATAGTCGGTCCCGACATCAATCTGGATGAGGTCAGGACCCCGTACCCGATGACCCATGCGGTCACGGTCGAGAACTGGGTCAAATCCATATTCTACGCCGAGCACGTGCTCACCGACTCGTTCCATGCCGTGGCGCTCTGCATCGTCTTCGGGAAGCAGTTCACGATAACCTACGGGAACATGAGCGAAGAGACCGGCCTGGACCGCTTCAGATCGCTGCTGGGACTGTTCGACCTGGAGCACAGGATGTACAAGACCACCTGGGACGCCGTCACTTCCAAGGATTTCGGGAAGCCGATAGATTACGCCCAGGTCCGCGCCAAATTGGAGAGCCTGAGGGAGGAATCCCTGAACTGGCTCAAAGAAGCCCTGGAAATAGAGAAGGATTATTGAGGGGGACAGCCCCCTCAGCGCTCTATGGCATTCTCGAGCCAGGCCATGCATTCGGCCTTCAGAGGCTCGAGCTTCTTGTATACGGCGTCGTAATCGATCTCGCGCTTGTGGATGCCCGCCTGCACGGCCTCCTCCGTGGTCCTGAACAGACGGTCGCTCAGGCCCAGGCATGCCAGCAGGGAGGACATGCGTCCGTTGCCGGAAGTCTCGTCCATGCGGCCGTACACCGAAACGAACTGCTTCCTGAACAGTATGGCCAGGACGGTGGCGTGGAACGAATCCGTCAGTATGAACTCAGCCCCGCTTATCGATTTGATCCAGTTCTCCACGGAATGGACGTTGATCAGAGGATACGAAACGGACTTACTGTAATCCAGTTCCGGCCCGCCGACGTTCAGGGCGCTCATCCCCAGCGCGGAGGACATCATCATCGGATCCATGTGCACGTTGATGTGGCGGATGAAAGCCAGCATATACCTGCGCGGGAACTGCATGTCGGCTTTCTCGATCAGCTCCTCGTAATGCTTCATGTCGCAGAGCATGACCGGATCCAGGACCTGCCTGGCTTCTATGCCGAATTTCTCGCATATGTCCACGCCCGATTTCTCGCGGACGGAGACGTGCTTTATGCGCCTGATGAGGTCTATCAGCTCTTTCTTCAGGGGAGTGTCGGCTTCGTACGTGGTGGCCCCGAAGGACGAGGCGTATGCCACCGAATTCCTCCACGGCGGCACGAAATCCAGGGCGTATGCCTTCACTCCGCCCGGAGACAGAAGCTTAGGGTTCCAGACCTGGTCCGACCCGACCATGACGTTCCTCACGCGGAGATTGATCTCGGCCTGCCTCTCCCTGTTGGGATACCACGGCGCGATGCTGAACAGAGGATACTTGGTGTCCATGTGCAACGGGCTCGGGGGCGATCCCGGAGGGGCGGCAGGATTGCATGCCTCCACGAAAACCGGCTCCAGGCCCATGTCCAGGATCACGTTGTACAGCGCATAATAGGTGAGATCCCCGCCGTAGTTGGGGGCGCGCCAGAACCCGGTTATCGCCACGTCATATTTCGAATTGATGGAGTAATCCAGGGCCTTCCCGATGCTGTAGCCCCTGTCGAGGAGGTAGTGGAACCTCTCGCTTGCCGGTCCCGCCGGGCGCTTCACATTGAATCTGTTGAAGCGCTGGGCGAAGGACATCGGGATCTCCCTGAGGAAGGAAGCGCTCTCCGAAAGGACGCCGAACATCTCCCTCCCTCTCTCGCTGTTGACCACGACGCAGCTTATTCCGGTCTTCGCGTCGAGGTCATAGATGATTTTGTCGTAATTCCAGAGGTCGCCGATGGTCACGTCCCCCTGCCTCGGGATGGACGCGAACTCGCACTCGGCGCAGGAACCGCTCTTGAACATATGCCTCAGGAACCCGGCGAAATACATGTCGCGGAAATTGGTCTTCCTGGTGCCGTCCTCGTATTCTATCACGAGAGTCCCGTATGGTAGCTCGCTGTCGCGGAATATGAGATTCTTGATCTTCTTGCCGCATGAGATTTCGTCCAGATACTTCCGGTACATCCCCTTGGCGGGAAGCCCGGCGCAGAGGAGGTCGACGGTGTACAGGTTTTCTTTGTCTTTGATGCGGTTCTTGACCGCGGCGACCTGGCAGGGACAGCCCACGAACAGAACCTCCTTCCCGGATCCCAGAGCTTCTTCGATCTCCCCGTATATCCCGCCCATCTCGCTGAAAACATACTTGGACTTCTGCATGTCCCTGACGACGCCGATGTCCTGGGTCATTCTGTATACGGCATTGAGATCGCCGTCGAATACCACGCCGCAGACGTATCCCCCGCGGGAGATCATCCATTGGGCCAGAGGGAAGAACGCGCCTCCCGAGGAGCTTCTGAGAACCTCGCTTTCTTCGGCCCTGAAAGCGTAGAAGCTGGGCTGGGGATCGTTGGAATGGTCCGGATTGAGGACAGGACATACCTTGGAGCAAAGGCCGCAATCCACGCAGCTGAGGATGTCGACCGAGGACCTGCATATGCCTTCGTCGTCCAATACCATATTGATGGCGTCTTTGGGGCAGACGCTGGCGCACGCGGCGCAGCCGCAGCAATCCTTTCCCTTGCTGCGGAGATCGATGACCACATCGGACATGGATGATAATTAAACGGATTATTAATAACACTAATCCCTGGGAAAGACAGCCAGACATGCTGAACGGAGCTCGGTCCCAACCGGCCGGCGCTGCAAGATCGGATGGATGCGGGTTCCGGAAAGAGGCTATTTTGGATGTAATGATAATCATTCATACATTCATCAGAAAATATTATACACTATAATCACGTCTGTTATCCATCCAAAATACCAAGGTGCAACAATGAACAGAAGAATGCTGATAGCCATCCCAGCCGCAGCGATCGTCGCGATTCTTGCGTTTATGTTCATCTTCAGGCCATAAGCAATTCTGGCCCGGCATTGATGAGACATATGAACAGAGAACTACCGACGCCTATATGATCGGCAGGACCGGCGGCGGCAAAATAACGCCGGACCAGCGCTACTGCTGGGGCCGGCCCGGCATCCCTCATGCAATATTGTTTGGATGCTGCAGAATTACAGAACAATCAGACAAGCATCCGCCGCTGCGGGATGTGCTGAACCAGAAACCTGAACCGCTTCCGCAGGCACCGACGCTTATCACATTTCCGATGCGACGAGCTCACATTCGAAGCATCGGCTTGCGGTCGCAGAAACCGTTCATTCCGGCGGCGGAATGCCGTGCCCCCGTTTCTCTGACGACGCATTTCTGCCGCCCGCCTACACAGAAACGTCGGGAGACCGCTGAGCTAACGGGAACCTATAGACGCGGATGCGCCATGGATGCCGGATAGAGAACAGAATTCAGAGCACAGAACCTCAGCAAACGGTCGCGTAAAAAGAGAACGGCAATACAGCTCTGAGCCATATTACCGTCTGAAAAAGGTTTTGCCGGGGGTTGCCCGGCAGTTTCGGGCTCAGGCCTCCATAGTCAGGACCTTGTCCTGTCCGGAGAAGGTGTTGCCCTTGAGGTTATCTAGGCTGATCTTGTTGCCGTCCGCGTCCTGGAACTTGTATCCGTAGAACGCCTTGGAATCCACTTCTGCGAGGGAATCGCCGAAGGAGATGTCCTGCAGGCTGGTTCCGGTGAACGCGCCGTATCCGATGGACTCAACGGAGGCCAGGTCGGCGTAGGTCAGGGCCTTGCAGTCGAAGAAGGCGTGCTTCCCTATTTCGACAACGTTCTCCAGGCTGATTCCGGAAAGGGAGACGCATCCGCTGAACGCGCTCGTGCCCAGGACGGTGGTGTCGCCGAGCTCTACGGATTCAAGGGACTTGCATCCGAAGAAGGCATAGGATCCTATGGAAGTCACGCCGGTGAGGGTGACGGACTCCAGCGTCTTGCAGCCGTAGAAGGCCTTGGAGGCGATCTCGGAGACGGTCCATTCGAATCCGAGATAGCTCACGGACTCGGGGATTATAAGATCGGCCACGGCATCGGCGGCGAATCCGGCTGCCTCGACGGTCTTGGATTCCCCGTTGGCAGTTATCACATACCTCATGCCGTTGTCGATGATGGTGCCGTCGACGGGCGGGACGTAGACCTTAAGCGCGGAACTGTTCTTTCCGGTGAACTTGTGGCCGGCCATCGCGTCGGCGAGAGACATCTCTCTCTTGTCTTCCCCAATGAAGGTGCATCCGTCGAATGCGCCATCGCCGACGGACACGAAGGTCGCGCTGAACACGACGTAGTTGAGGGCGGAGCATCCGGCGAAGGCATGGTCGCCTATGGTGACTGTGCAGCCGGAGAACTTGAGGCATTCGAGAGTGCTTCCGCGGAAGGCGTCATCTCCGATCGAAGTGACGCTCCCGGGAATCATCGCATAGCGGAAGTAGGTGCCGCTGGGATCGTCGTTCTTGAGAGCGGCTCCGACGTTCTTGAACGCTCCGGGAGCTATCTCGGTCACGTCGGGTATCACCATCTTCTGCTTGGCGGCCGGGAACCTGATCAGGACGCTCTTGTCCTTGTCGAAGAGGGCCCCATCATAGGAGGAGTATGCTCCGTTGTCCGCGGAGACCTCGATGGTTCCGAGGTACGGGCTGTCGAAGGCTCCGAGTCCGATGTCGGAGACGGTGCTTCCGATCTCCGCGGATGTGACGGTGGCGCAATCGGCGAAGGCTCCCTCGGCTATGGACACGGGGACGAACGCAATGCCGTCTCCGTACACGACATCAGGAACTCCGATGAAGGTAGGCTCTCCGTCGTATCCGACGGCGGAGACGGTGCTGCGGTCCTCCTGTATGACGTACCATACATTCTCGTAGACGAAGGAGAGCAGGGTCTTGGAGAACTCCGCGGTGATCGTAGTCTCGCCGGTAATGGTCCTGGATTCCATGCTCCATCCCTCGAAGGAGTAAGAATACTCTGCGGTGGATTCGGCGACGGTGGCCACGGATTCGGAATCTCCGATCTTCAGGACGTTTTCTCTGGGGACGACGACTGTTCCGTAAGGCACGGTAACGATGCCGAGGGAGACTGTTCCGGCTTCCTCATCGGAAGGCACGATCGTGACATCGTACTCCCTGAGCTCCCTGGTGATCTCGCAGCTGATGTCCATCGGGCCGGTGACCTCGGTGGCCCTGCCGAGCTTCTCGCCGCCGCATTCCCAGTCGGTGAACGCGTAGGTGTATTCGGCGGAGTCCTCGGGGACGCTGGCAACGAAGTTGGCGCAGCCGACGACGGTCAGAGTCTTTCCGTCCTCGGACACGTTTATCTGGGTGCCGTAGGGCAGGTCCATCTCGGTGACGTTGGAGGTGCCGCAGTTGACCCCCGTGACGGTCACGGCGTATGCCCTGAGCGCTCTGGTGATCTCGCAGCTGATGTCCATCGGGCCGGTTACCTCGGTGGCCCTGCCGAGCTTCTCGCCGCCGCATTCCCAGTCGGTGAACGCGTAGGTGTATTCGGCGGAGTCCTCGGGGACGCTGGCAACGAAGTTGGCGCAGCCGACGAC
>JAEEJP010000006.1 GCA_016281925.1 Methanomassiliicoccaceae archaeon
TCCTCTGCGGTTTTGAGGATCTCCTGAGTGACGTTTGCTAATGCTGCCATGAGATTACCTCTTGGCGGGCTCACATCACGAAGATAGCAAGGATGGAAATAACCAGTCCGAAGATGACGATGGTCTCAGGAAGAACCATGAAAATCATGGATTTACCGAAAAGGCTTGCGTCCTCGGTGATGGCGCCGACTGCGGCGGCTCCGACATTTCCTTCCGCGATACCTGCTCCGAGACCGGTAAGTCCGACTGCAAGTCCTGCTCCAACTGCGATGAGTCCTGCTGCTTCTGCTGCTGCCATTTATGATACCTCTTTATGCTTTGTTTTTGCTGGGTTCGGAAGTGGTTTTCACGCGTTTGATTTTAAGGGGATTGTACTCTACTCCGCCGCCTTCGAAGAACTTGACCATAAGCTCGACGAACTGCAACCTGAGGGAGTGAAGTCCTGCGGAAAGGATTCCGAGGGTCCAGATCATCAGATGGAGGAACGCGAACAGGGCGAACGTTACGACCAGGCCGAGTATTCCTTCACCGAGACCGGGATAGATCATTCCGATGCAGATATAGTTGAAAGCAAGAGCCATTCCTGCTTTTGACATTCCAATCGCGGCTATACGAGTGTAGGAAAGGATCCCACCTACGATTCCGGGAAGCTCCATGACCGCCTGCATTCCTTCGTGGGGAAGGTTGAGGACAATGCCTATTATGAGGAGCACGGCGCCGATTGCCAGATAGACAAGGAGACCGTCTAGCGGAAGCTTGTAGATGAGGAGCATCGCAAGTGCATAGCATATGAAGACCATGCCGAGGAAGCTGAGGACCCATCCGCCCTTCTCTTTGAACGCGGCCTTGAATCCGTGCTGGAGGGTCTTGTTGTAGACTGCGCAGCAGTATGCCAGAAGAAGATGGCAGATACCGATGTAGACAGATAATTTGAGCTGGAATCCGATCCAATCAGAGCCCAGTTTGTGGACACCTTCCCCTCCAGGGAGAATCCCGTTGAAGAAGTTCGGAAGGTGGTCAAGACCTAACAGATATTCCCATGTATATTCCACGCCTTCCTGTTCGCCTACGAAGTGCATTCCTAAACATTCACCGTAGAAGAAGAATCCGAAGATGAATGCCCATATGCCTCCGAAGAACAGGACGGTGGCTATAGCGCGCCAATCTTTGTGGTGCGTGACTTTGAGTCCGTAAGCACCGAGTATTATGAACGGGATGGAATAGCCGACATCACCGATCATCATTCCGAAGAACAGAGGAAGGAAAATCGCTATCAGCACAGAAGGATCGATCTCCTGATACTTGGGCACCGACATGAGCTTCGTCGGGTACTGGAATTCCTTCACTATTCTTCCGTTGTTGAATTTGGTGGGGACCTCTTTGAATCTGTCCTCGGCCTCATCAACCTCTTTCATCGATCTGCCGCGGTTCTCCTGTATCTCGACGTAGGCGCCTTCCACCTTGGATTCGATCGCGATTTTGACCGACTCGGCTTTTTTGGTGGGCACCCATGCGTCCGCTACAAAAGAGTAGTCGCTGGCGGCGAGCCTCACGGGGATCTCGCCTTTCTCGACTTCTATGGATAGTTCTTCCTCAGAAGCTTTGAGGAAATCTTTGTGTTTCTCAAGAAGCGCGTTGAGCTCTCCCTCGACTTTCTCGAGATCCGCCTGAGCAGCCGCAAGCTCGGAATCGACGTTCGCGAGCGCCGCGGATGCGGAGCCGGTCTTCCCTTCGGGGACCGTAATCTCGGAGAAATCGCAGTTCGCAAGCGCGGAAAGGACTTTGTCCCTATCCTCGTTCCTGGCGAAAACTGCGGCGACGCCATCCTCCTTCTTCGAAATCCCGCTGGTATACACTTCGCAAGGTATATCGGCGAGAAGAGGAGCGGGATCGGCGGCGACGGTACCGACCATAGAGAATATGCTCAGGTAGCCCGAGTACAAATCAAGGTCGATATCGAGTTTGGAAAGAAGCTCAAGATTCTTCTTGCTAGCGTTCAGCTCAGTGATTCTCTGATTGAGATCATTCTTCTTGCTGGTGACGGCGAAAATCTCGTCCTCAGCAAGCTCGACGCTGTCAGATGATATCCGGCTCTTTATCTCAGACTCAGGGATGGGATTGGTGCGAGTTTTTTTCGTCACACCGAGATCCTTCTCCATCGCACGCACTTTCAGCAGCCTTTCGGATGCTTTGGATGCGTACGGACGGGGAACCCCGAGAGTGAAACCTTCATCCGCGTCGACAGTATGATCGATCAGGTGGATAGCACCCACATCGTACAAGGCATCGATTGCCTCGTCCATGTGAGATTTGGTACCCACAATCACAATCCTACTCATCGGCTCAGGAAGTGACATTTAAGGTCCTCTCGAATTCTTTGAAGAGAAAATCTTTTACTTCCTGCATTTTCACCGTAGCCCTCTGATCGATCGCTGCCGCCGCTGCGTTCCCATCTTTGAGAAGGTTGGCGCGTTCGGCCTCGAGTTTCACTTTGGCTGCGGTAATAGCGGATTCGAAAGAGCTGCGGCATTCAGCCTCAGCGTCCTGAATCTTTTTTACAGAGTCTCTGCGAGCGTCAGCGATGGCGGTTTTTCTTAAAGCCTCGGCATCGTTCATGATGTCGTCAGCTTTCTGTTCCGCCCGCTTAATTTCCGAAAGTATGTCAGTTCGGCTCATATTACTCTCCCCGACCCTAATTGACGTAATCAGGGGGATATACTTAATGTTAGTGCCAACAATTCAATTATATAGAGTTTAGAAAAGGTTTATATCTGACAGCAAGAAAAACCCATGCAATATGCACCGAAGACAGAAAATGTCATTGGGCTTCGAATCTGCGGACGATTATGTTGGTCTCGGACAGTATCTGCTTGGAAAGATCGTCTATATAACCCTCATCATACACTATCTCTCTGATCCCTGCGTTGATGATTATCTTGGCGCACATAGAGCAGGGATAAGTGGTGGTATACAGTGTGCCACCGTTGACGCTGGTCCCGAAATAGGCCGCCTGAATTACTGCGTTCTGCTCGGCGTGGACGCCTCTGCACAGCTCGTGCCTGGTTCCGGAAGGGACATGCAGCTGCTCCCTTATGCATCCGAGCTCCTCGCAGTGGCGCGTGCCTTTGGGAGATCCGTTGTATCCGGTGGAAAGCACCCTCTTATCCTTGACGATGACGGCGCCCACCTGCCTTCTGACGCATGTGGATCTGCTCGCGACCAGCTTGGCCATGCTCATGAAATATTCGTCGTTGGTGGGCCTTGCCATAACGGTGTATATGTAATTCCATATATAAAGCCGGAATCGGAAGAAAATTCGTAAGACATTCGCCATGTGTTTATACCCGCAAACCATCGGGAGAGCGTGAAGAGCGAGAACAAAAAGACGATAATAGCTATCGGAGCGGCATTGCTGGTGATAGTAGTCGGATACGCGGCGCTCATAGCATACACGGGCATGGGCACCCCGTTCAGCGTAGTGATGTCTCAGAGCATGCAGCACGATCCCGAAAAATCCCAGATCGGATGCATCGATACAGGCGATATCGTCGTCGTGAAAGACAAAAACAGATGCGACATCCAGAGCTATGTGGAAGCGACGGAGACCGGATACTCGACTTTCGGGGATTACGGTTCGGTCATCATATACGAACGGAACGCGAATTCCAATCCGGTGATCCATAGGGCAATAGTGTGGATCGAATGGGATTCTTCGTCCGGGAAATGGAGCTCGCCGGAACTCGCGAATTACAAAGGCGAATGGTACAGCGAAAACGGGAAAGATCATACCGATCTCTCCGGAAAGCTGACTTTCGTCGGTATAACCCAGTCCAAAAAGACGGTGTCGATCAATCTTTCCAGTATAGGGAAGAACAGCGGATACCTCACGATGGGAGACAACCCGAAGACCAACATCCATTTCGACCAGGCCTCCGGTATCATAGGACATCCGATATCCAAAGACGACATCGTATCGGTCCCGGCGTTCGAGCTGCCGTGGCTGGGGACGATAAAGCTCCTGATGAAAGGGAACAGCAATCTGGAATACGTCCCGAACAGCCTGCCGTCGCTGGCGATGCTGGTGATCATAATCCTGTCGTCGATATTCGCGGCGGATATCGGCATCCAGCTGTGGAAATCCAGAGGAGAGGGAGAAGAAGAAGAGAAGGGAACTAACCGGAACAGGAAGAAATGATCCCGTCCCGGCTGTGACCGCTCTGGGGATCACATGCAGCAGGAATGCCTGCCGCCGAGATCCTCCAGAGCTTTCTCCCACCTTCCGTTGGCCAGAAAAGTGCGCTCCGCATTGTCTTCCATTTTTTTATAAGCAGAATAAGGGACAGCGAAAGTCATCTGCTCGGGGCGCACGAATTTTCTGACGTACAGCTCCGTCGCGCCAAGGAACGCATCCCCGTTCCCGCCGTCGCCTTCGGCTTTGGGTATGGCGTAAAGCTCCTCGCAGGCGAAGGCATGGACCATATGCACATGCGGCCCCGGACTTCTGTCATATCCTATGAGAGTGGAAAGCGCGGAAATACGGACATTATCGGTCAGAATTGCCACGGTCTCTATGGGAGCCCCTCTCGATTCGGCTTTTTCTAGAGGTTCCATGACACAATAATCATCTCCTGTGCCGTAGACTCTTACGAATCCGAGAGAAGCGGAAGCAGTTCCGGGATCGCGGTAATACCCCGCGCCGGGACGATCCCCGAGCCCGACGGAATAAACAAAGGAAAGATCGGCACGGTCGTCCTCTCCGCCCATGCCCAGACCGCTGTGGGAGCCTCTGCAGCCCATCTGATCTTTGCGGGCGGCGATTGTGCGGCCTTCGGTCGCAGGAATGAACATGGATCTGAAAACGCAATGGATGCTCTGATCCGGCGATTCGGAACCTTCAGGAGCTTCCGGAACATGGTATATAGCCACAAATAAGGAATCATTACGGAGATAATCAGATAATCTGCTCATGGATGTGATATCCAATTAGGATAAAATATACTATGGTCAAGAATGAAAGGCCCCCACCCCTCCATTTCCACTGGAACTCAGAAAAAATATATGGGACATAGAAAAACAGAAGGGAAAGGGATGGAAAACTGCCGGAAAGGACAGCTGAACCATAGAGAACAAAGAAAAAAGAACATTAAAAAAAAATAATCCGGGTTCTGAACCGTCAAAACCTATCAGCTACGGATTCCGAAATAAGAATCAGCAGATATTTCCTGTGGAATCAGAAGAAAGTCTTCTGCTTCGGAGGCTTGTACATCCAATAATCTTTGAAAGCATCATCAGATTTTATCATATTCACGATCTCTTTCGGAGTGCTGAGTTCGATCTCCCTGGTGCGTCCCGCCCTTCCGAAGGATTTCACCCTCGCATGGACTATGCCGAGCATATCCAGTTCGGAAATGAGACCTGCGACTCTCCTCTGGGAAAGAGCGGATTGCCCGATGACCTCGCAGATGAATTTGTATTTGGTGAAGACATCCCCGGTGGTCATAGGATTGATGTCTTCGTCTTTGTTGAGGATGACGCTCAGAAGAACTGTTTTGGACTGGATGGTAAGGGTTTTGACGACTTCGGAAACGGCATCCAGTTCGATTTTGTTCTTGGCAGAACGGACATGGGCGGAAGTTATCCTCGAATCCCCATTTCTTTCGGCTATATCCGCGGACATTCTGAGGAGATCCAATGCGCGTCTCGCATCGCCCATTTCCTGGGCAGATAATGCAGCGCAATATGGTATGACATCATCATCCAGAATACCGTCGTCGAATGCGAATTTGGCTCTTTCATAGAGGATATCCTGGAGCTGCTCCACATTGTAGGGAGGGAATATGATTTTCTCCTCTCCTAATCTGCTTCTTATCCTCGGACTCAAGAATTCAGTGAATTTCGCGTTGTTGGTAATCCCGATGACGGAGACTTTGGAAATCTGGAGGATCTCATTGATCGAAGTGAGATAATAGAATATGTCTGCGCCGTTCTTCTGGAACGACCTGTCGATCTCGTCGAGGACAATTATGAACACTTTCTCTTCTTTGTCGATGTATTCTGCCAGTTCCGCGAATACTTTGTCGATGCTCCATCCGGTGAAGGGTATTTTCTTGGCAGGATCCGTGATTATCTGGTTGGAAATATTGTATAAGATTCCATACGATGTGTCGACGACTTCGCAGTTCACATAGATATATGCGCAGTTTGTCTGATTCGGATCGGCTTTCCTCAGTTCTTTTCCGACGAAATTCATTACTGCAGTCTTTCCTGTCCCGGTTTTTCCTATTATTAAAATATTAGAGGGTTTGTCTTTGTTCAGGGCGGGAGCTATGATTTCGACGACTTCATTGATCTTATCCATTCTATGAGGGAGCTTCTCGGGGATGTAGGATGACTGGAGGATTTTCTTGTTCCTCACGACGGTATTCCTTTTCTGCATGTATTGCGTGAAAATGTTCGGCTCAGCCATGTCCCTACCCTTTTCAATGGAAATACCTTTTTCCAATTTTCTTTCCACTGTATTCCTAAGTCCCTTATAACGGTTGTTGGTTCCTGTCTCTGTTCTGCTCTGGTTGTCCCTGTTCCAATGGAAATTTTTCCGCAATTGATCCCTGATTCTCTTCAGTCTAATCCATATTAAATAATAGGTTCAGATTACTCTCATCATAACCAAAGGAGGAGCACGCAAAATGAAAGGATGGCTCACTATCGGCGCTTGCATTCTTGGAATAGTCGCGTTCGTAGGCGTTCTTTGCCTCATCAACTCTTTCGTCTGAGCTGCCCCATACCTTCTCAGGGCAGTTCCAGTGGAAATGGAGGGGTGGGGGGCATGACTGTCTACCGCACCCCTTTCCTTTATTTCATGGACCGGAAATCAGAACCTCCGGTGCTCACCGTTGAATAAGTATCTGATTCTTGCATCGGCAGTCGTCGCCGTCGCGATCCTCATCGTTTTCTTCTCGGGGAATCCCATGAAGGAATTCGACAGGAGAGGCATCGCATACAATGTGGAGGAATCTCCGAAAGGATATACTTTCGATTTCGACTGCTCGGACGGCGCCTCCATCAGATGTTTCTGCAAGGAGAAAGCGGCTGAGCTCGGTCATTACGGCATTTCTGGTGATTTCTCTGCCGACGGATCGATATTCTTCGTTTCCACCCTCACATTGCTGGATGCTTCTCCTTTGGGAGAGTATAAAACAGGATTTGGCTATAATCCGGAGGATGTTCGTTGCCGTTGATGATACCGATTCGATGAAAGGGAATTGCACGACATTCCTTGCGACGGAGATCATACGCGAATTTCCCGAGCTGGATCTCATCGGAAATCCCCGTCTGGTCCGTCTCAACCCTTCCGTCCCATGGAAGACACGCGGCAACGGAGCGCTGACGATGAGGTTCGGGAAAGGCATCGGCAGGAAGAGGCTGATCGGACGCATAGGTAGCCGCGATATATTCTGCTATGATCGCTGTGCATCGGACGAGCCCGATCCGGAGGAGATGATGCGCAGGATCATACCCCACATCCAGGAGCATCACGAGGAAGAATCGGATCCGGGGCTGCTCATATCCCTCAGGAAGCCTTCCCAAAAGCTCTACTGGAAAGGCGTAAGGACGGTGCTTTCCCGCGGAGATGTCGATCCCGAGATCAGAGCCATCGGGGGCATCACTTTCGAGATAGGATGCGGGAGAGGCCTCATCGGCTGCGCCTGCGGGATGGCTTGGAGGCCCAGGGACAGCACATACGAGCTTCTGACCTATCGTCCTCCGGAGAGGTGGGGGACCGAACGCATCTTCGATCCCCTTACGATACGCGATGTGGAGCACGGATATCCCACTACTTTCAACAGCTGGGAGGACCGCATGGAAAAGGTCGCCATGGTTCCCGCTACCCCCTGCCCGGTCATGTACGGCCTCCGCGGCGATGTCCAGGAGGATCTCATCAAAGCTTCCGGGGAGATATCCACGGAGCCCATAGAAAGATGGATGATATTTCTGACAAACCAGGGGACCGACGACCATATAATCCGCGATCCCGGATCATTGGTTCCGAACCAATCCTACCTGATTCGCGGATCCGTGTCGTCGAAATCCCGGCATATTCCCGGCGGGCATGTGTTCTTCGATATTTCAACCAGGTTCGGGAAGGTGGAATGCGGGGTTTACGAGCCATCCAAGGAATTCAGGTTCGTCCCGGATTGGCTGGACATCGGCGATGAGGTTGAAGTTGTAGGGGAGCTCAGGGAGAATCCCCGCACGCTGAACGTGGAGAAGATACATGTGATCTCCACCGTTGAGGAGCACAGGAAGATCTCCAATCCCGTCTGCCCATCATGCGGCAGGACCATGGGATCCGCCGGTTCCGGAGCCGGTTTCAGATGCAGGAAATGCCATACCAAAGCTTCCGAACCCGTGACGGAGACGGCCGTCCGCCAGATAGTCCCGGGATGGTATGAGCCTCCCACTGCCGCGAGAAGGCATCTTTCCAAGCCTCTCAAGAGGATGGGAGAGATCCAGCCTGTTGAATTCGTCAATGGACGTAATCGATAATCGACAGTGTTTTATACGGATGCCCTATGGATTCTCAAGGGACATTTCATGGACGAAGCAGTCATACTCAGCGCGGCAAGGACGCCCATAGGAAAATACGGCAAAACTCTCGCAGGAATCAAAGCTACCGATCTGGGAGCTATCGCAGTCAAAGAAGCCGTTTCCAGAGCCGGTCTTCAGCCCGGAGACATAGAAGAATGCATCATGGGCAATGTCATCAGCGCCGGGCTCGGCCAGAATCCCGCCAGGCAGGCCGCCATCGGAGCAGGCCTTCCGGTGGAGATCGGATCCTTCACGGTGAACGCGGTCTGCGGATCGGGGATGAAAGCGGCTATGCTCGCCGCCGATGCCATCAAAGCCGGGGAATATAACGTTCTGGCTGTGGGAGGCATGGAGAACATGTCCGCAGCGCCTTACATCATGAACGGCGCCAGATGGGGATACAGGATGAACGACCAGACTGTGGTGGACGCGATGGTCCATGACGGGCTGTGGGACATCTTCAACAACCAGCATATGGGATTCACTGGGGAGATTGTGGCCGAGAGGTTCAACGTCACCAGGGAGGACGCTGACAGGCTTTCGATGGAATCCCATCTCAAAGCGGCTGCGGCCACCAAAGAAGGAAAGTTCAAGGACGAGATCGTCCCCGTTACCATTCCTTCCAAGAAAGGCGATATAATCTTCGAAGAGGACGAGGGAATCAGGCCCGATTCCACCATGGAATCCCTCGGCAAGCTGAAGCCTGTCTTCAAGAAAGACGGGATCGTCACCGCAGGCAACTCCTCCCAGCTCAGCGACGGGGCTTCCGCTCTCGTGGTTGCTTCGAGGAAATGGGCGGAAGAGAACGGCCTCAAGCCCCTGGCGACGATAGAAGCCTACGGCGAGCGCGGCGTCAAGCCGGAATACATCATGGAAGCTCCCATCCCGACCACCAGGTACGTCCTCAAGAAAGCCGGGATGACCATCGACGACATCGATCTCTTCGAGCACAACGAAGCCTTCGCATCCGCATCCTGCGCGGTGAAGAAGGAGCTCAACGTTCCCGACGAGAAATTCAACGTCAACGGAGGGGCTGTCGCCCTCGGACATCCCATCGGATGCTCCGGATCGCGCGTGCTCACCACTCTCCTCTATTCTCTGATCAACCGCAACAAGGAAGTCGGTCTCGGAACCCTCTGCCTCGGCGGCGGGAACGCAGTCACGATGATCATCCGCCGCTGCTGACGGCGTCCAATCCGGCCGATCGGCCGGGACTTTTCCCCAAACCTTTCCGTTTTATAATCCTGTATGGATATTGCCCCTGTATGAAGTCTCTTGACCGCATTCTCGCGGAGATAGATTCCTCCGAGGAGGATATGATCGAAACGATGATGGGGATGATCAGAATCCCAGCGGTCGCGCCCGAGAACGGAGGCTCCGGAGAAGGCCGGAAAGCGGATTATCTGATGTCCAGACTTTCCGGATTCGATGACGTGAAGAGGATAGAAGTCCCGGACCATTTCGATCCTTCCGTCATGCGGCCCAACATCCTAGCCAGAAAAACCGGGAAAAAGAAGGGGACGGCATGGATAGTTGCCCATATGGACGTGGTTCCCGCCGGTGATCCGGACAGGTGGGACAGCCCTCCTTTCGAGCCTGTCCTCAAAGACGGCTGCATATACGGCAGGGGGACCGAAGACAACGGCCAGGCGGTGATCTCATCCCTGTTCGCGGCGCTCCCTTACCTGGGAGAGGAATTGGAGGGCATGTCCATCGGCCTAGCCTATGTCGCGGACGAGGAGACCACCAGCCTGATGGGCATCGGATATCTCATCGACCGCGGGTATTTCTCCTCTGATGACGTCATAATAGTCCCGGACTGGGGATCTCCCGGCGGATCGAGGATATGGCTGTCAGAGAAGAGTCTGCTGTGGATCGAATTCGATATAATAGGGCGTTCCGTCCATGGTTCCACGCCGCATAAAGGCATCAACGCTTTCCGCGTGTCAGCAGGTTTTCTCTCCGATCTGATAGGAACTCTGGAAAGCAGATTCTCCGAGAGGAACGAGCTGTTTTCCCCTCCTTTCTCTACTTTCGAGCCGACGAAGAGCTCTTCCACCGTCGACAACGTCAATACGATCCCCGGATTCCACAGTTTCTGCATGGATGTCCGCCTTCTTCCCACATATGACATCGACGACGTGATGGATGTCTGCAGGGAGGCGGCCGAAAAGCATGAGGCAATGACTGGAGCAAGAATAACAGTCTCCGAGATGCAGAGGAATGTCTCCGGGCCGGTGTCATCTCTTGATTCGCCGGGATTCAGAGCCCTTTCCGATGCGGTGGAATATGTGACGGGATCGAAGCCCGTACCATCCGGCACAGGAGGAGCCACCTGCGCCAATTTCTTCAGGCTGGCAGGCTTCGACGCTTACGTATGGCAATGCGGCGGCGGCACTCTCCACGGTCCCAACGAGCATGTGGTCATAAGCAATCTCATGACCGACTGCAAAGTGTTTGCCGCGCTGTTCTATTCCCTCTGTCTGGAAGGGAAGGAATGAAAAAGAGGGGGATCACTCCTCGAACATCCTTTCTATCATCCAATCCGTATTGAATTTGATGATATCTTCGTATTCCTGGCCGTTGCAGACGAACGCTATGGGCTTGCCGATGGTATGGGCTATGGAAAGCGCAGCCCCTCCCTTAGCGTCGGTGTCTATCTTCGTCAGGATGACCGCGTCGATGCCGACAGCGTCGTCGAAGACTTTCGCCTGCTCGATGGCGTCGTTTCCTGCGAGGGAATCCCCTACGAACACTTTCAGATCGGGTTTGGCTACCCTGACGATCTTCTTCATCTCCTCGATGAGGTTGCTGTTGGTCTGCATCCTCCCGGCGGTGTCGATGAAGACGATGTCTTTTCTCCTCGATTTGGCGTGCTCGATGGCATCGAAGGCAACCGCGGCCGGATCCGCTCCATGATCCTGCTTGACGATCTTGCACCCAAGCTTTTCCGCATGGATGCTGAGCTGCTCGATCGCGCCAGCTCTAAAGGTGTCGCATGCCGCAAGAACAACGGTTTTCCCCTGTTTCTGTACGCGGTTCACCAGTTTGGCGATGGCGGTGGTCTTTCCGGTGCCGTTTATTCCGACGAACATGATTACGGTAGGCTTTTGGCGTCCCTCGAGCCACTCGTCGAAGTCGAATTCGTTTATCTCCAGGACGTCTCTGACCGCGTCCTTCACCGAAAGCTCAACGACCTCCTCCAGAGAGTGGGAGCGGTCGTATTTCTTGCCGACGAGGTTTTCCCTGACTCCTGCCTTGATCTTCTCTGCGACGGGATAAGCCACATCCGCCTCGAGAAGGATGATCTCGAGCTCCTCGAGGATCTCGTCGAGAGGATCCTCTTTGATCTTTTTCGCGAGGAAATCGTCGCTGAGGAGTTTGGAGCCTTTCCCGGACTTGCCCTGCTGCTTCTTCAGCTTCAGCTCCTCTTTCCTCGAGAGTTTCTTGGGGGCTTCGGGCTCTTCGGCTTTGGGTTCGGAAGGTATCTCCTTCTTTTCCGTTTTTTCGGCCGGTTCCGTCTTCACTTCCGGAACCTTTTCTGTCTCCGGAACCGTCCCGGTCTTCGGGGGCTCGGAAGGGGTCTTCGGAGGTTCCTCACGTTTGTCCCTCTGGAACCAGCTGTGCTTATGCTGCTCGGGTTTCTCGGGCTCTTTGACAGGTTCAGTCTTTACTTCCGGAACCTTTTCTGTCTCCGGAACCGTCCCGGTCTTCGGAGGCTCTGCAGGGGCTTCCGGGGGCTCGATCGGCACGGTCTTCTGGGTGTCGGTCTTCGGCTCGTCTTTCTTGTCCGGCCCTGGGCCGGGGAGTTCGGGTCCGTCTTTGTAGACTTTGTCTTTGTCTAATTTCTTCTCCGCCTTGGAGAAGAGGCTTTTCATCTTTGCTTTGAGGGACTCGAACATGACCGCACCTCTGTTCACTGGACCTGCTGCTGCTTCCTGGCGTCGTACTCGTTCTGGATAGCGGCGGTAAGATTGTTTAGGGCTTCCTGGGAGCTGCCTAGGGCTTCCATAGTTTTCTTCAGCGCCTCGGAGATTTCCGCGTTGTTCGCATCCATGTATCCGATGGCGGAATCCACGTCCTTCTCCACGGAGATGTCGGATCCGATGTCCACGACGACATTCCTGTTGGGGGTGACTTTCACCGTTATGAAGGATGTTGCGCCTATCGGGACCATGATCTCGTCTCCGTCTTTCGCGTTCTTGAATGCTTTCAGGGCGTCGGAAGCCAATGAGACTTCGTTGAGGGATACGCGGAGCACCTGAACCTGGCGGGAAAGGGCTTCCACCCTCTGTCTGTACGATTCCGCGACGGAAATCGCCTGGCGGAGCTCAGCGTCTTCCACGTTCACTCACCGATCTGGTACTTGACGATGTGGTTGGTGACTTCGTCGGCGGAGAGCTCTTTGACCTCGGTGATGGAGATCTGGGTCCTCTTGAGCTTGTGCTTGCTTCCGATGGTGGAAAGGACCTTTTCCTTCACGGATTCCTCGTCCTCAGCGGCCATTTCGATGCAGAAAGGCTGGCTGACGTACCTGACATCCTCATAACTGCCTGATATGCTGTATGCTTTCATTTCGATTACCTTGGATGCCATGAACCCAGTGATATAAATAAAGGTTTAGGTAGGCTCCATTATTTCTATAATAAATTGGGGCGCGCGCGGGAAAGCCCGATCCGCCGGGGGCGGAAGGCATCGGACGGCTCCGGCGCCCCCGAGGGCTTTCTCTGCAATTCATTTTATATCGAATGTGATTGTTTGTGACGTCCAAGATGCGTCCGGGATGCCGTCGGGACATTTCTTAGCGGCATCGGGGCAGGCAGGGGATCATATGAAAGCTTTCGAGACCGAATCGCTGAATCGCATGGCAAAGGAGATTTCCGGGTTCGTCGATGACATAGCCGAGGCCATAAAGGTCCCCACAGGAATCGGAAGAAGATATTCCCGCATCCTTGTGTTCGGAATGGGAGCGTCGTCCATCGGCGGGAGGGTGTACAAGGATTCCACTTATTACGCGTCCGGGATCCCGATAGTCACGCTGAAGCCCTTCGCCCTGCCCGACTGGGCCGACGGAAACTGCCTTCTGGTTGTCTGCAGCTATTCCGGGAACACCTTCGAGACGGTGGAGATGTACAAGATGGCCCGCGCCCGCGGCATAGACGTGGTGGCGGTCACCCGCGGAGGGATGCTCGGAGATCTCGCGGAGGCGGACGGATCCCCCATAGCCAGGATCGGAGGCGACAGCATGCAGCCCCGCAGCGCCGTGGGATGGTTCCTCGGGATAACCGGAGCCATAATCGAGGATGCCGGAGGCCCGGCTTTCCGCGCCCAGATCGAAGAGATGGTTCCCCGCCTGAGGGAGTACAAAGCGGAGATCGAATCCGAGAACGGCATCGCATGGGAGATAGCCAGGTCTCTGGGCGGCAGGTTCCCGGTCATCTACGGCACACCGGATCTCATGGGAGCCGCGGTCAGATGGAAGAACCAGCTGAACGAGAACTCCAAGCTGGTGGCTTTTTCCGGCCCGCTTCCGGAGTTCGACCACAACGAGATCGTCGGATGGTGCGAGGATCCCCAGCGCAGGGCGTTCTGTCCGATCATCATCGAAGGGGGATACGAGGACAATCTCCCCAAGATACTGGATGCCACCGTGGGGCTGGTCTCCAGCAGAGGCGTGGATATGGTCCGCATACGCGCCAAAGGCAGGACTCCCCTGGAGGAATCCATCTATATGATAATGCTCGGCGACAACAATTCCCTTTATCTCGCATCGATCCTGAAGGTGGATCCCTGCGACGTCAGCTCCATAACCGAGCTCAAGCGCCGTCTCAGAGAGAAATTCTCGGGATGACCGTCGGAACAGCTTCTCCTTTCCGGCGTTCTCCGATGCGAATCCTATGTCGGCCAGTTTCCTTCCCACCAGGAAAACCGCGAGGAATTCAGGCACTTCCGTCTCGCCTTCCAGCGAGAAATCCTGGCCTTTCATGTTCATTCTGACGCTCTTCCTCATGGTCACTTTCACAGGATCGTCGGTGTAATCCGCCGGGACCGCGCTCTGGAGAGGGTCGAAATCCGTCAGCTCGTCGCGGGTGAGCGGCGTCACTCTGAGCCCGCTCTTCCCGTGTATCGACCCCGGGAGGCGTATCAGCCTCTTGATGTCGGCCGTGACAGGCTCGTCGACCTCCCCGGAAAGGGTGTGCGCCACGTCTTCCTTCATTATTTTGACGAGGATATCCTGCGCAGGCTTGGACAGGAACGCCATCGAATCCTTCTCGAACATTATCCTGGCGCTTTTGGACAGCTCGTCCTTGGCCTTCTGGATCGTGGGGATGCCGCTCCCTCTGATGCTGGGATAGGCTTTCTTGATGTCTTTGGGATCCATGGAAAGGAAGTCGTCCACCACCTTCTCCAGGGCTTTCCTCATTTTCCTGCGCCATCCTCCGCATTCCTTGGGCGGGAGGAGCCTGTCTTTGGATACGTTGACGTAGGTGCCGGCGGAGGTGGACATCGACGAGGTCGCGACGGAATGGTACGGGAACACCCAGTCTATGTTCAGCCCCGAGCAGGTGATGTAATCCACGATCTCCCTCCTTTCGTTGGTCCCCAGACCCATTATGTCCGGTGTTCTGACGTGGGCGTGGTATCCTCTGCCGCCGGAGAACGTTATGTGTATCTGGTCCTCGGAGAAGCCGAGGTCTCCCAGCAGGAAGCTGTCCACCAGCCCTATCATCTCCGATCTGATCTGCGCCATCATCTCGGAGTAGGTCATGTTCTCGGCGCCCTCAAGATGGTCCGCGTCCAGGTCGAATATGAGCTCGGCGCCCATCCAGCTCTTCTCGTCCATGGTGGGCGCGTCCGGTCTGCGGTAGTACGAGGTGGAATAGTAGCTGTGGGACGGGACCTGGCGGGACATGAACGCCGCCATCTCCTCCGGGCTTCTGAAAGAGAGGTGCCTCTGGACGTAGCTCTTGTCGAAGAACATGAATCCGAATTCCCTTCTGGTGAACCTGTCCGGGAGGATCGCCACGTTGCTGCGGTAGTATCTCTTGAAAGCTTTGTACAAGAAACGCCCGTTCGCATCCATAGCGGCCGTAGGATATACTATTCATCTAAAATATGTGTGCGTCAGTTTCCTCACCATGGGCGAGAAGGTCCCAGTTTACGACAACCATATCCATATGAGCCCCTCGGGGCGCAACGTCGATGCGCTCAGGGAATACCAGGCCGCAGGGGGGACCGGACTCACGCTCGTCACCCTTCCATACAAGGAGGTCCGGATCGCGGAGGGAAAGGATTTCGCAAGGTCCTACGGCATCACATACTCCCTGGCGGAGAAGGCGAGGGAGGCCACCGATCTGGAGATAAACATCGCTGTGGGCCCCTATCCTGTCCTGATGCTGTCTCTTGCGGAGCGGTACGGGCTGGAAAAGGCCGAGGAGATCATGTCCAAGGGGATGGAAGACGCCGGAAAGGATGTCGCCGAAGGCAAAGCCGTCGCCATAGGCGAGATCGGAAGGCCGCATTTCCCGGTTCCGGCGGAGATCAGGGAGGCTTCCGACAGGGTCCTGCTGCTCGGGATGGAGATCGCCAAGGAAAACCGCTGCCCAGTGATCATCCACTGCGAATCCGACGGGGACACCGACCGCTCCCTGGCGGAGTTTGCTGACAAGGCAGGCCTGGACAGGGGGATGGTGGTGAAGCATTCGTCCCCTCCCTGGGTAACCGACGCGGAGACCCACGGCGTGATGCCTTCGATCCCGGCTTCGAAATCCAACGTCAGGGAGGCAATCGCCAAGGGAACCGACCGCTTCATGATCGAGACCGATTACATCGACGATCCGGAGAAGCCCGGGGCGATTATGTCGGTAAACACGGTCCCCAAGAAAGTCTCCGCATGGCTGGCCAACGGCCAGGTATCCGCGGAAAGCATCCACAGGATATGCGGGGACATACCGGATTCCCTTTACAAGCGCCGAGGAGGCATAAGATGTCATACAAGATAACGTGCGTTTACGACGAAGGATCATAGCAGAACACCCCCCTCATAGGCGCCAAAGGCTCGGCTTTCCTGATAGAATCGGGGGGCAGAAGGCTCCTTTTTGATGTAGGCCTCCGCGGGAGGTATCTGTACCACAATCTGGTCAATCTCTCCGTGGACCCGGATTCCATCGACGCGGTGGTGATATCCCAGGACAACCCTGACAATTCCCGCGGGCTGGACGGTCTCCTCAAGGAGAGGACGGAGCCGGTGGACATCTATGCCCTGCCGGGGATGTACGCCGGAAAAGGAGGGCTGTTCTCCGGATCTGTCGGCATACCCGACGCATGCAGGGGCATGGCGTCGCTGCATTTCGACGAAGGCTGGATAGAGCCGATCCCGGGGGTCTTCAGATCCCCCTATTTCGACGTTTCCGGCGGGTACAGGGAAGCGAACATCGTTCTGGACGAAGCCAAAAGGCTCACTGTGATCAGCGGATTCGGAGCCGCAGGGCCCGAAGTGCCGATAACCGAGGCGGAATCGCATTTCGGCGGCAAAGTCAGGACGTTCATCGGCTCGGTGAACCTCACCAAGAAGAAGAAAGCCGTCGCCGAGGGGTATGCCGCCTCTTTCCAGTCCCACGGGGTGCAGGAGCTCCGTCTCAACCACAGCACATCCAGGGAAGGCATGACCAATCTGAGGGTGGTCCTCGGCCTGGCGGAGGTGAAGGATTTCTATGTGGGATGCGAGTATTCCGAACGATCCGGGTAATAGTTTATATATCGAAAAGCAGAAGGTGATGGCATGAAAGCGATGTGGCACGCGAGGACTGCCCTTATGTTCGCGGTGATGACCGGTCTGCTGGTCGTCATCGGGATGGCGGTAGGGTATTACTTCGGGAACATGTGGATCGGGATGTGGGTGATGCTCGCCATCTCCATAGCGATGAACCTGTTCTCGCTCTTCGGCTCAAAGAAGATGGCTCTCGCCGCGAATAAGGTGCATCTCGTCACCGAAGCGGAGGAGCCCAGGCTGTACGGGATAGTCAAGAATCTCGCAGGCAAGGCCGGCCTTCCCATGCCAGAGGTCGGGATCTCCGAGGTTCCCATGCCCAACGCATTCGCGACCGGCCGCAGCCCCAAGGACGCGGCGGTAGTCGCCACCAGGCCGATCCTCAACCTCCTCACGGACGAGGAGCTGGAAGGGGTCATGGCCCACGAGCTGTCCCACGTCAAGAACCGCGATATACTGGTGATGTCCGCGGCATCCACCCTGGCATCCCTGGTCGCGTTCGTCACCCGCATGGGCGTCTATTCCGCGCTGTTCAGCGGAAACAACAGGAACGGAGGCGGCATACTCATCATGATCCTGATCAATCTCACCGTCCCTCTGGCGGCGTCCTTAGTCCAGCTCGGTGTCTCCAGGAACCGCGAGTTCCTTGCGGACGAATCCGGCGGGAGGCTCACCGGAAGGCCGATGGCCCTCGCTTCCGCGCTCAACAAGCTCGAGACCGGATGCAGCGCGCCTTCCAACAACTATTCCAGCGACTCTTACGAGTGCATCTGGATCTCCAGCCCCCATGGCCTCAAGAAGCTGTCCGGGTTCGCCAATCTTTTCAGGACGCACCCGACCACCGAGGCCAGGATCGAGAAGCTCCGCGAGCTCGACCGCGAGCTCAACGGAACATACCGCCAATACTGAACGGAAAGCGGGATTCCGGACAGACCGTTCGGAACCCCTTCATTTCCATTGGAAAATCAGTTTACGGGCTCCCACTTGGCGAGCTCGTTGACTTTGGACAGGGTCGAGCCTCTGCGGATCTCCTCCCTGGTCCTGTTCTCTCTCTCATGGACGTCCAAGGCGCGGTTCGCTACTTCTACCGCAGATTCCTTGGGGATCACCACCAATCCGGATTCGTCCCCGACGATCCAGTCCCCGCTGCGGACCCTCTGCCCTCCGACGGTGATCTCTATGCCGATCCCGCCGTATCCCTTCGGCTCCCCTGCGCAGGGCGCGACAGTGCGCGAGAACGCCGGGAATCCCAGGTCGCGGATGTCGTCGATGTCCCTTATGGCGCCGTCGATGACGATCCCTGCCGCTCCCATGACCATGGCTGAGCATGTCGCCAGCTCTCCCCAGACGGCGACGGGGGCCCCTCCCACGTCGACCACGAGGATATCGCCTTTCTTGACGCGGTCTATGGCTTCCACAGGCTTCGCCCAGTCGCCGTTCGTAGTCTGGACGGTCAGAGCGCGGCCGACCATCCTCTGCCTGTGCTTCAGGGACTGCGGGACTATGCCGAACATGACCCCCTGCTTGTGGAATGCGTCCGAGATGTTGCAGGTGGACACCCTCGAGAAAGCCTCGAAAAGGTCGTCCTCGGAGTATTTTTTGGCCAGATCCGTCCTGATCTTGGCGCCGGCGATCGCTTTCTTGACGTTCTCCGCGGCCGCCTTGATGTTCTCGGTCTTGATGATCGCCCCTCCGACGATGATGTCGGAGGCTCCCGCCTCAGCGTAGAGGCCGGCGTTCTCCGCGGTTATCCCTCCGGCGACGGCCACAGGCACGGAGACTTCCTCCACAATCTTCCTGAGGATGTCTATGGGCGGCTCCTCGCCTTTCATCTGGGTGTCGATCCCCATGTGGAGGCATATGTAGGCTACTCCGAGCTTCTCCACTTCCTTGGCGCGGGAAACTTTGTCGGGGACGTTTATCATGTCTACCATTATCTCCGCGCCGTACTTCCTGCCCGCTTTGACGGCTTCGTCGATGGTGGAATCCTCCGCCAATCCCAGGACCGTCACGATGTCGGCCCCGGCTTTGGCCATGATCTCGACTTCGAAGGCTCCGACGTCCATGGTTTTGGTGTCTGCGATGAGCTTTCTGCCGGGGAATTCCCTGCGGAGCGTGCGCACGGCTTCCGCGCCTTCGCTCTTGATCAGAGGGGTGCCGACTTCAACCCAGTCCGCTCCCCCGTCCACCGCTTCGTGCGCGATGGGCACGGCTCTGCTGAGCTGCATGAGGTCCAAAGCAATCTGCAATGAGGGCATGCATGCGAATCGGGCGGCGTTTATTTCATATTTGTTCGGGGGCACCTTCCGGCAGGAGGGATTTCCCCCTCGGATGAATTGGCTGTGGTACAGGAATTCCTGCGCGTACCCGGCGTAGGGGCCGAAAATCCTCCTGCCTTCGTCGGCGACCTTCCTGTAGCTTCCCGTCACTCCATATTTGATTTCCATGACTTTGGAGATGCGAGCGTCTATGGGGAAGGCCTCCAGATGGCCGTATGCGAACAGAGCGACGCAGTCGGCGACTTTGGGTCCCACCCCGTTTATGCCGATCAAAGTTTCGCAGCATCTTCCGTAATCGAGCTCTGCAATCGCATCCGGGTCTATGTCTCCGTTTTCGACGCGCTCGGCAAGTTCGATGAGCCTCTGCTCCCTGAAACCCAGCCTGCAGGCGCATATCCTGTCCCTGCCGTCCAGGATCTGTTTGGGCGAAGGGAAAGAGGATCTCCCGCCCAGATCGGTCCCGAACTCGTCGCAGACCGATTCGACCATCTTCCCTATGCGCGCCACGTTGGCGTTGGTGGCCAGAAGATAGGTGGCAAGGCATTCCCAGCGGTCCTGCCTGAGGATGCGCATGCCGGGGCAGCGGGATATCAGGTCCGCAGCGTAAGGGTCTCTGCGGGATATGTCGGCAAGTATGGCGTCTACATCGTCGTCGGCCCTCATGTAGTCCAGGATGCGCTTTTCGGAGCAGCCTTCGACGGAGATGCCGTCTTCCTCCTGCTTCAGAGTGACTATGCCGCCGCCGAGGACGCCTTTCCAGGAGCCGTCCGCTTCCTTTCTCCACCTGTGGGCCTGGCCGCAGCCTAGGGTAGGGTCAAGCTGCACATCGAGCTTTACCTTCATGAGCACAGGATGCCGGCGGTCATACTTGTCCTGTGCGATTGGCCTTCGATTCGCTGAGGTCTGTCAGGAGACAGGCCTGCCATTTTTTCGAGGAAGTGCCGGTGGACCGTCAGGTCTTCCGTCAGCTCGGGATGGAATGCCGTGGCCAGCTGGTTCCCTTGGCTGGCAGCGACGATTCTGCCGTCCACTTCGGACAGTATCTCCACTTCCGGGCCGGCGGACCCGATGTAAGGGGCGCGGATGAACCTCATAGGGATGTCCTTCCCGGCGAAGCTCCCGCGGGCGCTGAAGCTTCCCAGCTGCCGCCCGTATGCGTTGCGGACCGCCCGGATGTCCATCGTGCCTAGGGCAGGGGCCCCGCCCTCCACTTTCTTGGAGAGGAGGATGAGGCCGGCGCAGGTCCCGAAGACCGGGAGGCCGCCGAGTATCATGTCCCGGAGCGCCTTTTCCATGTCCAGATCGCGGAGGAGCTTCCCCATCACGGTGCTTTCCCCGCCCGGTATTATGAGGGCATCCAGATCACGGTCCAGATGGGATTTCTGGCGTATCTCGGCGAAACTGTATCCCAGGCGGTCGAGGCAGCGCTCGTGCTCCGCGAAGGCCCCCTGGAGCGCCAGAATGCCGATCATTGCCCGCGCTCCGCCATTATGGTCCTGATCTCCTCGGAGTTGATGCCGACCATAGCCTTCCCAAGGTCGTACGAGAGTTCGGCGAGCTTGGCCGGGTCGTTATAGTTGGTGACCGCCTGGACTATCGCGGCCGCTCTCTTCTCAGGATTTCCGGATGCGAATATCCCGGAGCCTACGAACACGCCCTCCGCGCCCAGATGCATCATGAGGGCCGCGTCCGCCGGAGTGGCGACGCCTCCCGCGGCGAAGTTCACTACGGGAAGCTTTCCCTCGTCATGCACGCGCCTGACCAGCTCGACCGGGACCTGGAGCTTTTTGGCGGTTTCGTACAGCTCGTCGGGGCGTCTGTTCTGGATGTCGCGTATGGCGGAGTTCATCGCGCGCATGTGGCTGACCGCCTGGACGATGTCACCCGTCCCCGGCTCTCCTTTGGTCCTTATCATGGATGCCCCCTCCGAGATTCTTCTGAGGGCCTCCCCCAGGTCTCTGGCTCCGCAGACAAACGGCACTCTGAACCGGGTCTTGTCTATGTGATACACGTCATCGGCCGGCGTGAGCACCTCGCTCTCGTCGATGTAGTCTATCTCCAGGGCCTCGAGAATCTGGGCCTCGACGAAATGCCCTATCCTGACTTTGGCCATGACTGGGATGGACACGGTCTCCTGGATGCCTTTGATCATCTTCGGATCGCTCATGCGGGACACGCCTCCGGCCGCACGGATGTCGGCGGGTATGCGCTCGAGCGCCATTACGGCGGCCGCCCCGGCTTTCTCGGCGATGCGGGCCTGTTCGGGGGTGGTCACATCCATGATCACTCCTCCTTTCAGCATCTGTGCCAGCTCCTTGTTCAGTTCGTATCTGTCATCGGGCATATTATTAACCTACTATTTCGGTAGGAATTATGATTTGATATATAAATTTTGTAGTTTATAATTCAACAATGTATATTTTTAATCAATAAAATCATCATCCTGATTTATCTATCCAGTCCGCGGTTCGCAATCATGATGCTTCCTCCGAAAGCGCTCGTGTATCCGATGCCCGTCGGGATAGCGGCCGCGTACGGTTCAGACGGCAGGGCAGACGCCTGCGCGCTGGGATTCGTCGGCATGTGCAGCCATGTCCCAGAGACCGTGATGATCGGGATAAACTCGACCGCCAAGAGGAAGACCCGCAGGAGCATCCTGGAAAGAGGGTGTTTCACGCTGGGGTTCCCGAGCAGGAGCCAGATCGCAGAGGCCGATTATCTCGGAATAGAATCGGGGTATGATGCGGACAAGCTGTCGGTGATAGGGTTCACCGCCGTTAAGGGAGAGAAAGTCGACGCTCCTGTCATTGAGCAGCTGAAGGTGACGCTGGAATGCATGGTGATTTCGACTTCCGATGTGGGGAGCCACACCCAGATCTTCGGCGAGATACTTTGCATCCATGCTTCGGACGACATTCTCGATGAAAAAGGAAGGCCGGACATGTCCCTGGCCGATCCGCTGATGTATGACGACTACGGATTCCGTTATTATTCGTTGGGCGGCGCTCTCGAGAAGATTTCCCGTCCGGGAAGGAAATACAAAGGGCGAAGGTTCCGGACGACTATAGGGAACAATACGGAAGACTATAGTTCAAGAGAGGTTCTCCCGGATTGTCCTTGCCATCATCTGGATGGATCAGAATCGATCCGAATACGGCTATTCGCTGTCAGACTAATGCCGGCGGACAGATTAAGCTCCGCGGTAATGCATTTGAGACTATAGTCTATCCATCAAGCACTTGTTTATGTGGAGCTCTGTTGCCTGTCAAAGTAACACTATAGAGATAAATGTATTATGTCGCAATCCCATTTCCGGTCATGGCATTCATAAAAGTTCAGAAACTCGTAAGGAACGATGACGGCTCCGTCCGCTCCGGGAGCGCGTCTCTGATCGACGTCGTATACGACAAGGACAGCAAATACCATTCCAAACAGGTCCAGAGGGAGAAGCTCGGCAAGATCGTGAGCTTGAGCGCATCGAAAAGGAGGGGCGTATTCACGTCCCCGACCCGCGGCTTGATCGGCTACGATGCGGACAAGGACGAGTTCTTCGATCCCAAAGATTATGAGGGCGCAGAGGACAGGCCGCAGAGCCCGATAACGATCGAAGCCCCGCCCCAGAACTATTCTCCGCAGCCTGCCCAGCAGGAAGCGGTCCACAGGATATTCGGGGACGCATATCTCGCGCTGGAGTCGATGAGGATGTCCGGGTTCCTCTCCCGTCTCAGGAGCGCGTTTCCAGACGATTCCGTTTACGAAGGGATCCTGATCCGCTCGGTGATGGATGCCGTCGGCTGCACCGGGATGTCTCCCAAGGCGTTCCTCGGAAGGTCGTTCCTTTCCGATGTTTTCCCGGGCGCGGATCTGGGGGGCGAATTCCTTTCCAAAACGGGCTCCGATGCGTCTTGCTCGGGGTTCGGCGGCGAATTCCGCTTCGGGAAGGTTCCGTTCTTCGTGGATGCATCGGCCTATGGCGGCCCGAACGTCATGATCGAATTCGACGGTATACACGGGGGACCGGTAGGATGCGAGGCTGTCCTGGACCCTGCCTCATGGGCCGACGGCGCGCCGTCTCTGGGGGTGGCCGTGCTCGGAGAGGCATACATGTCCGAGAAGCTCTTCAAAAAGTTCGGGCCCGAGTCTGCCATGACATTCATAGCTAAGATGCCCGCCAAAAAAGGGTATCCCTACAAGGATCTCTGCCAGAAAGCTCTGAAGCATGTCGAAGACAAGGAATGCATATTCGAGATCGGCGGCAGGGAATTCTTCGCCGTCAAGAAGAAAGCCGATCTGTTCGGCAGGAAAGCTTACGCTTACATATGCTCGGAGACGGGCGGATACGGCGTCCCTTCCCCCGAATTCACCGTGCTGGTGTCCAACAAGGGCGGGAGCCCGGAGGTCGTCGCCGATGCGTACAGGTCCGGGCTGCTGGCGGAAGCTCCTTTCAGATGCGGAAGCCTGGGTTTCAGCGCGGATTCCAGCGAAGCGCGCGGGGAGATCATGTGCCGGATCGCGGCATCCGCGGCGCGCAAATCGGTCTCTTCCCGCATGTCAGATGCAGGGTATGACCTGGCCGAGGCAATGGGGATCGCGCAGTCCCTGATGTCGTCCATGTCCGGGAGGATATGCGTGGAGCCTTCCGGAGAGGACGTCGATGCTCTCTTCGCGTCCGCAGGAGTGGGAGTTCCGGCCGAACTGGTGCCGAAAGCGTACAGGAAAGGTCTGATGAAGCCCCAGTGAGGATGCCACTCAGCTCGCCCGTCTATCATCACGATCAGCACGAAAAAAACGATCATCACCGTGGCATCCGGCGATGGCGCGGCGGGCAAATAATGGTTGCGCCGGGATCGGGACGTGATCCATGCCGGATCGGCGGTCCGAGAACGGCCAGCCAGTCGGTCGCTCCCGCAGCGGCGGTGATGATTGTTCTGATATGGGGGAGTGAGTTCGTCCTGGACGGCGCCTTTCCCGTGATCGCGCTGTCCTCCCGCTTTATGTCGGACAGGTTCAAGGAGGCGGCGATTTTCCTGGCATTCCTGATTCTTGGCTTCATAGCCGCGGCGATACTCGGGATCTTCTCCGACAGTCTCCTGGCACTGCGGCCACCGTCTTGGTTATTCTCAATCTTGCTAAGGCCGGTTGAATCGGCATGTTCTGTTGAATTCATGTCGATCTGAATTTTACGGCCGTAGAATTCATGTCAACATGAATTACACGGAATTTAATATCAGCAAGGCAATGATGCATGCATGAGGCGCAAGATTTACGGCGAACTTGTCAGATGGAAGGCCGAAAAAGGGAAGGAGTGCCTGACCGTCAAAGGCCAGAGGCAGGTCGGAAAGACATACATCATCGACAAGTTCGCTTCGGAGAACTATGCGCACAAGGTCTTCATCGATTTCAACAGAAATCCGGAGCTCATGGCTGCTTTCGAAAACGGAATCTCTGTCGATTCCATCGTCAGGGAGCTGTCCATACGCATGGACGGGGCCGAATTCGTCCCTTACTCCACTATAATCGTCTTGGACGAGATACAGGAATGCCCGCGCGCCCGGTCATCGCTGAAATATTTCGCCCTGGATGGGCGTTTCGACGTAATAGCTTCCGGATCTCTGCTGGGGGTCACCAACACGAATGCCAGGAAGGGATCTGACAGAGGCCCGCTGATGCCGATGGGATATGAGAGGGTCATCACCTTGAGATCGATGGATTTCGAGGAGTATCTGTGGGCCGTAGGATTCCCCCAGGACGTACTGGACCAGGTGAAGACGAAGATGGCATCGAAGACCGCCCTGGATCAGGCCGAATACGAGGTCCTATCCAGACATTTCCGCGATTTCATGATTGTCGGAGGAATGCCCGCGTCTGTGAGCGAATTCGCAGAGAAGGGCTCGTATTCGGAGTCCGGGTCGGAGCTGGATAAGATCGTGGGAGGCATAGTCAATGACATCGATCGCTACAACGATCCCATAAATTCGCGCAAGACGCAGAGGTGCTTCGAATCGATACCCGAGCAGCTGGGTTTCAGCAACAAGAAATTCCAGTATTCCCGCATAGACAAGGCATCCGGGTCCCGTGCGTCCGCAGACAAGTATCTGGAGAATCTCCTTTGGGTGGAGTCCGCCGGATACGGGAACTTCTGCTATTCAGTGGAGGCTCCGACGCTGCCGTTCAGGCGCATAGACGATTCCTTCAGGGTCTACATGTCCGACACAGGCATTCTCATCAGGATGATGGGAACGAGCGCCGCAAGGGCGGTCCATGACGGGGCGATAGGCTTCAACATGGGGGCCGTCATGGAGAACGAGGTCGCCGAATGCATATCCAAATGCGGGTTCAAACCTTATTTTTACCGCAAAAGCAGCGGAAAGAACCAGATGGAGCTGGATTTCGTCATAGATTTGGGCGGCGAATCGGCCGTCATAGAAGTGAAATCGGGGAAGGACCGTTCCGCTCCGTCCATCCGCAAGGTGAAAGATGTGTTTCCGATAGACCGCAGGATGATCTTCGAGGACGGGAACATACAGGTGGACGGGGAAGGCATCGAGCATTATCCCCTGTTCGCGGCCGCATTCATAGACCTATTGGAGAATAAAAGTGCGATCCGTTTCCGATCCGGATGAACCGGCCGCAGCCGGGAGGTATTCCAAAAACAAGAGGATGTCCCCATTGAATTTACTCAGTCCGATCTTCTTTTTCCGATTTTCTCGAGAAGTATCCTGCCAATACGGCACCGGAGATGTTGTGCCAGACGCTGAATATGGCTCCGGGCACCGTGGCCATCGCCAGCGAAGGGAACGAGGTTGCCGCGAGGGAAGTCGCCAGACCGGAGTTCTGCATCCCGACCTCTATGGCGAGCGTCTTCCTTCTGGTCCTGTCCATCTTCGCGAGGACGGAGACTCCGTAGCCTGCGGCGTACCCTATGAGGTTGTGGAGGGCCACCACGGCGAACACCGTCAGCCCGCAGGTCATTAGGCGGTCTACGGAATGGGAGATAACGCACATCACGATGAGGGTGATGGCCGCCACGGAGATCAGCGGAAGCACGCCGGACGCCGCTTCGGTGGCATCGGGGCGGAGGTAAGTTATCGCGAAGCCCAGCACCAGTGGCGCCAGGACCACCTTGACCATGGACAGGAACATGCCGGCAGTGTCCACGTCGACGGTCTCGTTCAGAGCCAGGAACACGAGGAAAGGGGTCACCAGAGGGGCCAGAAGAGTGTTCACGGCGGTCATCCCCACGGAAAGGGCGACGTCTCCCTTCGCGAAGTAGCTGATGACGTTGCTCGCGGTCCCGCCGGGGCAGCATCCCACGAGGATCACGCCGGCCATCAGCCCCGCTTCCAGCCCGAAGGCCGCGGACAGCGCGTATGCGGCGACAGGCATAATGGTGAACTGGGCTATGCACCCTATGACCACGTCTTTCGGGCGGGTGAAGACCACTTTGAAATCGGCAAGCCTGATGGTCAGACCCATGCCGAACATCACCGCCATCAGCAGGTAGTCTATCCAGCCGGTGCTTATCCACAGGCCGGTGTCCGGCACCAGGAAAGCCAGCAGGGCCGCCGCCAGGACTATGACGGCCATGAAGCGCCCGACAGCCTCCGCGATACCCATGGGCTGCCCACTGTCGGATCTTCAATTAATCGTTTCCTGTTCCGGAGCGGCAGACAGAGCCTGCACAGGCCAACCGTTATCTATGGTCCGATGCATCGGAGCGGCAGGCGGTACCATGTCAAAAAAGCAGGTCCAAACCAAGGTGCGCGTGCTTTTCGTAGACCAGAAGAACGATTTCGTCTCCCAGATCGCGGAGCATTTCGCTTCGGAGATGTTCCCGGATCTGTACGAGGTCTACAGCGCCGGCCCCGAGAAGGATATGATCGACTGCGAGATGATCTCAGTCCTGTATCAGAACGGGGTGGACATCAGGAGGCAGGTATCCAAGGACTTCAGGGATGAGGACCATCTCCGGAAGGACCAGGAATACGATGCCGTGGTATACATGGAGAAGGCCACTTACGACGAATGGGCCCCCAGAACCCCCTGGCAAGGCAGGCAGATGCTGGTCGAGATGAGGACCAGGCCCGATTTCGCCGCCACCGATGATGCCGAGCTTTACGACGAGTACCTGAAGTCGATGGAAGAGGTAAGGGCTTGGGTAAAGTCCAACATGGCCGATCCAAACGCCCTGAAGGCCCAGCTGAGCCGATGATACCCGTAATAATCTACGATAAGTGCCAGTGCGACCCCAAGAAATGCACCGCCAAGCGGATGCTGAAGTTCGGTCTGGGGAAGGAGGCCAAGACGCTCGGGGCCATACCGCCGGGTTCCATAGTGCTGTCCCCCTTCGCGGAGAAGGCGATGTCGCCTGCTGACCTGCCCCATGCCCGCCGCGGCCTGGTGGTGATGGACCTGACCTGGACCAACATAGACGAGTTTCCGCGCCTGAAAAAGGCGGAGGAGCGCGCGCTGCCCTATCTTCTCGCGTCCAATCCGATCAATTGGGGGAGGCCCATGGAGCTCAACAGCGCCGAGGCCGTCATGGCGGCGCTGTATATCCTCGGCGAAAAAGAGCAGGCGGATTCGTTCCTGGGCAGATTCAACTGGGCCCCGGAATTCATGAGGCTGAACGGTGCCATGCTGGATGATTATTCGAAAGCCAAGGACAGCGCCGAGGTAGTGGCCATCCAGAATGAGTACATACGCTCGGTCATCGGCGGCCGACGATTATTCCGGATTTTTCCCTGCCGATCAGGGCCAGCGCGATCAGGATCATAGCCAGCCCTATCGCGGTCTCGGGCGTGATCCGCTCGCCGTAGAGAAGCAGGCCGAGGACGGTCGCCGTCAGAGGCTCCGCGAACGTTATCACAGACGTCTTTCCGGCTTCGATCTTCTTCAGCGACCAGTTGAACAGCGCGAAAGGCAGCAGGGTCATGAAAATTCCGAGCGCGGCTATCAGAGCCAGATTCCAGAGGTCCGCGGACATGGCGGAAACGGCGGACGGGAGGCCGCAGAACGGCGCCAGGCTCGCTATTGCGATGATGGACCCGTAGAACAGAATCTCCGCGGCGGTCACGCCGTTCCCAGAGAGCTCTTTGGAGCATATCGTGTATGCGGCGAAGCAGAACCCGGATACGGCGCCGCAGGCGATCCCTATGGGGTCCATCGATCCCGGGTCAGAGATGAGGTTGGCACACAGGACGCATCCGGTGAACGCCACGATGATCGCGGAGACCTTGGTTTTAGTGAGCTTTTCGCCGAAAAGGGGGACTGACAGGGCCACGACGATGAACGGAGCCAGATACTGAAGCACCGTCGACATCGACAGCGAAATCCGCGTCATCGACTCGAAATACAGCGTGGAATTCGCGGATATGCCTATCACGGCCATGACTATCAGAAAGGCGGCGGATTTCCGGCTGGGAAGGGGCTTCCCGCGGAATCTGTGCCACATGATAGGGGCCAGGATGAGCGCAACGATCACATAGCGCAGGCAGGTCATCTGCATAGGAGTGATGCCGATGGAAGCGCATCCGCGCACGAATGGGCCCAAAAATCCCCATATTATGCCCGCGGCCAGAGCCGCCAATGCGCCTGCGCTTTCCCCGGACCTGTACACGCAAGCCCATTTGCTGTCCGCATTATATGTTTTTACAATTATTCTGAAGCATCGCCGCTGAACGGCATCAGCTTTCGGAACTGTCGCTTCAGTTCCGAGACCAGCCACTCGTCAGGATTCCGTCAGGATATGCGGGATGCAATGTGACCGCACGGCTAGCTTTTATCCTCCCCCGGGGCGAGTCCTGCCCGGTGAATATGATCGGCATGGGGAATTCCTTCGAAAGCACCGACCACGGGATGAAAGCCGGGTTCCACGACCCGCGGTTCATGGTCCCGCTGGTGATGGCGGTCGTCAGGGAGGCCGAAGGCCTCACCTATGACCAGGTGGCTTCGGCTTTCGAGTACGAAGCCGACGGGAAGACGATAAAAGGCCTGGATACCGTGGTCGAATTCGGGAGCGACCACACGCTGGACTCCCTTTTCCTCCTGAGGCTCCCGTGCAAGGACGGGGTGAAAGAGGTGTACCTGAACATAGAGGGGCAGGCGAGCCGCAGGGTCCCGTACAATCTCCGCGACCGCGCGGCGGTATATACCCACGGCATAATGGACCGCCAGAAAGGGGCGGTCGTAGGATACAGGGGGATCCGCAGGATATACAGCGTCTGGATAATCATACGCCCCCTCAGGTCCCGCGCGAACACCATAGGCAGGATCCCCGAAAAAGGTCTCTTCGGGGTCCAGAGCGAGAACGAGGACGAAATTACTGCCGTGGGGCCCGTCGAAACGGTCTTCGTTTTCCTGGGCAGGGCCGATGAACCGATTGAAAACCGCTTCTTCAGGCTCATGAACCTCAGATACGCCCCCGGATAGAGCGCTGAGGAAAGGTCAAACGCATTCCACGAAGAATTTAATATGAAAATAGACAATTTGTCATTGAAGGAGATGGAATCTATGAACATGTGGCAGGAAGCTATCGCAGAGGAGAGGGAAGAGGGCCTGAAAGAGGGGATGGAGAAGGGCATCGAAATCGGCGCCGATATGGAGCACAAGGCAGCGGTGGAGGCCATCGCCGGCATGGTCCGGGGCTTCATGGCCGACCACGGGGTCTCGGCGGACGAGGCCATCAGGCGCTTCCACGTTCCTGACAGATATTCCGACTCGGTAAGGGCGATTCTGTCGGCGTCGCTGCGAGCTATTTCCTGGTTTCCGTCGGCAATGCCGAACGCATCAGCGGCCTGCCGGCGTTCTTTCAACGAGTTCAATTCTGGGCAAGGCGTTCCGGCGCCGATCCCAGCATTTTCTTTGAATTCGGGGCCGCAGTCTGAACAGAAGAGGAATGGCCGGCCTGACCGATCCCCTGATGCGTACCTGCATGACTTATCTTTATACGTCTTTTAGATAATGACCTGACATATGGCGGGGGACGACCTTTTGGGTATGATATGGGAAGCTCTGGGAGACGACAGGCTGACGACCAGAGAAGCCACCGACAGGCTCGAGCATCTGTTCAGCTACAGATGTCCCGACGATCTGGCCAAGACCCTTTCCAAATACCGCAGGGCAGGCCGCATCAAAGGGGAGATCTCCATGGACCGCGGCGGATGGATATGGTGGGCGGACGAGGAATGCCGTTCCCAGGAGGCCTGAGCATGGCCATCAATTTCCAGGACAGCGAGATCGAGATGGCATGGTCTGAGGTCTTCTCCATGGACGAATACCGCCTCGCCATCGCGGAGATAGCCAACAAATATCCCGAGCCGAAGAGCCTCAGCGTCGATTACGCCGATATCAACGCATACAACGTAGATTTCGCCATGTTCATACTCGATTATCCTGACAGATGCTTGGGTCTGGCCAGGAAGACCGTCATGTCTTTGGTGCCCAACGTCAACCGCCCCGGAGACGTCATCAACGTCAGGATACGCAACCTTCCCCGCGACGCCACCGTCGAGATAAGGAACCTGAGGTCGGAGCATCTCCTCAAACTGGTGGCCGTCGAAGGCCTTGCCAGGAAGGTCACCGCGGTGAAGCCCCGTCTCACCCATGCTCTGTTCAGATGCGCCAGATGCGGCGCGGAGACCTGGGTCGAGGAGACCGGGATGATTCTGAGGGAGCCTGTGATGTGCTCCAACCCGGAGGGGGGATGCAACAAGCAGGCGGTCAGGTTCGTATTGGACCAGAATGCGTCCGTCTATACGGATACGCAGAAGATAGAGATCCAGGAGAGCCCGGAGGGCCTCAGAGGCGGCGCCCAGCCCGAAAGGATAACGGGGTATGTCGAGGACGACATCGCCGGCCAGGTCACCGCCGGGAACCGCATCACGTTGGTGGGAATCCTGAGGGCCGTCGAGAAATCCGACAGGGACAAGACCACTGTCTTCGACACCTTCCTCGACGTTCTCACAGTGGAGTTCGAGCAGCACGAATACGACGAGATACAGATAACGGCGGAGGACGAGGAGCGGATAATGGAGATGTCCAGGGACAGGGATCTCTTCAACAACATCGTCCAGTCCATATCCCCGACCATCAACGGCCTGGAGGAGGTCAAGGGGGCCATCGCTCTGCAGCTGTTCGGCGGATCCCACAAGACATTGGACGACGGGACGGTCATCAGAGGGGACATGCACATCCTGCTGATAGGGGACCCCGGAGTCGCGAAATCCCAGCTTCTCAGATACATGAGCATGCTCGCCCCGAGAGGGATCTATGCGTCGGGGAAATCCGCTTCGGCGGCTGGCCTGACCGCGGCCGCGGTGAGGGACGACTTCGGAGACGGCAGATGGACCCTGGAGGCAGGCGCGCTGGTCCTGGCGGACAAAGGTCTGGCATGCATCGACGAACTGGACAAGATGACCGACCAGGACCGTTCGTCCCTGCACGAGGCCATGGAGTCCCAGAAGATCTCCGTCGCGAAGGCGGGGATAACGGCGACCTTGCAATGCAGATGCTCGATGCTGGCTGCCGCCAACCCGAAATTCGGGAGGTTCGACGAAGGCGCGTCCATATACGACCAGATTAACTTGCCTCCGGCTCTGATGTCCCGTTTCGATCTCATATTCGTCCTGAGGGACAAGCCCGAAGTCTCCAGGGACAAGAAGATCACCGAGCACATCCTGTCCGCCCACCAGCGCGGCCAGGCCCGCCAGATTTCCGAGGACTCCCATATAGAGGGGGTCGACATCCCCGGCATCATAGAGAGGACCAACAACATCAAGCCGATCTACGACGTCGAGATCCTGAGGAAATATGTCGCATATTCCAAGCGCATCGTGCCGATAATGACCGAAGACGCCTACAACATCATCAGGGACAGCTATCTCCAGATCAGGAAGACGGCCAAGGAGGATTCCGTCCCGATAACCGCCAGGCAGCTGGAGGCTTTCGTGCGCCTTTCGGAGGCTTCCGCCAAGATGAGGCTCAGCGACAAGGTCACCGATCTGGACGCCAACCGCGCCGTGGAGCTCGTGGAGCACTACTTGAGGGGCATCGCCGGGACCGAAGACGGGTCTTTCGACATGGGGATAGTGGATACCGACAAGAACAAGGTCAAACTGGACAAGAGGAGCATTGTCAAGCGCATAATCAAGGCCGCTGGCGAATCCGGGATAGTCCTGGAGGACATAGTCGTCAAGTGCGGCCACGAGGGGATGTCGCCCGGCGAGGTGGAGAAGATAGTCAAGCAGCTACACGACGGCGGGGAGATATTCGGGACAAAGGAATTCAAGATTGCCTGAGGGGACAGCATGTACGCAAGGATGCATAGGATGGGCGGGGACATGATCCTCGCGGCGTGTGACGACGAGCTTCTGGGGGAGTCCCTCGAGGGCGGCGGGCGCAGGATCGAGGTCACCGAAGAGTTCTACAGCGGAGCAGCCGTCAGCGAGGAGCAGCTGGCCGAATGGATGAGATCGGCCGGATCCATGAATCTCATCGGCAACCGCGCCGTCGGCGTGGCGGTCAGGGAAGGATACGCCTCTCCGGACCAGGCGTTCGAGATATGCGGCGTGAAATATCTGATGGTCGTGATGATGTGAATTTCTGCGTGAAATGCGGGCGCGACTGCGCGGAATCCATCGAAGGCATGTGCGTGACCTGCTGGCTCGACGGGAGGAAGCTTTCGACCATGCCCCATCACGTGGACCTGAAGGTCTGCGCGAACTGCGGCGAGTTCTGCTTCAACGAGAAGTGGCGCAGGATGGAGGTCGAGGACGCCGTCGCCAAGGCGGCGCAGGACGCCATAAGGATCATCGACGGCGCGGAGGTCGTCGACGGGGACATAATGGTCACCAGGAAGGACCCCTATGTCTACGAGGTCACGCTGCAGTCCGTGCTCGACATCATGGGCTACAGCGCTACGGACACGGCATCAGTGATAGTGCGCATCAAAAAAGGCGTGTGCAAGCCCTGCTCCAGGAAGCTCGGCAGCTATTACACGTCCATACTCCAGATAAGGGCCGGTTCCAGGGAGCTCAGCCCGGAGCTGAGGGAGGAGGTCCTGGCGGCGGTGGAGAAGTCCGTGGCCAGGCAGGCGGAGACCAACAAGCAGCTCTTCATAACAAAGATGGAGATCGTCGCGGGAGGGGTGGACGTCTATCTGTCGTCCATTTCCCTGGGGAAATCACTTATGAAAGAGCTCGGGGAGGCATATTGCGCCGAGACCAAGGAATCCCCGAAGCTGGTGGGCCAGACCGCCGACGGGCAGGACATGTACCGTCTGACCTATCTCGTGCGCCTCCCGGAGTACCATGCCGGCGACGTGGTGATATCCGGCGGGAGGTATTGCAAGCTCCTGCGCATATCATCCTACGGCGGCCGCGCCCTGGACCTCTTCGATTTCAGGGAGAGGGCGGTCAGGAAGGCCGATCTCCCGTCCCTGAAGCTCTACGAGAAGGCCGGGAACCTCAAGGATGCCACGGTGATAAGCCGCTCCGCCGGGGAGATACAGATACTCCATCCCGACACGTATTCCTCGGTGGATCTCAAGGTTCCCGAAGGGTACGAGGCCCCGGAGACGGTATCGGTCGTATCCATAGACGACGTACTTTACCTGGTTCCCTGAGCACAGTTTTTAACGGCGCCGGCCTATCGGAGGGGCATGATGAGACTTCCTGAGCCGGTGGAGGACGTTGTAGTCAACCTCCTCCGCCTGGCCAACACAAAGCTCCCGACGGACATCGGCTGGGCACTCGAAGCGGCGGCCGGCTGGGAGACCGGGGAGATAGCCGGCATCCAGCTCGGCGCGATAATGGAGAACGCGAAGAAAGCCGAGCATCTGGGGCTGCCCATGTGCCAGGACACGGGGATCCCGGTGTTCTACGTCAGGGGGAGGTTCGATTCCTCCATAGCCAAGGACATCGCCAAAGGCGTGGAGAGGGCGACGGAGTCGATACCCCTCAGGCCCAACGCCGTCGATCCGCTCACCCGCGTGAACAGCGGGAACAATCTGGGGCCGGGCATGCCTATAATCCATTACATGCCCACGGACGACGAGTTCACGGAGATCTCCGTCCTGCCCAAAGGCGCGGGCTCCGAGAACATGACCCGCCTGGCCATGCTCAACCCTTCCGACGGGATCGAAGGTGTGAAGAGATTCGTGGTCGGCGCCGTCCTCGACGCGGGCGGAAGGCCCTGCCCCCCGACCATCGTCGGCGTAGGGATAGGAGGGACATCCGACAGATGCGTGGAGATGGCCAAAGAGGCTCTCCTCGCACCGATAGATTCGGAGAATCCGGACCCCGACCTGGCCAGGCTGGAGGAGGAGCTCTTCATGGACCTCAATTCCTCCGGCCTCGGCCCGATGGGTCTGGGGGGATCGACGACTTCGTTCGCGGTTAAAATCAGGAAGGCGTACTGCCACACGGCCAGCCTGCCCGTCGCCGTCAACATCGGATGCTGGGCGACCCGCCGCGCCACCGCCAGGATAACGGAAAGCGGCGTCGAATATGCGCAGGGGGCGGTCCTGTGAGATCGTTCACCGCGCCGCTGACGGAGGCGGACGCCAGATCCCTGAAGCTCGGAGACACCGTGTACCTGTTCGGATCCATAATCACCGGCCGCGACGAGATGCACATCCGCGCCCTGGAATACGCGGAGGAAGGGAAGCCTCTGCCCCAGGGCCTGGAAGGCGCCACCCTGTTTCATTGCGGGCCGATAATGGCCCGGAACGATGCCGGGGAATGGAAGGTCCTGGCCGCCGGCCCCACGACGTCCGCGAGGATGAATTCGCTGGAGCCGGAGATGATCCGCAGGTTCCGCCTCCGCGCCATAATAGGCAAAGGCGGGATGTCTGACGGGGTCGCGGAAGCCATGAAGGAAGTCGGCTGCGTGTATCTGGCCGCCACCGGGGGCGCTGCGATATCATATGCCGAAGGCCTCAGAAGATGCTCCGGCGCGGAATGGCTGGATCTGGGCATGGCAGAGGCGATGTGGCGCTTCGAGGCCGACAGGTTCGGGCCTCTCATCGTCGCCATGGACGCGGAAGGCAACAGCCTCTACAGGAAGGTATCCGAATCCCTGGTCAGGAATCGCTGATCTCATCCTTCACGTAGTCGTCCCCGTTCTCGTCGCCGTAACCGATGCCGTCCTGGTTCTCGTCGGGGGTGTATTCTTCCTGATCGGACCCGCCGGCGGCGGCATCGGATCTCTTTTTCCTGCAGATGATGAAAACGGCGGCTCCGACCCCTATGATGGAAAGGAGGACGGCCATGCCGAGGGCCTGCAGCGCATGGGGCGTGTCCAGGCCCCAGATCGCTTTGCTGTCTTTCATATCGAGTTTGACGTAGAGTGGGGGCTTCAACACTCCGGCGGTCACATTCCCGAAGTCGACGTGCTCGAATCCGTTGCATTCGACTGCCACGGAATATTGGCCTTCCGGGCAGGGGAGGCTGAAGTAGCCTTTGGAATCGGTCGAGGCCCTGTATATGGTCCCGTCGATTCCCACCGCGGTTATCACGGCGTTTTTGAGGAAGGTGTTCTCCCCTTTGATGTCGCTGGAGACGTATCCCTGAATGAAACTGGCGCTTTCGCCGCCGTCATCCGCGTACGATGCGAACGGCAGGAACGCGGCCAGAATTATGATCGCCATGGCCGCCACGGGAACCGCCAACTGTCTCATGCCATAGTGCACTGCATGGAAGCCTAATACGTTTTCGGGAGATTTCGGCTAATTGTGTATAGGTCAATAATGTTTATATTGCGTCCAATCATGGGCTATACGATTGTGGTCGGATGATCGAGAGAATTGATAAGGCCTATACCAAGGGTGAGGTCATGGGGATGATGGAGCCTCTGATCTCCACATGGTTCAACGAGAAGTTCGATGACCTCACGATACCCCAGGCAAAGGCGATACCGGTCATCCATCAGCGCCGCAGCGTTCTGGTCTCGTCCCCGACGGGATCGGGGAAGACGCTCACGGCTTTCACAAGCATAATCAACGAGCTCACCCGCTACGCCAGGGAGGGGACTCTCGAGGAGCGCGTGTACTGCATCTATATCTCCCCGCTCAAGGCCCTCGCGAACGACGTCAACCGCAATCTGAACACGCCTCTGGCGGAGATGAGGGAGGTCGCGGCCGCCCACGGCATGAACGTGCCGGACATCAGGGTGGCGGTCAGATCCGGTGATACCAGCCAGGCCGACAGGCAGAAGATGGTCCGCCATCCCCCGCACATCCTCATCACCACGCCGGAGAGCATGGCGCTGATCCTCGCCGCGCCGAAATTCAGGGAATCCTTCAAGAAAGTGGAATGGGTCATCCTGGACGAGATCCATGACATATGCGATTCCAAGAGGGGGGCGTTCCTCTCCCTCACCCTGGAGCGCCTGAGAGCCCATTGCGACGGCGAGTTCACCCGCATCGGGCTGTCCGCCACCCTGGCTCCGATAGAGGAGATCGCCGGATATCTGGTGGGATGCAATCCCGACGGGACATCCAGGGATGCCGTCCTGATAGAATCGGGCTCTAAGAAGGAGCTCGATCTCAAGGTCATCTGCCCCGCCAACGACATGACCGCGCTTTCGTCGGACATAGTCAATTCGATGATGTACGATACCCTGAAGGAGCTGATAGACCAGCACGAGACGACATTGGTGTTCACCAACACCCGTTCGGGGGCGGAGAGCGTCGTATACAAGCTGAAAGAGAGGGGCCTGGATAACATCGAGGTCCACCACAGCTCGCTGGGCAAGGAGATCAGGCTGGACGTCGAGGACCGCCTCAAGCGCGGGGAGATCAAATGCGTGGTCTCTTCGACGTCCCTGGAGCTCGGGATAGACATCGGATCAGTGGATCTGGTGTGCCAGATAGGATCCCCGAAATCAGTGGCGAAAGGGCTGCAGAGGATAGGGAGGAGCGGCCACAGCTTCGGGAAGATCGCGAAGGGCCGTCTTTTGGTGTTCGATCCGGACGATCTGGTGGAGTGCGCCGTGCTGTGCCGCGCCGCCCACCGCAGCGACGTCGACCGCGTCGGGATACCCGAGAACTGTTTGGACGTGCTGTCCCAGACGGTCGTCGGCATGAGCCTGGACAAGAGGTGGGAGGCGGACGAGGCCTACAGCCTGGTAAGAGGCTCGTACTGCTACCGGAGCCTCCCCCGCGAGAAATTCGACAGCGTCCTGAGGTATCTGGGGAGCAAGGACGATTTCGAAGGCGTCTATTCCAAGATATGGTACGACGAAGCCGAGGGGCAGTTCGGGAAGAAGAAAGGCTCCCGCATGATCTATTTCATGAATCTGGGGACGATCCCGGAGGAGGCCAATTACCGCGTGATCACCAGCCACGGGACGATGGCCGGGGAGCTGTCCGAGAAGTTCGTCGAGAGGCTGTCCCCCAGGGACGTCTTCGTCCTGGGAGGGCGCTCGTTCGAGTTCGTCCGCTCCAAGGGCATGACCGCCTACGTCAAAGAGGCCAACGGAAGGAAGCCCACCGTGCCTTCCTGGGCGGGGGAGATGCTTCCCCGCAGCTTCGACCTCTCCATGGACATCGCGGAGTTCAGGAAGGAGATGGCGTCCCGCATAAAGGACCCGGATTCCAAGGCTGTGAACGCGATCTCCGAGGAATTCGACGTCAACGCCGGCTCCGCGCGCTCGATCCTCTCATATTTCAGGGAGCAGGAGGCCGTAGCGGGATTCATCCCCGACTGCGACAATCTTGCCGTAGAGGAATACATCGATCCTTCCGGCAACCAGAAGCTGGTCTTCCATTTCCCGTTCGGCCGCAGGGTGAACGACGCCCTGTCCCGCGCATACGCATACAGGATGACCGCCATGATCGGGGCGAACGTATCGGTGACGATATCCGACGACAGCTTCATGCTCGGATGCCCCAGGAGATTCGATATGTCCCTGATCCCGGGGATGATAAGGTCGTCCGAGCTGGAGCAGGTTCTGAGGAAGTCGCTCAAGGATTCGGAGATCTTCAAGCTGAGGTTCAGGCACACCGCCGCCCGCAGCTTCATGATACTCAGGAATTACAGGGGGAAGCCCATATCCGTCAACAGGCAGCAGGTCAGATCAAGCTATCTGCTCGAGATGCTGGGCGACATGGAGGACGTCCCGGTCATCGAGGAGACATACAGGGAGGTCATGGAGGACGATATGGACATCAGGAACGCGGAATACGTCCTGAACCTCCTGGATTCCGGAAGGATGGGCCTGAGACTCATCCATTACGGCGGCACGCCGTCCCCGTTCGCGCATTCCGCCATCCTCTCCGGGTTCTCAGACATAGTCCTGATGGAGGACCGCTCCGCGCTTCTCAGAGAGCTGCACCGCAAAGTCCTGTACCGCGCGCTGGGGGATTCGGTGAGCGAGTTCGAGTTCACCGAGGACCAGATCATCCCGTATTTCGCGCAGAAAGCGCCCCGCATCTCCTGCAAGGAGGACATCCCCAAGCTTCTGATGAGGACCGGCCCTCTCCAGGCCATCCGCGAGCGCGGGCGCAACATCTACACTTACACCGACGAGGACAAGAAAACCGTGGACGGGTGGGTCAGGGATCTTCTCAGGGAAGGCGCCATAGGCACCGTCTACATGGACGACGTCCACATCATGGCGGCGCCGGAGATCCCGTATTATGCCGCCGCCACCCGCAAGGACCGCCGCCTCACGGACATGGACGAAGACGTTCTGGCCAGGGTCGGAGAGGGATCGACCATATCGGAGATCGCCGAGGCTCTGGAGGCCAGCGACGACGCGGTCCTGAGGAGCCTGAGGAAGCTGGAGTCCATGTACAGGGTCAGGCGCATCGACGTCGACGGCCGCGGGAAATGGACTTTCGCCCTCGCCGACTATCCCCCGGCCGAGCCCAAGGCCGCCGTCGACCGCATCATCCTGAGGTATCTGGACTGCTTCTCGCCGGCCACAGTGCAGGAGGCGGCGTTCGCGCTTTCCCTCCCGGACGACGAGGCATCCGCATCGCTGGAATCCCTCGCGGCTTCGGGCGAGGTCTCCAAAGGGCGCTTCCTGATCTCCGAGAACGACCAGTACATGCTGAAGCTGGACCACATGAGGCTCCGCTCCGGCAAGAAGAACGTGTTCGACTACGAGACGGTCGAGCGCTACAGGCTCTCCAAAGGGAGCGATTTCCCGGACATACGCTCGTATTTCGAGTTCTACGGCAGCGCCGGGAGCGAGATGGACGTCTACAACAGGGTGAAGGATTTCGACCTGAACGAATGGTATTCCATGAGGAAGTCCGGGGAGCTCCTGCTGGGGAGGTTCGTCCGCGGGAGGGTGAGATACGTGCTGAAGGAGGAGGGCGACAAATACGCCGCCCTGAGGCGCGAGGAGATCCAGCCCGGGGATCTGGCCGTCCTGAACATGATAGACGGCATGGGGAGGGCGACCATGAGGCAGCTCTCCGCAGCCTTGGGCGCGGACAAAGGGGAGGTGAAGGACGCCGTCATGCGTCTGGACCGTTCTCTGCTCATAATCCGCGACTTCGACGAGAGGGAGGACTGGGGCACGGAGAACGTCTATGCCGTATACCATCCGTCGGAAGTCTCAGGGGATCCCACCAGGGATCTTCTGAGGAGGGCGGTGAAGGCCTACGGCCCCATCCCGGTCAGTTCACTTAGGTATCTGGTGGACGTGCCTCTGGATGCCATCGAAGCGATGCTCCCCGAGCTGGGGGCGGAGACCATAACCGTCGGCGAGGGCCAGTCCCAGATGGTGATCATGTCCGACGAGATACCCAATCTGGAGAGGATGCCGGCCGCCGACCTCCCGCTCAAGGTGATCGCCCTTTCCGATCCCGACATAGGGTCGAAATGGGCGGAGATAGCCTCCCGCTACGGGGACAGGTGGGTGTATCCGATCGTCAGGGGCAACAGCGTATGCGGGGCGGTGGAGATGTGGGAGATGTCCGGATGCGTGGAGATCCGCGCCATGGACCTGAACTCCCCCGATCTTCTCCCGGAGACCCTGGAGGCGCTGGACCGCATGATGGGATTCTTCCGCATGAAAGGCTTCGGCATCCTCCGCATAAGGGAGATCCTGGGCGTCGACGCCGCCGATCTGGATGATGCCATGCGCTCCGCCCTCGGAGAGGCGGGATACAGCTTCATAAACGGATTCTGGGCCGCGGGGGATTTCGTCCCGTGGACCATGACCATGCAGGAGATGCTCAGCTACATCTTCCGCAGGCAGCGCATCGCCAAGGGCGACAGGTTCCGCTCCGCCGCGGAGGCGATGGATTCCCGTGGATACATACGCAACGACCAGGAGCTCACGCCGCGCGTCGAGGACAAAACCGGCATGAAGAGGCTTCTGGAGAGGGGGAACGTCGTCAAGATGACGCTTTCGCCGCCCTACCAGGGATTCACCACCCTCAGGTACGCCCCGGTCTTCCGCGCGGAGAAGGCCGCCAAGATCGAAGGCCCCGCCCTGGATCTGCTCAGGCTGATCAAAGACCGGCAGCCCGTCTCCAAGAGGGAGATAGCGGACCGTTCGCAGTATTCCGTCGACATCACGTCGGAAGCCCTGAATTACCTGTCCAAATCGTCGGTCCTGTATCAGGACGGGGATTCCATGTACAACCTGGTCCCCAACAGCGGCATGAGCCAGTTCGACGCGGCGAAAGAGATCGCCAAGATGCATTTCGGTTTCTTCGGGGTCTTCTCGGCCGAGGAGCTGTCGTCGTTCCTGTCGGCGAGGATGCCGACGGTCAGGGCGGTGCTCAGAAGCCTGGAGGACGAAGGGTTCCTCAGGAAAGGGTTCTTCCTGGAAGGGGATCCCGCTCTGAGGTGGATGCTCTCGGAGGACGTGGGGAAGAGGCCCGAGCCGTTCACGGACCAGTTCCTCCTGAACACCCAGGACAATCTGCACATCTATCTCAGGGCTCTGATGAAGGAGCAGGTCCCCACCGGCAGATGCATAATATTCAGCGGGACCCGTCCGGTGGGCTCGTTCAAAGGCAAAGTCTGCCCCACCGGCGTGAAAGTCGAGGATTTCGAGGGCTCGAGCCGCGCCATGAGCATCCTGAAGGGCGTCGCGGAGATATCCGGCGTCAGCCTGGAGACCGAAAGGCAGCGCGAGGACGACGACTGGAGCGTCTCGGAATCCTACATCAAATTCAATCCCGGCGCCTGAACGGTGTTAAATATCGGTTGGAAGGTCACTCCGGCGATGAAGATACCGTGCGAACTGATCGTATGGCACGCCCTGCCGATGATACGCCGCGAGATGGCCGCGGAGCTCGTCGGGACCCACGGCATGAGCCAGGCCGACGTCGCCAGGAAATTCGGCATGACGGACGCGGCGGTGTCCCAGTACATCAGGCGGAAAAGGGGCGCCAGGCCGGAGTTCGACCTGGAGGATCCCGCCTATGCCGCTTTCATGGATGCCCTCAGGGAATCAGCCCGCAGGATCGCCGCCGAGGGCGTGGATCCTTCCGTGGAGATGTGCAGTCTGTGCGGCGTCTTCAGGAGAACCGGGCTTCTGGACAGGGCATATTCGGAGCAGACCGGATCCCCGCCGCCGAAATGCTCCTGCTATCCGTCGGATCAGGATGAGCGGACCGTCTGATGCAATCGTTTTCTATCTGTCCCCGCGGCCGGATTTCAATTTCAGAAAAAAATGAAGTTGTACTTCGGATTTTTCTTATACTCATAGCTCTCTTTCTCAGCCATGATCGCCCGCACGATATTGCCGCATATCGAGCATGACATCCCTCTCAAACCCGTGGTTCTCATAACGGGAGCGCGTCAGACCGGGAAAACCACTCTGTGCGAGCTGATATCTAAGGAGTTCGGCTTCGATTACGTGACCCTGGCGGACCGCAGCGAGAGGACGCTGGCCAGGGAGGATCCGGACATGTTTCTGAGGGTGCATCCGGCTCCGCTGATCATAGACGAGGCTCAGTATGCCAAAGGATTGTTCGGCGCCATAGAAGCGGCCGTCGACAAGGCGAGATTCGATTCCGGACATAACGAAGGCATGTACATACTGACCGGAAGCCAGATCTACAGGCTGATGGAAGGCGTATCGGAACCCATGGCCGGGAGGGTATCCGTCATGCGCATGTCCCCTCTGAGCCTGAGCGAGATCGCCGGCAGGGAGGAGGTGCCGTTCAGGGTCGATTTCGAGGAGAACATCCGCAGATCGGCGGTTCTGAAGACGGATGTCCGCGATATGTTCGCGATGATCCACAGGGGTTCCTATCCGGAGCTGCATCAGAAGCCCGATCTGAAGGCGTCCAAGTTCTATTCGGATTACGTGGATACCTACATCGCGAGGGATGTGAGCGAGATCATCAATCTGAAGGACAAGGAGAAGTTCTACGCGTTCCTCGGGGTGGTGGCCTCTCTGACGGGCCAGGAGCTGGTGTACGAGACCGTATGCAAGGCCGTGGGCATATCGAAGCCGACGGCCGAATCGTGGCTGAGCGCTCTCCGCGCCGGCGGAATAATACATCTTCTTCCGGCCTACAGCGACAGGTCGATGGTGAAAGGGGCTGTCAAACGCCCCAAACTGTATTTCTGCGACACAGGCCTGGCCTGCTATCTCGCCAGGATATATGATCCGGAGACTCTGAGGGCAGGGTATCTCGGCGGCCCGATGGCGGAGACGTTCATTGTCAACGAAATCATGAAGTCATATTCCAACAACGCCGAGGATGCGGGCTTCTACTATTACCGGGACAAGAACGGCAACGAAATCGATCTGGTGATGGTGAGGGAGGGGAAGATGACATTGATCGAATGCAAGGCGGGAATGACCTACGATTCGGCCGACGTCAAAGCTTTCTCCAGGCTGGAGCATTCGAATTACGGCGTGGGGCCGTCCTGTCTGATCTGCATGACGGAGAAGGCATATCCGCTGAAAGACGGCGTTTATGCGCTGCCGGTGACGTCCATATGAGCGGGATTCTGTTTTCTAATCGAAGAGAGAATTATATCTCAGAAAAAAATGAAGTTGAACTTCTGATTTTTCTGGAAGCTGCTGTTACTTCCTATGCGAGGTTCCTCCGGCAGACCGGAAGTCCCTGTTCCTTATTTTATACGGATACGGCATAACGGCGGCGCATGAGATTCGGTCCCGCAGGATATCCGTCGGCAGGGAAGACGCCGGAGAAGTCGCTGGAATACACCAGAAGCATAGGGTTGGACGCTTTGGAGGTGGAATTCGTCCGCGGGGCCCGCATCAGACCCGAACGCGCGGATGAGATCGGAGCAAAAGCCAGGGAGCTGGACATAAGGCTCAGCTGCCATGCGCCGTATTTCATCAGTTTCAACTCCGAGAATCCGGAGACCAGGGAGAAGAGCGTGGAATATGTCACAAGCACAGCCAGGGCTGCCCACCATCTGGGGGCGTATCTGATAGTGATACACGCGGCTTCGTACGGGAAATCGCCGGAAACAGCCCTTCCATCGGTTATAGAGGGGCTCTCCAAGTGCAAGGACGTCCTCGACGACGAAGGCATAAAAGACGTCATCCTCGGCGTGGAGACCATGGGGAAGCTGGGCCAGTTCGGGACCCTGGAGGAAATCGCGAAGGTCATGGATTCCGTCGACGGGGTCAGGCCGGTGCTGGATGTGGCGCATGTGCATGCCCGCGGCCGCGGACGGCTGAAGACAGAGGCCGACATGCGCGATCTGATAGAGGAATTCTTCCCTCTGTGCGGGGATATAGCGCATTTCCACATAAGCTGCATAAAATACGGCGACAAAGGCGAGATATCGCATCTTCCGCTGGAATCCAAGGATCCAGATCTTCAGATGCTGGCGGACGTCCTGCAGGATTCGAAGCAGGAATGCACCTTCATCTGCGAGTCGCCGCTGATAGAGGAGGACGCGGTGGTATTCAGGGATATGTTCCCGGCATACCGCCGCTGAACGCCTCGCAACACGGTTTTTATAGTATCATTCGTTCCAGTAGCCGACGCCACTGTGGCTTAGGGGTATAGCGGCGGTTTCGTAAACCGCAGGCCGGGGGTTCGATCCCCTCCAGTGGCTCCATCATTTTCCGGCTCTTTCAGTTCCTGTCCTTCTTCATGTAGGTATCGACGATTTTTATGGCGCAGATGTCGCCGCACATGGAGCATCCCTCGCTTTCTTCGGTGCAGCCGCGGCATCTGTATCTCCTGGCCTTCTCCTCGTCGATGCATATGCCGAACATGGCGTTCCAGTCCAGGGCTTTCCTAGCCTTCGCCATCCTGGTGTCGCGTTCTCTGCCTATTCCCCTGCAGAGATCCCCTACGTGGGCCGCGATCTTCGAGGCTATCACCCCTTCCTTCACGTCGTCGGCGTCCGGCAGGGACAGGTGCTCCGCGGGCGTGAGATAGCACAGGAAATCCGCTCCGTTCTGGGCCGCCACGGCTCCGCCTATCGCGCCTACTATATGGTCGTATCCCGGGGCTATGTCGGTGACAAGCGGCCCCAGGACGTAGAACGGGGCGTCATGGCACATCCTCTTTTCCAGGCGCATGTTCATGGCCACCTGGTCCAGCGGAACGTGCCCCGGACCTTCCACCATGCTCTGCACTCCGGCCGCTCTCGCCCTCTCCACGAGATGCCCGAGGGTCATCAGCTCGGATATCTGCGCCTGGTCGGAGGCGTCGTCTATGCATCCGGGCCTGAATCCGTCCCCGAGGGACAGCGTGAACTCGTATTTCTTTGCGAGCTCGAGAAGGTAATCGAAATTCTTGTAGAGGGGGTTCTCCTCTCCGTTGTGCAGGATCCAGGCGGTGAGGAACGACCCTCCCCTGGAGACGACGTCGGTTATCCTGCCGCTCTTGCTCAGCCAGCCGACGCTTTCCTTGGTTATCCCGCAGTGGACGGTCATGAAATCCATCCCGTCCTTGGCGTGCTTCTCGATGCCGCCGAAGATGTCGTCCTCGGTCATCTCGACTATGGCTTTCCTCCTGGCGGCCATCACCCCGGTCTGATATATGGGGACAGACCCCATCATGACGGGGCATTCGGAGATGATCTTCCTTCTTATGGCGTCGATGTCGCCTCCGGTGCTGAGGTCCATCACGGCATCGGCCCCGTATCTGATCGCGATCCTCAGCTTCTCCAGTTCGGCGCCGAGATCCACCATGTCGCGGGACGTCCCGAGGTTCACGTTCACTTTGATGGGCAGCCCTTCGCCGATAGCGGCCGGTTTCGCGTCGTGCACGGGATTGTGCGGCGCGCAGATGCGTCCCGCCGCTATGCCGTTTCTGATGAACTCGGCGCTGACTCCCTCGTTTTCCGCGATCTTTCTCATCAGAGGCGTGATCTCGCCCCTGCGGGCTTCTTCCATGATGGTGCTCATTGCCGATGGAATGGCGGACGCGAAATAATACTATGCCTGATGGACGGCCAGAGGATCCGGGGATTTCCCCCTCCGGCAGACTCTGGCGGCGGTGTGTGGCTATAATTTCGCGTGCGCGTGCGCGCATTATTATTATATTATAGTTGCTTACGGAAGAAGGATACAATGGGCGATGAAAGCGTCGAAGGCGCCCCCGAAGAATACAATGCGGACAGCATAGTCGCGCTGAAGGGGTTGGAAGCGGTCAGGAAAAGGCCGGGGATGTACATAGGCTCCACGGATTCCCGCGGTCTCCACCATATGGTCTATGAGGTCGTGGACAACGGCATAGACGAAGTCATGGCCGGGTTTGCCACCGAAGTGGATGTCGCCATCAATGAAGACGGGTCCATCACCGTGACGGACGACGGCAGGGGAATCCCCACCGGAATCAACCACAAAGAAGGCAAATCCGCGCTGGAGCTGTGCCTCACCGACCTGCATGCCGGCGGCAAGTTCGACCAGAACAGCTACAAGGTCTCTGGAGGGCTGCACGGGGTCGGAGTCTCCGTCGTGAACGCGCTGTCTTCCAGGCTGATCGCGACTGTGTGCCGCGAAGGGAAGGTCTTCAGGCAGTCGTACAAGATAGGCATCCCCGACGGCCCTGTGGAGGTCATCGGCGATTCGGACATGCACGGCACATAGATCACGTTCTGGCCGGACGCAGAGATGTTCGAGACCGTAGAATTCGATTACACAACGCTTCAGAACAGGTTCCGCAACCAGGCGTTCCTCAACAGCGAGGCCACGGTAAACTTCGAGGACAAGCGCACCGGCAGGAAGGAGAGGTTCCATTACGACGGCGGGGTCTCCGAGTTCGTCCAGTACCTCAACAGGTCCAAGACGCCGATACACCCGGCTCCGATGCGCTTCACCGGCGAAAGGAACGGAGTCAACATCGACATTGCCTTGCAATACACCGACGGATACAACGAGGAGATCGACTCTTTCGTGAACACAATCTACACGCCAGAAGGAGGCACCCATCTCACCGGGTTCAGGACCGCCCTGACGAAGTGCATCAACGATTACGGCAAGACCAACGGAATCCTCAAGGACATAACCCTCGAAGGGTCGGACGTCCGCGAGGGCCTCACGGCGATCGTCAGCATCAAGATGGCCGAGCCCCAGTTCGAGGGCCAGACCAAAGCCAAGCTGGGGAGCAGCGTCGCCCAAGGCGCGGTTTCGGGCCTGATGAACGAGAAGCTGAGCGAATACCTCCTGGAGAACCCTTCCGTGGCCCAGATCGTGCTCAAGAAGGCCATATCCGCTTACGAGGGCAGGGAGGCCGCCAGGAAAGCCAGGGACGCCACCAGAAGGAAGAGCGTGCTGGAGACCACCAGCCTCCCCGGGAAGCTCGCCGACTGCTCGGAAAGGGATCCGTCCAAGTGCGAGCTGTACATCGTGGAGGGGGACTCCGCAGGCGGGAGCGCCAAGCAGGGCAGGGACCGCGCGTTCCAGGCCATACTCCCCATCAGAGGGAAGATCCTCAACGTCGAGAAGACCAGGCCGGACAGGCTCCTGGACCACGAAGAGATCAAGAACCTCGCCATAGCCATCGGAGGCGGCATAGGGAAGGATTTCGACGTCTCCAAGATACGCTACCACAACGTCGTCATTATGACCGATGCGGATGTGGACGGAGCGCACATATGCACGCTTCTCCTGACGCTGTTCTACAGGCAGATGAGGCCTCTGATAGACGGCGGCCACGTATATATCGCCATGCCGCCGCTGTACAGGGTGTACAAAGGCAAGAAACAGATCTACGCATACAACGACGACGAGATGTCCGCCGCCATGGCCGAGCTGGGCCCCGGATGCAACGTGTCGAGGTACAAAGGTCTGGGAGAGATGAATCCCCAGCAGCTCTGGGACACCACCATGGATCCCGACACCAGGCTGATGAAGAAGGTCACCGTGGAGGACAGCATGATCGCCGACCAGCTGTTCTCGGTCCTCATGGGGGACGACGTGGAGCCCAGGAGGGAATTCATAGTGGAGCATGCCCACGAAGTCATGAACCTGGATGTGTGATATAATGGACGGCGAGAAAAAAGTCATAATCCAGTCCGTCGAGAAGGAGATGCAGCGCTCCTACATCGACTACTCAATGAGCGTCATAGTGGGGAGGGCTCTCCCCGACGTGCGCGACGGCCTGAAGCCGGTGCATAGGAAGATCCTGTTCGCCATGGACAACCTGGGCCTGACGTACAACCGCCCGCACAAGAAGTCCGCGACCGTGGTGGGAGAGGTCCTCGGTAAGTACCATCCCCACGGGGATTCCGCGGCCTACGAAGCGATGGTGAGGATGGCGCAGCCCTTCTCCCTGAGATACCCCCTGGTAGACGGCCAGGGCAACTTCGGATCGGTCGACGGGGATTCCGCGGCCGCCATGCGTTACACCGAAGCCAGGATGTCCAAGATGGCCAGCGATCTCCTCGCCGACATCGACAAGGAGACGGTGGACATGGTCGACAACTACGACGGCTCGCTCAAGGAGCCCTCGGTGCTGCCTTCAAAGTTCCCCAACCTACTGGTGAACGGGTCGGACGGGATAGCCGTGGGAATGGCGACCAAGATGCCGCCCCACAACCTCGGCGAGGTCTGCGACGCCATATCATATACCATAGACAACAGGGAAGCGTCTCTGGACGACCTCATGCAGTTCATCAAGGGCCCGGATTTCCCCACCGGAGGCACCATCTACGGCATCGGCGGGATCCGCTCCGCCTACGAGACCGGCCGCGGCAGGATGAAGGTCAGGGCCAACACCCACGTCGAAGACATGGGGAACAGCAAGGAGCGCATCATCGTCGACGAGATACCCTACCAGGTGAACAAATCGGCGCTGATCGAGCAGATCGCGGACCGCGTCAAGACCAAGGAGATCGAAGGGATCACCGATCTGCGCGACGAATCCGACAGGCACGGCATGAGGATAGTGGTGGAGCTGCACAAGGACGCCCTGTCTGCGGTGGTGCTGGAGAATCTGTTCAAGAAGACCAATATGGAGATCACGTACGGGATCATCAACATCGCCCTGGTGGGCAACAAGCCGTCCGTCCTCTCCCTGAAGGAGCTGATACTCCAGTACATCTCCCACAGGAAGTCGGTGGTCCGCCGCAGAACCGAGTACGATCTGAAGCAGGCGGCCAAGAGATACCACATCCTCGAGGGCCTGATGGCGGCCATCAACATGCTGGACGCGACCATCGCGCTGATCAGGTCGTCGGACAGCGCCGAGGAGGCCAACGCCGGGCTGCAGACCCTGCTCTCCATAGACGAGGAGCAGGCGAAGGCGATCCTAGACATGAGGCTCCAGAAGCTCACCGGCCTGGAGCTGGACTCCATAAGGGCCGAATACGTGGATCTGGGGCTGAAGATGGCCGATCTGCGCGACATACTGGCCAACGAATCCAGGATAGACGCCATAATCAAGGGCGAGCTGAAGGAGATGAAGGACGCATACGGAGACGAGCGCCGCACCGTCATAGACCCGAATCCGCTGGACAGCGACGAGGAGGACCTCATCCCGAGGCAGAAGGTGGTCATCACCATCTCCCGCGACGATTACGTCAAGAGAATCCCGCTGAGCACCTACAGGCAGCAGAGGCGCGGCGGCACCGGCCTGACCGGGATGCAGACCAAGGAGGAGGACCACGTGGACTCCATGTTCGTCATGTCCTCCCACGACTACATCCTGTTCATAACCGACCGCGGCCGCATGCACTGGCTCAAGGGATACCGCGTCCCGGAGGGCAGCAGGCAGTCCAAGGGCAAGCCCCTGGTCAATCTGATCCCCGATCTGGAGGAGGGGGAGACCGTAGTCAGCACCGTCTGCACCGCCGACTTCCCCGACGACAGGTTCATAGTGTTCTGCACGAAGAAAGGCAGGGTCAAGAAGACCGCGCTTTCGGCGTACAAGAACGTCAGGTCCAGAGGGATCAAGGCCATAGTGCTGAAGACCTCCGAGGATTCCGAATCCGAGGACGA